>NZ_QAPC01000002.1:0-267909 GCF_003069505.1 Francisella-like endosymbiont | reverse complement strand
TGGGAGAGCATCGCCCTTACAAGGCGAGGGTCGGGGGTTCGAACCCCTCAGCACCTACCACGATATCTAGGGTAGCTTTATGCCTAAATTTTAATTTCAGTTGTTTATTTTGTACTATAATATCTGCTTAGCATGTGGGAGAATTTACTTAGAAGTAAATCTAAGGAGATTGTATGAAAAAAGTTTTGTTAAGCTCATTAGTTTTAGCAGTGGCAGCTAGTTCTATGTCTTATGCTGATAATGCCTCAGCAGCAGTTTGTCCAACTGACTTAAAATATGAGACTATTGGCATGAGAGACATGTCTTTTAAATATGCGCAATATAAAGATCATATTTACGCTATTTTGGAAGTTGAACTTAATAAAAATAAACAATGGCAAGAACGAGGTAGTGGTTGGTTTGCTGCTGGCTTTGGCGCTAAAACTATGAAAGATTCAAATATGTTTATATTTGTGCCGCAAAAATCTCAATCTCAAGATGTACGCTACGATGTTTTTGCAAATATTGGCGGAGCATATGGTCCGACTAAATCTTTAGATACTAAACCACAAAAAGGACAAATATAGCTTTTATCATCTTCATTAGCTAAAGTTGAGTTCGCATTATATCCACAAAAAATACCAGGTTTAGCAACTAGTGGAAAGATAGATATGATTTTCTCACATTCAAAAGCTGGAGTTTATCAGTTTGCTCCAGGTCATGTTGCAGCATACGATGGTAAAGCTATCAATCTAAAATAATAAAAGCCAATATTAACTTTTGCGATTAAGTTGCATTTGTGATTTGAATTAAATACAATTGCTGTAATATTTTTCGTTGAATTATTTATGAGAAGATCTAGACGTCATAATAAGCTAAAAGGTGGAATCTTTGAGGCAGAAATTACAGCGTTAAGTCATGATGGTAGAGGTATTGCAAAAGTTGCTGGTAAAACTACTTTTATACCTTTTACATTACCTGGAGAAATAGTAAATTTGAATATACCTTTACAAAAGTAAAATTTGATGAAGCAAAAGTGGTTGAGTATATAAAAAAATCTCCTAGTAGAGTTACACCACCATGTGATTATTTTGAAATATGTGGTGGTTGTAGCTTACAGCATATGTCTACAGCATCGCAAATTGAGCATAAACAACAGACTTTACTTAATCATTTAAAATATATTGGAAATGATGTTGAGCCGGAGAATATTTTACCGCCGCTATACACAAATAATACTGAAGATTACCGTAACAAGGCGCGTCTTGGTGTACGCTATGTTACAAAAAAGAGCAAAGTAATTGTAGGTTTTAGAGAACGCAATGGTAGGTTTTTAGCTGATATAGATAAATGCATGGTATTAAATCCGCTTGTAGGTGAGAAATTAACTGAAATAGCTTCTTTTTATAAAGACTCTATCTGTATATAAACATATAGTACAGTTAGAGATTGCAATAGATGATACAAGGCCAGCGTTTATTGTACGTCATCTAGAGCCATTTGCTAATGAAGACCTTAAAAAGCTAAAAACTTTTGGTTCGCAAAATAATTACTGGATATATCTACAGTCAAAAGGTCCAGATACAGTTTTTAGGTTATATCCTGAAAAAGATATTGCTCTAGTTAAGTTAAGTTATCAACCTATTGATGGTATTAGTATTGGTTTTGAGCCAAATGATTTTACCCAAGTAAATAATGATATTAATAGAAAAATGATCAAAAGAGCTATACAGCTTCTTGATATATCAAAGCAAGATTCTATTATCGATTTATTTTGTGGTTTAGGTAATGTTACACTGCCAATTTCGAAATATGCTAAAGCTGTAATTGGTGTTGATGGTAATGTTATGATGGTACAAAGAGCTAAAGAAACGGCAGCTAATAATAATATTACAAATGTTAATTTTTATGCAGCAAATCTTTTTGAGAATTTTGAGAATAAAGAGTGGTTTAATAATTTTGAATACAATAAGATGCTTTTAGATCCGCCTCGAGCTGGTGCACAAGAAGTTTGTAGTAATATTGAAAAATTTAATGTTGAGCGCATAGTGTATGTTTCATGTGATACTGCTACTTTAGCACGTGACACTGGCATTTTGGTCAATAGCAAAGGTTATAAATTGATAAGTGCCGGTATAATGGACATGTTTCCTCATACAATGCATGTTGAGTCAATAGCTGTTTTTGAGAAGGTTTAGGAGACACTTATGTATATAGGTTTAGATATCGGTGGTAGTAAATATCTTAACTAGTATTTTTGATGAGCAAAAAAACTAATGACAACAGCAAAAGTTAAATCAAAAGCTAAAGAAGAAACTGAAGTTGTGGTTGGAAAATTGTTTAAAGTAATTGATAAGCTTATAGCGGAAATACTAACTGGTAAAAAGCTAGTAGATATTGGTATAGAAGTTGCTAGACTTATATGATAAAAAAACATTAATTGTGCGTAGAAGCGGCAATATTAATTTTAATGGTGTTAATTTAAGGCAACTTATACAAGATAAATATGCTGTCAAGTCTGAGATAGATCATGATGTAAATGTTGGATTTTAGGTGAGGCCAAATATGGTGCAGGTGTTGGCTGTGATGATATTATCGGTGCTTTTGTAGGTACTGGTATCGGTGGTGGTTTGGTACTTAATAGTAAGCTGTATACTGATGACAGTGGTTTAGCAGCAGAGCTCGGTCATACTATTATCAAAAAAGTGGTGCATATTGTCCAGGTTGTGGTTTACAAGGGTGCTTAGAAGCCTATGCAGGTAAAGTTGGTATCGAAAAGAAAATAGAAAATTTAGCTAAGAAAAATGTTCATAGTACTTTAATTGATCTAGTGATGGAGAATCGTGGTAAACTAAAAAGTGGTCATATTAAAAAAGCATTAGATGAGCAAGATTAAATTGCTATGGATATACTTAGTGAAGCTATGGAGTATTTAGGTACAGGACTAGGAAGTGCTTTAAATATGATAAATCCATCGATGGTCATATTAGATGGTGGTGTTATGGAAGCTATTGATGAAAGATACCTTAGCCAGATTAAAAGAGCAGCAATGAAAAATTCATTTGCTGATATTTATGCAGAATATGACTTTAAGCTAGCTAAGCTCTGAGATTAAGCAGGAATTTATGGAGCTATGGAGCTTGTGGCAAGTTAATTTAATTGGGAATATACTATATTGATTATTCAAGTTATTAATGATTTTTTTTCACAACTAGCAAATTATTTCAAAAGATTTAAAAATATAAAGCTTTCGAGCATTTTTAATGATTGGAATATTTTTGAAATATTGTGGCTAGTGATTTCTGTAACTAGCTTAGGGATTATAAGTATTTTAACGACAAATGATTATTTAGTTGTTACTACTATAGCTACAGTTACAGATATGCTAAATATTTTACTAGTAGCTAAAGGTAACATTCTTAATTATTTTTTTGCATTTATCAATAATATTACTTATGCTTATGTTTGCTACAGTCAAGGTGTTTATGGGCAGTTTCTACTTTTTGCTTTTTTCTTTTTCCCTATGCAGTTTTATGGTTTATATACTTGGACAAAACCACAAAATATTAGTGAGAATAATAGTATCATAACAAAAACTTTATCAGCAAAACAAAGAGTCTATCTTGTCATAGTTATAATTATTGCAGCATATATATAGGACTTTTATTTTAAGGGGATATTTTAACCAACAGGTTGGTTTGATTGCTGATTCATTGACCGGTATAGTATCTGTTGTGGCGATTATCTTAATGGTCAAAGCTTATATCGAGCAATGGGTTTTATGGATTATTATAAATACTCTTTCAACAATTATTTGGTTACAACAATATTTTTCTGGCACAGGTGAAGGTATAGCATTTTAGCTATGTGGCTTATTTATTTGTTAAATGCTCTATATGGCTATATAAACTGGACAAATTAAAAAAATATTGATAAATTTCTTTGTTAAACTTTTTTATAACTAGCTTAACTTAATTAAAAGTTTTCTATATAATTTGCAATATTCATTATACCTTTCTTTGGAGGTTAAAGCGATGACCGTTAGACAGACTTTATTTCTTATTATTACACCAATAATCGCAATGTGTGTATTATCATTTGGCAATGGCTTTTTTACAACTTATTCGTCTATTGAGCTAAATAATCTTGGTCGCTCTAGTTTAATGATTGGTATAATTTCTGCAGCATATTTCTTTGGTATGACGGCAGGGTCTTATTTTTCACAGTTTACTATCATTAGAGTAGGTTATATAAGAGCTTTTGTGCTGTTTGCATCTCTTATGGCTATCAGTACGTTAATAGTTGGTGTAAATAAAAGTGTTGCTGTTTGGGTATTATTTAGGTTTGTCTGTGGTTACTCATTAGCAGCTTTATTTATCATTATCGAAAGCTGGTGTATATTATCATCAGATAAGAGAAATAGAGGTTTGATTTTTTCAATATATCTTTTTGTATACTATGGTACACAAGCATTTTCACAGTTGATGATAAATGTTCATTTTAGTGAAGGGATATTAGCTTATTGTTTTATATCTTCTTTATGTAGTGTTGCGATAGTATTGATGGCTTTTACAAAAACAGTTGCACCTGTGCCAAACTCCGAAGAAATTTGCTCTCCTTCTAAAATCATTAAAAAAGTTCCTTTAGCAATGGCAGCTAGTGTTATTAGTGGTTCATTGTTAGGTTCTATATATACTTTGTTGCCTATCTTTCTCGTAAGGGTTGGAAGTGATCATGACATGATATCAGTATTAATGATGATTACAATTTTAGGAGGAATGTTATTACAAGTGCCTATGGGTAAATTATCAGATCTTACCGATAGACGTAAAGTGATACTTTTAGCAGGAGCAGGTATTTTTATCACCTCAATATTTATATTTGTTTTTCATACATCTTATTTTATATTTGCTGTAATTATGTTTATTTTTGGTGGTTGTGCTTTTGTAATATATCCATTATCTATATCTCATGCAAGTGATTTTCTTGATGAAAATGAAATTTTAGGAGCAATTGGTGTTTTAACTATTTCATATGGTTTAGGTTCGGTAATCAGTCCTGTTGTAATATCTAACATGATGTCTATTTTTGGACCATTTGGCTTTTTTATAATTACAGCGTTGCTAAGTATTAGTTTATGCTTGTACTCAGCATATAGAATATCAGCACGAAAATCTCCTACAGATACAGCTACTTTTACAATAGTAACTCCTGAAAGTCTTAACTTCACTGAGGCACAGGAAATCATCTCAGAGAAATCATCTGAAGAATAATTTTTAAATAAGTATATTAAATTGCAAAGCATACATAACTCAGCTTATAATTGATAAAGTTTTAAAAAAATGATAAAAGGCTTAATTTATCTAAAGGAGTTTGTAATTATGTCATCACAAATAAAACAAGTTTTTGCTAGACAAATATTAGATTCGCGTGGTAATCCTACAGTTGAAGTAGATGTGCTTTTGGAAAGTGGTGCTTTTGGTCGTGCTGCTGTTCCTTCTGGAGCTTCTACAGGTATCAAAGAGGCTTTAGAGTTAAGAGATGGTAATAAAGCTCTTTTTCTAGGCAAGAGTGTATATAAAGCTGTTGAAAATGTTAATACTAAGATAGCTCAAGCAGTTAAAGGTTTAGACGCATTAGACCAAAGATTGATTGATAAAACTATGATAAAACTAGATGGTTCTGAGAATAAGAAAAATCTAGGTGCAAATGCAATTCTAGGTGTCTCACTAGCTACTGCTAGAGCTGCAGCATCACACCTTAGAAAACCTTTTTACCGTTATCTAATGGATGTCAAAGAATATCTAATACCAGTACCAATGATGAATGTCATTAATGGCGGTTCACATGCTGATAATAACGTTGACATGCAAGAGTTTATGATTGTTCCAGCTGGTTTTGATACATTTTCTGAGGCTCTAAGATGTAGTACAGAGGTTTTCCATACACTTAAAAAAGTACTACTTACTGATGGTTATAGTGTAGCTGGTGTTGGTGATGAGGGTGGTTATGCTCCTGATCTACCATCAAATGAAGCAGCTATACAAGCAATACTAGAATCAGTTAAAGAAGCAGGTTATGAGCCTGGTAAACATGTATTTATAGCGCTAGATCCAGCAAGTAGTGAGTTCTATAAAGATGGTAAGTATGAGCTTAAGTCAGAGAATAAGTCATTAACAAGCCAAGAAATGATTGATTACTATGCAGCATGGGTTGAGAAGTATCCAATTGTATCTATTGAGGATGGTCTAGCGGAAGAAGATTGGGAAGGTTGGAAACTGTTAACTGAAAAGTTTGGTAACAAGGTGCAACTAGTTGGTGATGATTTATTTGTTACTAACCCAAGTATCCTTGCTAAGGGTATCGAAAAAGGCGTTGCAAACTCAATTTTGATTAAGCTAAATCAAATTGGTACTTTGACAGAGACTTTTGAAGCAATGACGATGGCTGGACAAGCAGGATACACTTGCGTGGTGTCACATCGTTCTGGTGAAACTTCTGATACTATTATTGCGGATTTGGCTGTAGCAACATGTTCTGGACAAATCAAAACAGGATCATTATCTAGATCTGATCGTATAGCTAAGTATAACCAGTTACTTAGAATCGAAGAAGAATTAGGTGAAAATGCAATTTACCCTGGAATAAAAGCATTTGTATTTAATTAGATGAATAAGTAGAAGAAGATGTTCAAGAAATTATTGTAGAAGATAGTGAAGCTGAGGAAGTTGTAGTTTAAGTAGAAGAATAATTATTTCATGGATATCAGATCTAGTTCTTTTTTTTATATTTTTATTTCTGTAGTTTTATTACTAATAGCTATATTGCAATATGATCTGTGGTTTAGCAATACAGGTCTTATCAAGTATCAGTCACTAAAAAAATCTGTAGCTAGTCAACAAAAAGAAGTTAAGCATAAATCTCAGACTAATGCACAATTATATTCTGAAGTAGTTTCATTACGTCAAAATAGTGAGGTGCTTGAAAGCTTGGCTCGTGAGAATATGGGGCTAATCAAGCAAGGAGAGGTTTTTTACAGTGTCAAATAAATATGTAATTATTCCAGCAGCTGGAATAGGTACTAGAATGCAGTTAGATATTCCTAAACAATACTATAAACTTAGTAATGGCAGGACTATCCTTGATAATACTTTAGCAAAGTTTATTGATAATCCTTTGTTTGATAAAATCTTTGTTGCGATTGCTGCAAATGATAATTTTTGGAGTGATTCGTTATATTATAATCGTGACAAAATAGTAGTTTGTAGTGGTGGTGCGACTAGGTTTAATAGTGTTTATAATGCTCTTAAGGCTATCGATGAGCGTAAAAATAATGACTGGGTTTTTGTGCATGATGCTGCTAGACCTTGTGTTAATATTGATAGCATTATCGATTTATATCAGCAAACTAAGCTATCACATTCACAAGCAGGTATCTTAGCAGTAAGAGCGTTTGAGACAGTTAAGCAAGTTACTATAAAGAATATAATTATCAAAACACTTGATCGTAATAATATTTGGCTTGCTCAAACACCACAATTATCTAGGCTTGGGCAGTTAGAGAAAGCTTTTGATTTTTGCTACTTAAATAATCTGGTTAATAAAGTAACTGATGAAGCATCAGCTTTAGAAATATTTGGTATAAATCCTATTGCTGTTGAATGTTCAAAGAAAAATATCAAGATTACAACTAAAGATGATTTAGAGTATGCTAATTGGCAGTTAAGCTAAGAATTTATTTTAAAAGTAAACCTATTATATAACCAAATATAATTACTAACCCCATTATAAATAAGATAGAGTCTAATATTACGTGCCTATAGTCTTTGCATTGAATATTTTTATAAATTATTATTACAGGTAAAACATATAGTAAAAAAGCCACTGTAGGCGCAACTAGTATACCTATAATATTAAGGATTTTAAAATTACATATTGTACATATCCATAGAACTATGAATATTAGTCCAACACAGATTTTATTTATTAGTGAATCAGAAACTTCAATTTTATATATATTCCTAAAGAAATATTTAAATAGATATTTTAAAGCTTCTTTTGAACCTATGTAACAGCCTATAAATGAACTAATAATAGCGGTAAAAACTATCATTGGCGCTAAAATATTCAATAAAGTACCTGAATGCTGCTCTTGTATCAGTGTTACTATTGATAGATTATTTGCATTAGCTCTATTAAGGTCTGGTATAGTAGTGCTAAGTAAGCAAGATGTCACAAAGAGTAGTACAAAGATAAAAAGAATTAGTACATTAATCTTAAGTATTTTATAAATTTTGTATTTTTCTTGTGAGCGTTCAATTTTTACATAGTTACGATAAAAAATTATTAGACTGGAGATAACAGGCGAATGATTCATCGATAATATTAAAATTGGTAATACCATTAATACACCTGTGATATAACCAACAGCATCAAAATGATTATCAGTTATAAACACAAAGTTCCAATAAGGTATTATATATATAGATAGTGTTATTACTAATATAATTAAGAATATAACTATAAGCTGCATAAACTTTAGAATTATATTGATACCTAAAGAAACTATTATTAATAAAACAGTCAGAATGCTAAAACTAAACCATATGTGTGTTGATAAATTAGTTTTTACAATATTGTAATTTAAAAGAAAATTACTTAATTCACTATTTAGGCCGATAGAGTACATCGGCATATTTAGGAATATTGCAAAGAAATATAGCACTACACAAGTCAAACCAAAGAATTTACCAAGATTATGAGTAAATACATCTGTAATACCGTCATTATCTGTGCAAAGCACGATATTTGACATATTTTTATGTGAGTAATATGTCAAAGGTAAAGCAAAAATAAGTACTGTTACCAAAGCCCAAAGACCACTATCTCCAGCTTGGATAGGGAGATAAAGTAATCCTGCACCTATTGCTGTACCAAACAAAGTGAATACCCATTGAATATCAACTTTTGTAGTATTTGAGTAATCTAGTTTTTTCATCCTAGCTACTCCAATCAAGTATTACTTTACCACATTGGCCACTTTTCATTATCTCAAATCCTTTTTGAAATTCATTAATATGAAGTCGATGTGTGATGATAGGGTTCATATCCATACCAGCTTGAAGCATGCTTGACATTAAGTACCATGTTTCAAACATTTCTCTACCATATATACCCTTAAGAGTTAGACCTTTAAATAATATTGCTCCCCAATCAACAGCAACATCGCCTGCCGCTATACCTAATAAAGATAGCTTACCACCATGATTTATAACATCAAGCATCATAGAAATTGCAGAATTATTACCAGACATTTCCAGGCCAACATCAAATCCCTCTGTCATGCCTATATCAGACATTATTCTACGCATTTCTTTGACTAAGTCTTGTTGATTGTTAAATGGTGCGACATTTAAAGCTACAGTTGCACCAAAATCTTTTGCCATTTGTAGGCGATATTCATTAATATCGGTGATAACTATTCTACTCACACCACAGAACCTTGCTATTTTAACAGCCATAAGACCTATAGGTCCAGCTCCAGTTATTAATATATCTTCACCTATTAAATTAAAAGATAGAGCGGTATGAATAGCATTACCAAGAGGATCAAAGGTACTAGCGATATCATCACTAATAGAATCAGGAATTTTAAATACGTTAACTGCTGGCATAGCTAAATATTCTGCAAAAACTCCTTGAACATTTACACCTATACTTATAGTTTTTCTACAAAGATGGCGCTTGCCCGCTCTACAATTACGACATTGACCACATACAAGATGTCCCTCACCTGATACTCTATCTCCAATATTCACACTTGTGACACCATCTCCTTTGGCTACGACTTCACCAGAGAATTCATGTCCAATAATCATTGGTACTGGTATGGTTTGTTGTGACCATTTGTCCCAGTTGTAAATATGCAGATCTGTACCACAAATAGCAGTTTTTTTAATTTTAATTAAAACCTCATTATGGTTATATTCAGGAATTGTAGTATCATTAATCATCCATATACCTGGTTGTTTTTTTAATTTAGCTAATGCTTTCATTGTTTAGATTCCTATGATGAATATTACTGAATAATCCTAACTCTTTGGCAGCTTTTGTAAAGCCATCAACAGCTTTGTCAATTTGCTCAAAAGTGTGAGCAGCTGACATTTGTGTTCTAATTCTTGCATTGCCTTTAGGCACTACTGGATATGAGAAAGCAATTACATAGATTCCATAATCTAGGAGTTTTTCAGCAAATTCTGCAGCTTTTTTCTCATCATAGATCATTACAGGAATAATAGGGTGCTCGCCTGGAATCAAATCAAATCCAGCATCAGTCATTTTAGATCTGAATCTTTGTTGGTTAGCTTTTAATTGTTCTCTTAGTTCATTCGAGCTTTTAGTAATTTCTAATGCTTTTATAGAAGTTTTGGCAATTATTGGTGCAAGTGAATTTGAGAAAAGATATGGTCTAGAAAGATTCTTAAGTAAATCTACTACTTCTCTCTTAGCACAGATATAGCCGCCAGAAGCACCTCCTAAACCTTTGCCTAAAGTGCCTGTTAAAATATCTATTCTACCGATTACATTACAATGTTCGATAGATCCTTTACCATGTTTGCCAACAAAACCAGCGGCATGAGAATCATCAACCATAACAA
Source organism: Francisella-like endosymbiont (assembly GCF_003069505.1). Taxonomy (NCBI): domain Bacteria; kingdom Pseudomonadati; phylum Pseudomonadota; class Gammaproteobacteria; order Thiotrichales; family Francisellaceae; species Francisella-like endosymbiont. Next base: position 257,272 of record NZ_QAPC01000002.1, on the reverse strand, counting down.
TAGCGTTATACTTGTCAGCTAAGTCACAGATTGATTTAAGATCAGCAATAATACCATCCATAGAGAATACACCATCTGTAGCGATCATCTTAAATCTTGCACCAACTTCATCAGCCTCTATTAGTTTTGCTTCAAGATCTTGCATATCATTATTGTTATATCTAAATCTCATTGCTTTGCAAAGCCTAACACCATCAATAATACTAGCATGGTTAAGAGAGTCACTAATAATAGCATCTTCTTTTGTAAGTAGTGTTTCAAAAAGTCCAGTATTTGCATCAAAACACGAAGGGTATAAAATTGTATCTTCGAACAAAAAAAATCGCTTAACTTTCTTTCTAGTTGTTTGTGGACACTGTTAGTACCACAAATAAATCTTACTGAGGCCATACCATAACCACATTCTTCAATATGCTCTTTAGCATAAGCAACTATTTCAGGATTATTTGCAAAACCAAGATAGTTATTAGCACAGAAATTAATTAAAGTTTCACCATTCTCTAAATTAATTATAGGCTCTTGAGGTGTTGTTATAATTCTTTCACTCTTATAAGTACCAGCTTGTTTAATTTCTTGTATCTTACTATTAACATTTGTGTAGAAACTTTTATTCATGTTTGAGCTCCTTTAAGCGTTTAAATTTTGAACTATCAATTTGACAATAATATTAGATATTATCTAATATAGTTAGTTTTTGCAACTATTTGATATCAAAACTATAAAAAAGAATACTTTGTTTAAAATTATTTTTTTAAATTAAATTTATTCTTTGAGAATATTTATTATATTATTTAAGTTGCATATTAATATATTATTAATTAATACTGAAGTTAAAATATTATTTATAGCTAAAATAAGTTTATATATTAAGTATTAATTTTTATTAAAGACTTGTTATTTTTTGATAATTTATTAAAAGTTGGGATGTGATATATTGTTGCAAAAATAAGTAAAACATAGAGGCTCTTAAAGAAATATTAAGTTTTATTTATTATGATCGTAATAATGAAGAGAAATACTTATGAACAAAACAAAATTAATCTCAGTAGTATATGCATTAATAGGTTTAGGAACATATACAATACTAGAAGCAGCACCTGCGAATGATCCAGTTACTGGTTGTGGTACAACTAAACCTGTTAGTGGTTTAGCTAAATTTCAAATATTGATACATATTAATAAAATATGGTAAAGCTGTGATGCAGCCTTGGGCTATATAGTCTATCAACCAAATCATTTATAACTTATGATGATGTATGGTCTGTAGGTGAGAAAACTAAGTATACTAAAAAGTAGAAATCTTGGTGGTACTATGTTCTGGCAAGCAGATAATGACTCTACTGATCCTAACAAGTCTTTAATCAATACTATTGCTATGGTTTATGCGTCAGATACAATCTTGTATCTGTTACAGAGAACTCTGCTACAGTATCTTGGAATAAGCCAGAATTAGATGGTTCTATCACATATAAAGTAATCGTTAGTGCAATGTGATAGCTGAGAATATCACTAGCCTAAATTATGTCCTAACTAATCTAGAAAAAGGTACAAGATATACTATAGAAGTAATTGCTAGTACATGAAATGATTCTAGAAAAGATAGTTTAACTTTTGAAACTATTGGAGCAGGTGATCAAAACAATGATTAAGGTAATAATGACTAAGGTGGCGACAAATCTTCAACAGTGAGTACATGGAATACTCAAGCTGTATATACTAAAGATGATGAGGTGACTTATAATGGTTAAAAATATATGGCTCAGTGGTGGGCTCATGGAGATATCCCTTCGCAAAGTAATATTTAGGAAAAACAATAATCCTCCTAAATTACTTATATAATCTATAATTTGACTAAAATCTATTTCTAATCATACTTTCCTATACTATAATAAGATATTCTTAAATCAAGTTTTGGTAAAGATTATCTTAGATACTGCATAGACTAGTCTTATAGTTTACTGATCATAAAAATTTTGAATTCAAGTTATACTAGTAAAGGAGCTTTTAACATAAATTTATGTAATACTTATAGGTTTCATGATTCAACTAATCACAACTAGCTTAAATTTTTCAATAAGTTTATTAAATTAATAGTCTTAATTATTTAACTGAAGTTTTTTGTTATAATCTAAATCAATCTTTCTTTGAGAGAAAATTTTTGGAACTAAATAAAAGCTGTTGCAATTAAAAGTCTAATTAAAAAATATTTATGTATTATAGTTTATGATTATAAATTAATTTAGAAAGATTAATAAATGTAAAAATACAAATTATTAATTGAAACTAATCTTAATGTTGAAATAAACTCTGAATTTGTAGACAAACAAAACAATAAGTTTTTTATGCGTACTGTTTTTAGCGGTGAAGTAAATTGTCAACAAATATTATCTGAACTTAGGGAGGCTTTGCCTAATAATTCAGAAATTAAGCTTGCCGATTATTCTAAAAAAATATTATTATTCTAGCTACAAAGGAGATGCATTGTCTTGGTGATTTGTTAATAAAACATGTAGAAGGAAAAATAGATGCGAATATTACTGCGGTAATCTCAAACTATGATAATCTTAGAGGCTTTGTTGAGAAGTTTGATGTACCTTTTGAGCATATTTCTCATGAAGGAATTAATAGAGAAAAACATGAGAATAGAGTTTGTGATGTTATCAAAACTTATCAGCATGATGTCATTGTACTAGCAAAGTATATGCAAATATTAACCCCAAGCTTTGTAGGGTAATTTCAAGGTAAGTTGTTAAATATTCACCATTCATTCCTACCAGCTTTTATTGGCGCAAATCCATATAAGCAAGTGTATGAAAGGGGAGTGAAAATAATTGGTGCAACTAGTCATTTTGTCACAGATGACTTAGATGAGGGACCAATTATAGCTCAAGATATAATTAGAGTAGATCATAGCTACTCATGGAAGGTTATGCGCGATGCAGGTCATAATGTTGAAAAAAATGTTTTATCGACAGCTTTAAATTTAGTACTTAAAGATAAAATTTTTGTTTATTAATATGTAAAACAATAACTTTTTAAGTTTAGAGCTCTTGTAATACTATGTAATTAGCCTTTAGGTAACTACATAGTATTTATAGTGATAGATTTTTTGAAATATTTTGATTTAGAAATTTAAGTTTAAGACTAGTTGTAGGCTACACCAATCTTACACTAGAGCTAAAAATCAGCTTACAAAATTGTTAAATACACACATTGATATGCTTAAGCATAGCTTGACGTTAGAAATTATTGAGCTAACACCTGCTTATGCTAATTAGTATTTGATTATCTTTTTGATTTTACCAATATATATAAAAATCTTTAAATTTTGATAATTGATGAAAGTTATAGTAGGTTGTTATTTTCAACTTTAGGAATAGCTTTTGAATACTATGATCTGGCAATATATTCTGTATTTGCTGTAACTATTGGAAATAAATTTTTTGATAAAAGTAGTTCTATAAGTAATACCATATTAGTTTTCTTGGTCTATATTGTTGGCTACCTTGTACGCCCACTAGGTACTTGGGGATTTGGCTATCTTGCTGATGAGAAAGGTAGAGCACTTATATTGAGATTAAATATGATCTTACTATTTTTCTCAACTTTAGCCTTTGCTTTTTTGCCTACTATAGAAAGTATTGGAGTCTTAGCAACTATTTTATTCGTTGGTTTGTGTTGTATTACAGTCATTAGCAGTTGGTGTGGAAATACCTGTTTCTGTTGTATATATATAGTTGAGAATTACCCTCAAAGGCAAGGCTTAGTAACAAGCATGGTGTTTTGTTGTTTGAGTATAAGTATTATGATGACATCATTAGTGTTGTTTATCTTAAATCATTTTACTAGCCAAAGTTTTATACAAGATTACGGTTAGTGTATAGGGTTTTTCATAGGTGCTTGTTTTACATTTCTACTATTTTTTTGAGAAAAATATTATCGATATTCCTAGAGTTGTTAAAGCATTAGATAAACAACGTTCTCATAATTATATGTTTGTTATAAAAGTAACTATTGGTATAGCACTAGTTACTTATATTGCTATGCTTGCAACACAATTGTATATGTTTTTAACGGCATATCATCAGATGTATATTGTCTCTGATTTTGATGTCTCTAATTTATTGTTAATTGGATCTATAGTTTCAGCTATTAGTTGTTAGTTGGAGGATTCATCAGTGATTATGTTTCTAAAATAAAAATGATGTCTTTATTAATAATCTTGAGCATAGCTCTAACTCCTGTTTTTTATAAAAGTATAATAGCTGGAGAGAGTGCTTATAGCTATTTTATATTGTTGTCTACTAATATATGGTTTTTTACCTCAACATACAATGTAATTTTTAAAAATTTCTTTAGGTTAGAGTACAGGTGTCGTGGGTATGGTATAGCTTATATAACCGGGGTTATTTATTATTTTCTGCAGGAGTTCTAGAGTTGACAATATTTTTTATTACATCAACTAGTAATTTATTAGTACTAGTATACTTAATAGTATTTGCTGGAGTAGTTTCTTTTATTGGAATAGCAGTGACGAGTTGGTTTATGAAAAAGGCTTAAAAATCATCGCTGAAGAGTCAGATTTAGACTGATTATAAAATTCGATTATATATCGGTCAGTCATAGAAGATATATAGTCGCTGATTATTCTAGCTTTGCCTTGAGGATTATCTGTGTTATAAAATATCACACCGATATCATCAGGTAGTAAGCTCTCATCGGGAGTTGAGCTGATTAGAATATCAAAAATTTCTGAGATTATCTCTCTACCACGATATCTAAGAACATTCAACTTTGGTGATTTTATTATCTTAAATAATATATATTTTTTGAGAACTTCAACTTGTTTTCGCACTTGACTATTTAGATAAACTCTTGATAGCATTGGGATATCTTGGTTAAGCTCTAGCTTAATGTTTTGGATGCAACTATTGACTAACTTAGATGTTAGTTTTGTCCGCAATAAGCTATTGTTGGCAATATTTTTAGATATTCTATAAATATTTCTGCTATCAGCAGTAAAATCTATATAATCTGAAAAAATATCTTTTAGGATATTTCTAATTTCATTCTTAGTAATTTCTAAGTCATCCGGCATTGCTTTGAAAACCTTGTCAAGAAGCTTATCATCAATACTAGCTATAGAGAGTGGATCAATGAAACCTCCCTTAAGAGCATCTTCAACATCGTAGGTAGAATAGGCAATCTCGTCAGCTACATCCATTATATAGCATTCAATGGTTTTGAATTCACCATCTATATTAGTTACACCATACGGTTCAAGAAGTTTGTGCTTGATATTGGCTACTAGGTACGCTTCTTCACTATAGTAGCCTTTGGTAAGCTTACCTAAATCACTAATAGGTGGGATAAGGCGTTCATATTTTATTGTTGCTGCAAGAGTCCGATAAGTCAAATTTAGTCCAAAAGTTTGCTTTTGATCAATATCTTTCTTTGCAGTATGTGATATCAATCTTAAAGTTTGAGCATTGCTCTCAAATCCACCAAATTCACGCATTTTTTTGTTCAAAGCAACCTCACCATTATGGCCAAAAGGAGGGTGACCAATATCATGACAAAGAGCGGCTGTTTCGATTAGATCATAATCAAGATTAAGTTGATGTTCAGCATTAAGTTTGACTGTTATGGATTTAGCTATTTGTGCAACCTCAAGTGAATGAGTTAGCCTATTTCTAAAGAAGTCATTTTCAAAGCTTGGGAAGATTTGTGTCTTTGCTTGTAATCTACGAAAAGATGAAGAGTGGATAACACGAGCATAATCTCGTCTAAAAGCAGAAAAGTTTTCCTTTTTTGCAATATTATTGTTTTGCCTTAGATAGTCGTTTTGATGATAAAGATTTATAGCCATACAAAATCTAATAAATTAGTGTTTATATAGCTACATATTAGATTAAATGAGTATAGATGCAATAGATTTAGCACTAATAAGTATTTTAGAAGTTTTTAGTAGAGTTATTGTTGCACATCAAATCTGCCAAGCATCATAACTTTATGCCAAGCTTTTGCAAAGTCGTTAACAAATTTTTGCTCATTGCCATTTTCAGCATAAACTTGAGCTACTGCTTTAAGCTCTGAGTTTGAACCAAAAATTAGATCAACTGGTGATGCTGCCCACTTTTGCTTACCAGTTTTTCTGTCTATACTAATGTATTCACCATCTTTTTTATCAGATTTTTTCCATTCAGTAGACATATTTAGAAAGTTTACAAAGAAGCTATTATTAAGCTGACCTGGAGTAGTAGTTAATATACCTTCTTGAGAATTATCATAGTTTACATTTAGTGCTCGCATACCACCAACTAACACTGTCATTTCTGGGATATTTAAGTTAAGTAAGCTAGCTTTTTCTACCAAAGCTTGTGCTAATTTATCAGCAGCTACACTACCATCTGTATAGTTTATGAAACCATCAGACTTGGTTTTTAGGTAATTAAAAGACTCTATATCAGTCTGCGCTTGAGTAGCGTCTGTTCTGCCAGGCACAAATGGTATATCTATACTATAGCCAGCTTGTTTAGTTGCTTGCTCGATACCTACATTACCACCTAAAACTATTAGATCAGCTAGAGATATCTTAGTACCATCAGTTTTGCTATTGTTAAAATTAGTTTGGATTTCTTTAAGTTTAGCAAGAACTTTTTCAAGTTTAGCAGGTTCATTTATTTGCCAATCTTTCTCTGGAGCTAGAGCAATTCTTGCACCATTTGCACCGCCTCTATAGTCAGTTTTACGATATGTAGAAGCTGCATCCCAAGCTGTTCTGATAAGTTCTTGATTTGTCAAACCAGAGCTAATGATCTCTTGTTTAAGTTGAGAAACATCTTGTGTAGATACTTGCTGATAGTCGGCTACTGGAACAGGATCTTGCCAGATAAAGTCTTGTTTAGGAATCCAAGGACCTATATATCGAGATTTTGGCCCCATATCACGGTGGGTTAGTTTAAACCATGCTTTAGCAAACTCTTCTTTGAACTCTTGAGGATTTTTGTAGAATTCTTGAGCATATTTATTAAATATTGAATCTTCTTTGAGTGCCAAATCAGTAGTAAGCATAATTGGTTTATGTTTTACGCCTGGTTTGTGAGTATCAGGAACCATATTTTCCTGTTTAGCATTAGTAGGAGTCCATTGATGAGCACCAGCAGGACTAAGTGTTTTCTTCCAGTCTCAGTTGTAAAGGTTACTAAGAAAATCATGATTCCAAAATGTTGGTGTAGAAGTCCAAGAACCCTCAAGACCACTACCTATAGTGTCATCGCCATTTCCTGTACCATAACTGTTGTGCCACCCTAGACCTTGCTGTTTAATAGGAGCCTTATCAGGAGCAGGCCCAATTGATAGTTTGACTTTATCAGCTGGTACTGCACCATGAGTTTTACCAAAAGTATGACCACCTGCAATTAAAGCTACAGTTTCTTTATCAGTCATGCCCATACCGCTAAATGCTTGGCGGATTGCACTTGCAGCACCTTTGATATCAGGTTTACCATCTGGACCCTCTGGATTGACATAAATTAGGCCCATCTCTGTAGCGGAGAAAGGTTTAACAAGTTTACCATCTTTTACATTACTAGATAACTCTTCTGGAGAAACACCCCAATTAGTATCATCACCTTGCCAGTCATCTTCTCTACCAAAAGCAAATCCAATAGGCTTCATTCCCATTGATTCTAAAGAAACTGTACCAGCTAAGACAATCAAATCTGACCAAGATACAGCATCACCATATTTTTGTTTGATTGGCCATAGAAGTTGTCTTGCTTTATCAAGGTTGACATTATCAGGCCAGCTATTTAGAGGAGAGAATCGTTGTTGTCCACGATTAGCGCCACCTCTGCCATCATATATTCTGTATGTGCCAGCATCATGCCAAGACAACCTAATAAAGAAAGGGCCATAATTGCTAAAATCAGCAGGCCACCAGTCTTGTGATTGGGTTAAAAGATCTTGCATATCTTTTTTGAGTTGTTCAGTATCTAATTTCTTAAAAGCTTGATGATAGTTATAATCTTTATCCATTGGGCTATCAAGTTCGTTTAAATTGCGTAAAGGCGACAGATCAATACTCTGTGGAGTGAGACTATCATTTTTTGATGTAGCATCTTCTGCGATAGCGCTGTTAGAAGCTAATAGCATTCCAGACATTCCTAAAGCAGTTACAATTTTCTTTAGCATGGTAATTTCCTCTTTAGAAAGTTAAGTTTCAATACAAGATATCTCTTTTTTCTAAATTAAGCCCAACTTTAAGTTTAAAATAAAATTAAGGCTTATAAGTGATTGTATTTAAGGGAAAATCTTAGTTAAATAGTAAATAGTTATTTAAGGTATAAATTTTTCTTATTAATTTGTATTAATATTCACAGCTATTATATATTTTATCTTACTTACCACCAGCAATATCTATAAAAGTTCCAGTGTAATAATTTGTATCCTCTGACAATAACCATACCACAGCACTAGCAACTTCTCTTAGATATCCACCACGCTTAAGAAATTTTATCTTTGAGTTTATTAATTCTGTTAGGATCATATAATAGTTTATGAATATCTGTATATATAAATTCAGGGTGGATACAATTTACTAAAATTCCAATCAGCTAATTCAGCTACTAAACCTTTTGTAAGAGTGTCAATAGCTCCATTAGTACAGGTATAGTCAATATATTCATTTGCTGATCCTAGTCGTGATGCTACCGATGAGATATTAATGATTTTACCACCATTATATCCGTGTTTTTGATAGGTAATTTAACAGCATATTTAGCACATAAGATATTACCAATCGCATTTACCACAAAAACTTTCTCTAACCTGTCTAATGAAATATCTTCTAATTTTGAACTAGGAGAAATCGTGCTGGCATTATTAGATAAGGGCTTATAAACAGCCATGATTTGTGATAAAATCACGATACATTTTTTTAATATCATCTTCATTTGCTATATTAGCACGATAAGTTAAAATTTGAATTGGATATTTAGTAAGTTGTTTTTTATTCTATCAATATTTTCACTATTAGTATGATAATGAAGACCTATATTATATACGGTTTTTGCGCTGCTAAGGCTATAGCAGAACCAATACAATCATTAGCACCAGTGATTAAAATATTTTTAGTCATTTGAGAGCTTATTAAATTATCATGTTGTAATAATAACAGATACCCTCAAGCAAATCTCTCTCTAAAGCAATAGGTTTTGATTTTTGTGAGTTTTTGAGATTATTAATCAGTATTGAAAAGATATATTGTTTATTATTAGTATAGAGATAACCAGAAATAGTAACTGCAGTTGTTCCTGTACCAGTTTTTGCAATTACTTTACCTTTTAATAGCTTGCTTGAGCGATTTTTAAGTGTGCCACTTTCTCCATATATTGGCAACAGACTTTTAAAAAGCTCAAAGTTGTCTTGCTGTGACATTTGTTGTAATAGGCTAGTAATAAAATCAGCAGATAATAAATCATTCTCTGACATTCCGGCACCATCTTCGATTTGAATGCCATCAGTATCAACTTTAAGTTTATTTTTTAGTATTTCAATAATAGCATTTTTACCAGATATAATACTCCCAACTTGATTATGATAGTAGCCGATGGTTCTTGTGATTGTATGAGCATAGAGATTATCTGATGTTACAAGCATATGCTTCAATAGCTTGGTTAAATCTGCTGATTTATGCTTTGCTAAGAGTATTAGATTGTTTGGTAGTTTGTTAGTAATTTTTATCTGATTAGTTAATGAGACTTTAAGTTGTGCTAGTTCAGTTAAGACAGCTTGTTGCATAAATTGTTGTGGATCTTCGATAGCAAAGCTAAAAGTATAACTATTTGAAGGTAGGCAGCCACTAAGTACCAGAATATTATCTCTATAATAGTAGGCGTTAAATTGACAGGTTTTTAGCTGCTCTGGACTAGCTATAAAAAGTTTATTGATAAAGTTAATTTTCTCACCAACAGTTTGGCTTATTTTGAAAGTATTTGAGTTAGGTGTGAGCTGTAAAATTATCGCATTTTCATTTAGGTTATATATTGAGCTTGGAGCACCATAGGCAAATATAGAACTGGTATTACTTTGATTAATTGGTGTATCTCGACCTTCAAAGTAGCAGTTTACAAAGTAGATGTTTTTTATATTATTTATATTGCTTTTTTGTAAACTTATTAAAAGTTTATGTAAGTTTTCACGAGTAAAACTTGGATCACCTGAAAACTCAATATAAAGATTATCAATACTATGATTGTTAATTTTGTCGTAATATAGCTTAGTTTCAAACCTAAAATCTTTGCCAAGAAATAATAATCCTGCAATCCCAGTTAGTAATTTAGTATTACTAACAGGTACGAAGCTTTTGTCAGCATTTCTTGAAAAAATTATGGTGTTGCTTTGAGGATCAATAATCTTAACTCCAACTAGAGCTGACTGAAGATTATTGTGCTTAAGAGAGTCGTATAATACTTGATTTAATTCTATTGAGTTTAGTGGGTATGCTATAGAGATTGCTAATATAAAAATAGTAGTGATTTGAATAATTTTGTAGACATTACTATCCTACTATTTAATTCTCAGAAATTTCATTATAGCTAAGATTCCAACAAAAAGCTAGAAGTGCTGTAGCAATTATACAAGAGCCTAGTAAGAATATAAATACAGCATCCCAGCCTAGCATTGTCGCGATGATACCAATTACTGCTTGTGCTCCGACTGTACCTAAGAAATAGCCAAATAATCCTGTAAATCCAGCTGCTGTACCACCAGCCTTTTTTGGTACAAGGTCTAAAGCAAATATCCCTATCAAAGCTACAGGACCATATATGAGTATTCCCATAGCAGATAATGAAAGTAAAAGTACCCAAGCTGTATCACTATACCAATATATAAATAAAGCACAAATAAATAAAAGCATACAGATAACACCCATAGGAGCTCTACGACTGCCGAAGAACTTATCTGTGATCCAACCAATAATGATAGTTCCTGGGATTGCTGGTAACTCAAATAGAGTAAACCCTAAAAGCCCAGTAGTAGTAGACATATGCTTTACATTAACAAGATAGTAAGTCGACCAGCTAAGAAGACCATATCTAGCACAATAAACAAAAGCATTAGCTATAGCAATTAGCCAAATCCACTTATTATTTAAAACATATTTTAAAAATATTTCTTTAGCTGAAAACTCTTGTTCATGGTGAGTTTCGGCAGTAGTATAGCCTTTATATACTTCTATCGCTGGTAGACCAACTGATTGAGGGGTATCTGCACCAGATATTAACACTAATATTGATACAAAAATACACATTACCCCTGCAACATAAAAAAGACCATGCCAGTCATCACGAAATAGCAATAATCCAATAGGCACAACAGCAATAGCTAGAAACCCTGCACCAACATTATGAGCAGTATTCCATATACCCATTTTAGTACCACGCTCATTAACACAAAACCAGTGTGTCATAATGCGTGCACAAGCAGGCCAACCCATACCTTGAATCCAACCATTTATAAGCATAGCTATAAACATTACAAGCACACCTAGTGATAGTAAGCTTGGTAGAAGTAAATTGATAAGTCCGGTTATAAGTAGACCAATCGCTAGAAATACTTTAGCATTACTTCTATCAGAGATATTTCCCATTAGAAATTTACTTATACCATAAGCAATACCTAAACCAGCTCCAATTAGTCCAAGTTCATCTGGGGTTAAGGTTGTGATATATTGTTTAGATACATCAAAGCTGCTACGCCCAAAGTAGTAGGTAAAGTAGCCGATATAAGCTACTAAAAACATTCTTAAGCGCCAATGAGGATAAGCTTTTTGGATTTGCTCTTTAGTTAGTAAAGGCAGAGTTTTTGCGGGTTTAAGGAAATTCATAATTAAAAATAATCTAGGTTAAACACTATTAGTAGGGTAAGTTTAGTTTAATTTGTGATATTGAGCAATATAAATTAAGCTTTTAAACAAGAGATTTTTTTGATAATTTTTTAAATATTTTTAGGAAATGGTACATTCGGGTATGCAGGCGGTAAATATAATCCTTTTGCAGCTTCTAGACCTCTTAGAATATCAGGTCTATCAGTTATAATACCATCAACTCTCCAATCAATTAATTTGTTGGCAATTTTATAGTTAAAGTCAGTTCCTTCAGCTTCAGTCCATCCCCATGTTACAACTTTGACACTTAATTTATGAGCTTCATCAAGGTCTTTCTTTGTTAAGTCTTTTTCATAAGGTTCCCAGAAAGTGCCACCTAGTTTATGTACCATCAGTGGGTAATTATAATTATAATCCTTAGGATCAAGAGGGAAGGTCCATTTTTGGTAGTCAATCATTTGTTTTGCTTGTTCGGCATTCATTGGTTCTGTAGTTCGATCAGTTAGATAGGCTGTTTTAACTTTTGGGTTTAGTTTTTGTAGATCTACCAAAGCTTGCCATTCAAAAGATTGAACCTCAACATTATCAGGCATCCCAGTTTTGACTAAAACCTTATTTAACGCTTCAGCCATTTCTTGAGCTGTCCAATTTTCTTTAGGGTCATATGGATTAGTTTTTATTTCTATTTGTAGGCGAATTCTGCTACCAACATTTGCTTTAACATAATTAATAACTTCTTCTAGTGTTGGTATATGAACATTATCCATACCAACATGGTCAGGATACATCTTTGCGGTTGCAGAGCCTGGTTTTAGATAACCAACAGTATATTTTTTTAACTGTGCTAAAGTGAGGTTTTTAATTGGAGTTTTTTCTGTTATCCAGTTACCTTTCTCATCTTTTGTCAGGTCAGGATTTAGTGTCAAATCATGTGTTACAACCAAAATTTTATCTTTGGTTATATTTACATCCATATCAATAACATCTACACCAATACGCATTGCTTCAGTGTAAGCAGGTAGAGTGTTTTCTGGAGCAAGAGGTCTATATCCTCTATGTGCGTATATATTAATAACATCAGCAATAGCTACACTAATACTACAAAGAGTAAGGGCAGTAGCAGTAATTATTTTGAACATTTAAAAGTTAAGTTAGTTTAAAATAGTATTTATATTACTATTCTAGGGTTAAATAGCAAGGTTTTTTTACTTATTTATGATATTTATTTACTTTATCATTCTAATATATCTTGATATTAGAAATTACAAATGCTTATAAAACTAAAGATTATAGATACATTAACTATTATAGTAGTTATTATATTAGGATTAGTTTATTTTTTTAAAGACCCCATTCTAAAATTATTCCGGGTTATGTCAGTACAGACATTAGATATATATCTTTACAGGTAAGTGGTAGAGTTCTTTGTTTAAATGTCGGTGAAGGTGCACCTGTAAAAAAGAGAAAATCATTATTTTTGATTGATTCATTAAAAAATCAAATAATATTAAAATCAAATAATTTTTGTATCGCGCTTTTGAAGCAGTAGCAGCAAATATGTTTTAAAATAAAACAAGCCATATATAGAAAAGATTGCTATCGATATATCCAACGCTAATACAAATTTAGCTGTTGTGACTAAAGAGTATCAACGTCAAAAATTATTATTAAAAAGGTGATAATACATCTAAAAAGCAGTTTGAACAAGCGCAGAGTAAATATATCCAAGCAAATAACCAATTAGAAACGCTAGAGGTAATACAAATTATCAATAAATTTACCTGCGCGAGATGATTTACGTGGTGCAGTTAATTTTATGTCGAAATTTATAAATAGTAATTCTGAGTATTTACAACAAAAAATTAATTTAGCTGATGTTAAGGCTTTAGAAGATGGTTATGTTTATCAAATCTTTTATCACAAAGGCGAAGAAGTAAGGGCATATAGTCCTTTAATGACCATTATAAATCCTAAAGATGTGTATATTGTTTTTTATTTACCAAAAGAAAATCTAACAAAAGTGCACCTTAGACGAAAAATTAACTTTGAGACTAATGCTAGTAAGAAATTAGAAGCTAGGATTAATTATTATATTTCACAAAAAACTAAATACACGCCGTCATTGTTGTATGGGATAAATTCTGACTTGGAAATCTCTTTTGAGGTACATGCTAAAGTTGACTACTCAGTTAATAGTTCTAAAATCCATATTGGATAGCCTATAAAGATAGAACTAAAATAATGAATGAAAAAGATGATCAGTTAATAATTAGATGTCAAAAACTTGACTAAGGTCTATGGTGATAAAGCTATAGTTGAAAATATTTCATTGCAAGTAAGAGAAGGTGATATTTATGGTTTCCTAGGACCTGACGGCTTAGGTAAAACTACCTTTATAAGGATGGTATATGGCCTAATTCCGATCACTAAAGGTGAAGGTACTTGTCTTGGTTATGATATTGATACAGATGCTAGCATTATCAAACAGCAAGTTAGCTATATGACACAGAAATTTACACTCTATCCAGATCTAACAGTTAGAGAAAATCTGAAAATTTTTGCTAGATTACATAGTCTGAAGAATATTAAAGAAGCAGTTGAGAAGACTATAGATAATTTGCAGATTGGCAAAGCTTAGTAGAGCAAATCAAAAAGTTTATGAACTATCAGGAGGGTGGAAGCAAAGACTTGCATTAGGTGTGGCAACAATTTATGATCCTAAACTACTACTTCTATATGCCCACTGCTGGAGTTGACTCAAAAGCGCGTAGAGAGTTTTGGGTTTATATTTCAACACTATCTAGCAATGGCATAACGACTTTAGTCTCAACTAACTATATGGATGAAGCAGAGAGGTGCAATAAATTATCATATATCGCCTATGGTAAAACTACTATCTAGTGGCACTCAGAAAGATATTATAGATAGTTGCGGTATCAAAATAAGAAACATATTTGGAAGATGCTGTTATATATCTAATGAAGACTCAACAGGGTAATTTTGCATGAAGTATTTTGATATTAATAGATATTATACAATTTTTCTCAAAGAAGTTATCCATGTGCTTATGGATAAGGCTACTATTGGGCTTGTATAGGTATATCTCTAATTCAGTTGATACTTTTTAGGTTTGCTATCAATATGAATCCAAAACATCTAAGCACAGCGATAGTGAATGGTAACAGTACATTACAAACAAACTATCTAATTGAGAAAATTAATAATACCAATTACTTTGATATTAAGTATCAAAACCTATCAAGAGATGATGCGATAACTTTAATGCGTAAAGGTAAGTTATAGTTTATAATAGATATTCCTCTAAATTTCACCAAGCAAGTCTATCGTGGTGAATCACCAGATATTCTAATAATAGCAGATGGAGCAAATGCTACAGTTTTAGATGCTGTTAATAAAGTTAAAGGTATTTACATTACAGTTAATATTTTTCCAATAAATCTGCAGATCAACATCAGCAACTTTTTAATTTTGTAATCCACAACAAATACAACCTTCAAAACAAAACACATAATAAGTATGTACCAGCACTAGCAGGAGTAATCCTTACTATGACAATGGTTATGGTTACTTCCTTAACTATTACAAGAGAGAAAGAATATGAAACTATGGAATCTTTGCTTGCTACGCCTGTAACATCTCTGGAAATTATCTTTGGTAAGATAACTTCATATATTGTTGTTGGCTATATTCAGCTACTATTGACTATTATTTTTGCTAAAGTGATATTTGGTATAATTATTGTAGGTAGTATTATATTATTACTCATTGCGACATTTCCTTTTATTTATTGTTAATCTTTTAGTTAGTGTAACTTTCTCAACTATTGCTGATACTCAGCTACAAGCAATGCAAGTGACATTTTTTTCTTCTTGCAATCGATATTATATCTTGATTTATGTTCCCTTTTGATGGTATGCCAGAATGGGCACAAGTGATAGGTAATATTTTACCATTAACCCATTATCTAAATAATCGTTAGAGAGATTCTTCTTTAAGGCGGCGGGTTTTTTGATTTTTAAATAGTATCTATCCGCTTTTTATTTTTATGATTGTTGTGTCAATTATTTGAAAATATAAGAATACGATTTAGATTATCTAGATGAAATTTAATTCTACTTAAATACAAATTTCTTTTATAATATCTTTAAGAATTAAAAATTAAAGTCTAAAAACTGGAAAAAAATTTGTTAAATTATAAAGAAAACTTCATTGGCAGAAATATTAAGTCATATGTATTATCTGGTTTTGTAGTTGTTGTTGTTCTTATCCCTGAAGCCATTGGCTTTTCATTTATCGCGGGAGTTTCACCTACAGTTGGTTTATATACAGCTTTTATACTAAGTTTGGTCACAGTATTGATAAGGTGGTAAACCCCGGGATGATTTCTGGTGCAACAGGAGCTGTAGCTGTTGTATTGGTCAGCTTAGGTATCAAAGTTAAAGCATCACTTTTTCCAGAAATGTTAATAAATTCACTTGCTGAATCTGGGGAACTTAGTAGCTATATACTACAATATATTTTGCTGTGTGCAATTATGGGCTGGCGTTATACAGGTTATAATTGGGTTATTGCGTCTTGGTAAGCTAATCCGTATAGTACCACAACCAGCGGTGTATGGATTTGTTAATGGTCTAGTGATTATTATTGCTTTAGCGCAGATTCCACTGTTTCATGGTGAGGACATTACTATGTATGTGCTAGTTGCTTTAACCATGCTAATTGTTTATTTTTTACCTAAATTTACAGATAAAATTCTATCAGGTTTGGTTGCAATCATTACTATCACAGCAATAGTAGTGGTTTTAAAGCTTCAAACTAAGAATGTTGGCGATTTAGCAGATATTTCCGGAGCATTTCCAAGTTTTACAATACCACATGTACATTTAACAGCGCAGTCATTTTTTATCGTATTACCATATGCTGTAATTGTTGCCTTAGTTGGGCTGATTGAATCTTTATTGACTCTTTCAGTCTTAGATGAAATGGATAATAAACGCGACAATTGCAATCAAGAATTTTATTGCTCAAGGTACAGGTAATATTGTTTGTAGTTTCTTTGGTGGTATGGCTGGCTTGTGCGATGATTGGTCAATCTATCGTCAATTTTACCAATGGTGGGCCGGGGCGTTTATCTTCATTAACAGCTGCTATATTGCTGATATTATTTGTTGTCGTATTATCTGGGTATATTCTTATATACCAGTTGCAGTGTTAGCAGGTATTATGTTGATGGTATGTATTATACTTTTGAATGGGAGAATGTCAATCGTATTCGGTTATATGCCTAATGCTGATAAAGTGGTTCTTGTCGTAGTTACTGTTATCATAGTATTTTCAGATTTAGCGATTGCAATTATCTCTGGGGTGATAATTTCAGCTTTAGTTTTTGTTTGGAAAAGTTCACAAGTTCATAGCCGTATTAATATAGAAGATCAAGATACAAAAGTTTACGAGTTTTTTGGACCATTGTTCTTTGGTTCAACATCTTCATTTAAAAGTTTGTTTGATGTAAATTATGATCCAGATAATATTATTTTAGATTTTGCTAACTTTTAGAGTTATGGATATTTTTGGAGTTCCTGAAATCGATGATATTATTAAGAAATATTTAGACTTGGGTAAAAAAGTTACACTTCAACATCTAAGTGAAGATTGTTGTAAAATACTTAAAAATGTAGGTTCATACTGTGTTTTTGAAGAAATAGATCTAACTTATAAAATAGCGAGGGATATCTAATGCAAAAAATCAAAATTAATACTACTAATGCACCACAGGCTATAGGCTCATATGAGCAGGCTATAAAAATTGGTAATCTTGTTTACACTTCTGGACAAATAGGCCTTAAGCCTGATGGTACTCTCTCTGGAGAGTGTATCAAGGAACAAACAACCCAAGTTATGCAAAATCTAAAGGCAGTATTAGAGGCAGCAGGCTCTAATCTAGATAAAGTAGTTAAAGCGACTATTTTTATCAAAGATATGACTGAGTTTAAGATAATTGATGAGGTTTATAGTTCATTTTTTGATGGTAATTTTCCAGCTCGTTCATGTGTTGAAGTTACGAGATTACCAAAGGATGTGAGAGTTGAAATAGAAGCAATCGCAATTACTGAGTAGAAAATTACTCAGTTTTATTTTTTTAATTTCAAACTAATTCAGTTGAAGATATTTTTTCTAAATTATATAAATAGTTTACTTAGGATACTAATATAAGCCATATTTATTATGACTTATAAATTTTAAGAGTTAGTATAAAAATTTTTCGCTACCTATATGCTTAGTTTTGCTTGGTATATAAGAGTATTGCTTGGAATTTTTACACCGCACTTTGCAATAGCATTGAAGCCTTTTGCAGATGTTTTTGTTAAGTTTATAAAACTTATGATAATTTCTTACCTTGGTTTCTGGTATCGTGGCAATGAATGATCCGACAAACGAGGTAAAATAGGTGGAATAGCATTATTATATTTTTTTGCAATGACTATTGTAGCTCTAGCAATAGGGATGCTTACAGCAAATCTACTTGATCTTGTTTTAGGGGTTGGGTATTAATTCTAATTCCTTGGATGCCAGTGCTGCAAAAGCTTACATCGGAGATGTAGAGCATAGTAGTGGAATTCAAGATTTCTTTATGAGTATTATTCCTGATTCTTTTACAGGCGCTTTTACTGGTGGAGATATTTTACAGGTACTTTTCGTATTAGATATTATTTGCTGTTGATTTAGTAATGTATGGTGAGCAAGGTAAATTAATACCTGATGCTATCTAAAGCTTATCTAAAGTATTTTTTAAGATAATACATGTCATTATGTATTATTCACCGATAGCTGCATGTACAGCTATTGGCTACATTATTGCAATGTATGGAACCGTTACTCTGATAGGACTTTTAGGCTTATTATGTTTTTATATTACCTGTTTGATATTTATAGTAGTTTTTTTAGGAGTTATATTAAAACTATATTGAGGTATAAATATTTTTAGATTGTTAGGATATATTAAAACTTAAATATTAATTGTTTTAAGAACTTCATCTTCAGAACCAGTTTTACCAAATTTGATGGAACAACTTGAAAAACTAGGCTGTGATAAATCAGTTATAAGACTAGTAATACCAACAGGATATTTTTTTAATTAGATGGTACAGCTATTTATCACTAGCAAGTAATATTTATAGCACAAGCTTTAGGCATAGAGCTTAGTTTTGTCAGCAAGTTTTTGCTGTTAATTATGGTAATTAGCTCAAAAGTATCAGCTGGATTTACAGGTAGTGTATTTATAATACTTACTAAGTATACTTAGTGCCTTAGAGTTGTGCCTGTAGCTGGGATTGTGATTATCTTAGGTATATATAGATTTATGTCAGAAGGGCGAGTAATCACAAATATGATAGGAATCACCATAGATACAATTATTTTATCTAAATGGCAGAAGAAATTAGATATTGATAGATTAAAACAAGAGTTAAGAACTTAGCTTATAATTTAATAACTCTATCAAACTTATCTAAAAGCTTAGCATTATGAGTTATAAAAATAACCGTTTTATTGTGCATAAGTCCAATTAGGTTTTCAAAAACTAATCTTTCAGTCTCTTTATCTAGTCCTTCTGTAGGTTCATCTAAGATAAGTATAGGTTTATGTTGTAAGAATGCACGAGCTAAAGCTAAACGCTTCTGTTGACCACCTGATAGTTGTCTACCAAGCTCACCAGTCCATGTATTAAGCCCTTTTGGAAGTGATTCAACATGTTTTCTCAGCTTAACTTTTTCTAAAGCTTTAAGAAGTTGATCCTCCGAAGCATTATCTTTAGCAATAACTAGATTTTCCTTGATAGTTGTATTAAAGATATGTGGAGATTGGTTTATCACGGTCATTAGATTTCTAAGTTGATGCTCATTAAATTCTTTAATGTTTTTACTGCCAATAGTTATTTCACCACCATTGACATCCCAAAATCTAGCTAAAAGATTAATGATAGTAGATTTACCTTTCCCTGTGGGTGCAAAAAGGGCAACCTTTTCATTCTGTTTGATTTCTAAGCAAAAATCTTTAAGCACAGATTGCTCTGAGTTATATCCAAAATCAACTCTATTAAAATTAATATTATAGTTATCTAACTGTATATCAGAATTTACTGGATACTCAATATCTGCTTTAGCATCTGTGATGTTTAAAATCCGCTTTGAAGCAGAAAGTGTTTTACCAAGATATTGGTATGCTAATGGCAAAGGCATAATTGATTCAGACATTGCCATTATTGCAAGGAATATTAACGCTATAAATGCACCATTAATATAGCCATTTTGAGTTAGTTTAACTGCGAAGATTGTAATCATAACAACAGTTAAACCTAGTGCTAAAGTAATTAATGCATTACCAAAGCCACTAATAATACTAATTTTTTCTTCTTGCTTTAATAATTTAGAGTTTTGTTGTTTTATATTCTCAAAATGCTTACCTTCTAAATCAAAGATTTTTAGTTCAGCTAGAGAGTTTACATGTTCTGTAATGTTAGTTTTTATTTCAGCACTAATCTGATTAAGATCTTGAGTTTTTTTCATAGCCATAAAGCTACTAATCAAAGGTATAATAAAGCCTATTACTAGTAAAGATAAGAATGTTAATAAAGCCAACCTGAAACTAAAAAAACTAAATAGCAAAGCTATAGTGATATTAGCTAAGATAAATACAATTGTTGGAGAGATTATACGAATATATAGATT
The DNA here is from genome assembly GCF_003069505.1 of Francisella-like endosymbiont. Lineage (NCBI taxonomy): Bacteria > Pseudomonadati > Pseudomonadota > Gammaproteobacteria > Thiotrichales > Francisellaceae > Francisella-like endosymbiont. The sequence goes on along the minus strand of NZ_QAPC01000002.1, from coordinate 236,632 downwards.
ATCTAAAGCGCCGATATCATTAACTAGGCGTGTAAGTAAATCACCACTTTTGTATTTATATAAGTGAGAGGGTACAAGAGGTTCAAGCTTTTTGTAGAACCAAACACGAATATCTGTAATTATTCTAAAAGTCGCTTCATGTGTTAGTATTCTTTCACCATATCTACTTAGAATTCTACCAAGAGAAAAAGAGCGTACTCCAGCAGAAGGATAAAAATAATTAAATGAAGTAGCTATAGCATAAGTAGTTGTTGCTAAATATCCAGTATATGAGATAAACCAGCCAGATAATGATATTAGCCCAATTCCCATAAGTATCGCTGACCATGCAAGTAGAGTACCTAAAAGCATCCATTGAGTTTGATTTTTAAACAGCTTTATAAAAGGGATTAAATTTCTCATGCTGTTACCTCATTTCTATAGAAATTATAGAATTTACTTTGAGTACTAACTAGTTCTTTAAATGTTCCTATTTCAATTATTTTTCCATCTGCTAAAACTACAATTCTATCCACATGCTCTAAAAAACTTAGTTTATGAGTTAATATGATAACAGTTTTATTGTGCCAGTTTGCTTTAAGTGATTCGATAATTTTTTCTTCACTATTTTTATCAAGACTTACTGTAGGTTCATCAAGGATAAGAACATCATGTGGCTTGAGGTACGCTCGAACTAGAGCTAATCTTTGTGCTTGACCACCTGATAAACCGATATTTTGTTCACCAATTTCTGTAGCTAAACCATTGTTTAAAGATTCAATAAACTCTTTAAGCTCAGCATTTGTGATAGCTGCGGTAATTTCTTGATCACTAGCATCGTTGTTTGCTAATAGTAAATTATCTTTTATTGTTCCTTTGAATAGCAAGGAGTTTTGTCCTAACCAAGAGATGTTTCTTAGCCAAGATTTTTCTTCGAGATCCTTTAGTTCGTTATTGTCGTTAATTAGAATACTGCCTTGATATTTTGTAAAACCAAGTAGAGTGTTTATTAGTGTTGTTTTACCAGCGCCACTAGCGCCAACTATAGCTATTTTTTCTTTATCCTTGATTTCTAGAGAAATATTATCAAGAGCTATCTTTTCAGCATATTTAACAGTTAAATTTTTAATTTTGATATTATTGATTTTATCAGTAAATATTTTATCTCTAGCCTGATGAGAAGGTTGCATTTCAAATATCTTAGCAATCTCTAGAGCAGCACCAACAGCTTCAGCTTTTGCGTGATAATGTGTGCTAAGTTCACGCAATGGCATAAAAAATTCTGGAGCAAGTAGTAGTATAAATAAACCGCCCTGCAAAGTAATATTATCCAGTGACCACCAGATATCATTATCTGCGCCTGTATTTATAAAGCCCATGCCAAGATATATTGCTACCAATGCGATAGAAGCTGCGGCAAAAAGTTCTAAAATTGCTGATGATAAAAAAGCAATTTTAAGTACTTTCATAGTTCTAATTCTATAATTATCAGAAGCTAGAAAAATAGTTTGAATATGGCTTTTACTTTTATCAAAAAGCTTAAGTGTAGTTAGACCTTTCAGCGTATCTAGAAAAGTTAGACTCATTCTAGCAAGTGCCTTGAAATGCTTTTGGCTCTCAGATTCAGCACCTAAACCAATTAGTACCATAAAAAGTGGAATAAGTGGCGCACATATCAATAGAAGTATTCCACAGACTATACTTTGTGGGAATATGAATACTAAAATAGCTAAAGGCATTAATCCAGATAGAGTTACTTGAGGTAAAAATTTAGTCAAGAAACCTGTCAAGCCTTCAACTTGTTCCATCGCACTTGTAATTATATTCGCATTAGAGGTTTTATTTAACTCAATTGGACCGAGTTGATTTACATGAGTCAAGATATCTTCACGAATTTGTTTCTTAACTATTGTAGCTGCTTTATAACTTACAATCTCTCTAATCCAACTAAGACTAGCTCTAATTAAGACTATAAGGCTAATTAGAACAAAATAAATACTAAGTTGGCTTTGTGTCGAATTTTGTAGATATGCATCGTAGGATATATGAGCTAATAAATATAATTGTCCGATTAATAGCAAGCCACTTAAAAAAGCTATAAGTACAGCTAGCTTAACCAATCCTTTAGTAGGATAAGAGATTTGTTTCAGCCATTTTCTAGCTACTTTTTTATCTTCTTTTGAAGCGTCTGAAAGCATTTAGATATTTTTTAATTTTAGTATTGTTTAGATTATAGCATAATCAACCTCTAAACTTCTTAAACCTAGCTAAACTCAACCATGAAATATAGTAAATTTATAAGTTTTATGGTAATTTCTATATTACCCAAATAAAGCTTAAAAGGAAGTATACAAAACAAATATCTTTATTTATTAATCACAGTAAGTTTACTGGTACCGCCACTATTGTGTAGCACAACATCTCAACCTACCGCTATGGATGTGCCAGCATAGGTTGTTAATAGTGATGCAAATATAACACAGGCTCAATCTCAGACTGCAAAAACATTGAATGACGTTGAGTCTGAAGATGCTAAAGCAAATATAGAGAAATCTGACAAAGCTGCAAAAACAAATCAAGAAATAATAGATATAAATGAAGCAGCCCATGGTATGGTTAGTTAATATCTAGAATGGGTCTGAAAATAAAAAAGTAAAAAGAGATTTATAATGAAGAGATTAGCTTTAACATTAATTGCCACGATAGGTCTGTCTGTATCGCCAGTGGTTTGCTAATGAAGGATTAACTAATTTAACCACACAAACAGATTCATATCAAACAGGTAAGAAATTAGGTCAAAATGTTAAACAGTTACAAACTGATATAAAAATAACGATATCTCAGGTTTCTAAAAAAATAGATCAAACTTCAAAAGACATTGAGAAAGATACTTCACAAGCTGCTAATAAGGTAGTCAATAAAGCCAAAGTTGTTCAAGCTAAGCTAACAAAGCAAACAGATAAAAGTGAAGATGCATTAGAAAAAATGGCAAATAATACCCAAGATAAAGCCCAGAGCTTTAAACAAGGCTTTGATGATGGTGGTGATAAAACATTCTAGCTAAGTAAAAAATTATGGTGATAGCTATATGAAAAAATTCCTTAAAAGAATCATCGAAAATATAAATATTCCTCTTGTGATTTTTCTGATGCTTGTAGGAACTTTACTTTTAGTAGCAAATATAAGGAGCGAGATTATAAAAACTGCTAAAGAAACAGTTAATCAAGCCGTTAATAATGTTTCAAAAACTCTCAATAATGCTGCTAAAAGTAATAGCAATATAGTTTAGAAAATAACTTACCTAAAGATAAATATAGTTGGATTTATTTTTATTTGTGTAATTACTTTGTAAAGTAGATGAATATTCCAATATATCATTGATAAGCTTGAAGCAACTGCAAGACCATATACGCCCCAATGAAGCGTAAAAATTACTCCTAGCACTATATTAATAACTAGAGCGATATAGAAAACAAAACATGTGTTTTTTTCATATCCTGCCATATTAAGAATTGTAGCAACACAACCAGAGAGAACATTTATTATTTGTCCAACCATTAATATACAAAATATAAAATACGATACGATATATTTTTTACCATACATTAAAGTGATTGGATAACCACAAATAATAAGCCCTAGAATAGCAAATATTGAGAGTATAAATATAATTCTAGTATAAGAAGTTATTTTATTTTGAAACTCTTCTCTAGAACAATTTTTATAATCATCAGCAATTTGTGATAGTACATTTGAATTAACGGCATTTAATACAAAGCTAATTAAGGTACCAAGTTGTAGCGCAACACCATAGAGAGCAATATTTGCTGGAGTTGATAACACTTTTAAGATTATGATATCTATTTGTGATAGTAACAATAAGCCCCACTGCATTAGAGCAAATGAGATGTTACTACCAATTGGTTTCGAGCTAGCAAAAGTATATTTTGATGTTTGAATAAGCCATATAGATGTTGTATATATTGTCATGATAATCATCATCGTACCAATAAGCATGGTGGTATCTTTTATGTACAAAAACATAAAAACTATGGTTAAGAAGAGCATAATAATTCTCAGACCAAGTTGAAGTAAGTTAGCAAGAATGACTACTCTTCTGGCAACAAAGAAAGATTGGAATATATTCGCCATAAAAAATGGTATGGCGAATAGCAGTGCAAAGTTCTCTATCGAATTATCATGATATTCAGAGTGATTATAAAAGATCATTATAGCAATTATTATAATTACTATAGCGAAACCTCTTTTGAAATACCAATTATGAACTAAAAAAGTTTTTTTGTTTCTTTGAAATTTATCGACTAAATCTGATTTACCCCAAGTGCGTGCTAAGATACCACCGCCACCCATTGTCGCGATCACAGCTAAAATAGTTGCAGCTGTAACGCCAAAAATATAAAAACCATAATCACTAATAGTTAGATGTCGCGCTAAAAGAATAGCAGTAATAAAGGCACAGCCTTGACCTAGTGCTTGCACTATCATAGTCTGTAAAGATTTAGATAAAATATGATTAGAAAATATTTTTTTTATCAATTTGTGTTAGTATTAAATTACGTCTAAAAAGATTTTAACAGTAAAGCATAGATAATATAAGAATAATTTCTACTAGGTTACTTTGCTTGAGAGTTATTAAAAGTTTCTAATGCAATAGCAAGAGATCCTTTTACACCAGTGCTATCACCAAATGATGCAGGAACTATAAATTTAGTCATATCTTTTAACGCAGGATAGTCAAGGTAGTTATTTAGATATTTAGTAACATTTTTGCGAATCATATCAAATAAGATTGTCTTATGCATTACACCACCACCGAGAATAATCCTCTCAGGAGAGAATGAGCATATATAGTTAACTAATGCTTTTGCTAAATATTCTGCCTCAAACTGCCATGCGATATAATCATCTGGTAATTTACTAGCTGAGCTAACATTCCAGCGCCTATTAATTGCTGGACCAGATGCTAATCCCTCAACACAATTACCATGAAATGGACAACAACCTTCAAAGTTATCTTGTAGGTTTTGTGGTATTAATAAATGACCAATTTCTGGATGCATTGCTCCTTGAACTAGCTGGTTATTACAAATAATTCCACCACCAACACCTGTACCAACGGTAAGGTAAATAAGATTGCTGATATCTTGAGCACAGCCCCATAGTTGTTCACAGATTGCTGCCGCATTTACATCTGTATTAAATCCAATTGGACCTGAGTAGGCTGACTTCACAGCACCGACAATATCAAAATTTTGCCATGCTACTTTTGGAGTGTTTGTGATATGACCATAAGTTTTCGAGCTGGGATTAATATCAATAGGTCCAAAGCACGCCAAGCCTATAGCTTTAATATTATATTTGTTCTGATAATCTTTTAGAACCTTAATAACCTCAGACATCGTTTCGTTTGGAGTTGTTGTGTTTGTACGATGATGCTCTATCACATTACCGTTGGTATCACCAATAGTTATAAAAAATTTGGTACCACCAGCTTCTATACCAGCTAAATACATAAATCACTCTTTTGTCAATAAAATTAGGTATAAAGATTTTAGCATTATTCGCTAATAATATTTAGATAATTACTCTTTAAAGAAATAAAAATAACAAATTTAGTGATTTATTTAATAACTGAAATTCCGCCCATATAGTTGATAAGAGCATCAGGAACCATTATAGAACCATCCTCCTGCTGATAGTTTTCAATAACTGCCAAAAGCGTTCTACCAACTGCCAAACCAGAACCATTTAGAGTATGTACAAACTCAGGCTTTTTCATGCTTGAATTTTTGTGTCGAGCTTTCATACGGCGTGCTTGGAAGTCACCGCACCAACTACATGAAGATATTTCTCTGTAAGTATTTTGCGATGGTAGCCATACTTCTAAGTCATAAGTTTTTTTAGCACTAAAGCCCATATCACCAGTACATAACTTCATAACTCTATATGGTAGATTAAGTTTTTGTAAGACTTTTTCAGCATGTAATGTGAGTAACTCTAGAGACTCATCACCTTTATCTGCAGTAGTAATATGTACTAATTCGACTTTTTCAAACTGATGCTGACGAATCATACCTTTAGTATCACGCCCATATGAGCCAGCTTCACTTCTAAAGCAAGGCGTATGCGCTGTATAGTATCTAGGTAAAGATTCTGTATCTAAAATTTCATCCTTTATTAGATTAGTGATTGGGACCTCTGCTGTAGGTATTAAGCTATATTCAAAATCTCCCTCAAGCTTAAAAAGATCAGCAGCAAATTTTGGTAACTGTCCAGTACCGTATAAACTATCATTATTAACTAGATATGGCACATATAATTCTTCATAACCATGTTTTTCCGTATGCATATCAAGCATAAACTGTGATAGAGCACGATGTAGTTTAGCGACCTTATTTTTCAGTACCATAAAGCGACTACCAGTAATTTTAGCTGCGGCTTTAAAATCAATCATCTTAAGGATTTCACCAATATCAGCATGATCTTTTGCTGGAGTTTCTGGGTGAAACTCACGCGGTGTTCCCCATCTTCTTATTTCTATATTATCATTCTTATCTTTGCCAACTGGTACATCATCAGCAGGAAGATTTGGCATTGATAGTAGCGTTTGATTTATAGAATCTTGTAGCTCTTTAAGCTCTTTTTCAATAATTTTGAGTTCTTCATTAATTTGATTAACTCTAGCAAAGATATCACTAGTATCTTTACCTTTAGCTTTTCTTTGACCTATTTCTTTTGAGATAGTATTGCGCTGTGATTGTAGATTTTGAGTTCTTTCTTGTAGATATTTTCTTTTTTGCTTTTGGGCTTCAAATTCAGCTATATCAAACTTATAACCTCTAGTTGCAAGCTTTTTGGCAACTTGTTGTAAATTATCCTTAATATATTTAGCATCAAGCATTTTACCTAAAATCCTTATTTTTCAAAGTTAAAAATAGTTCTGCCAGTCATTTCTTTAGGCTGGGCTATACCCATGATATTAAGTATAGTTGGAGCAATATCAGAGAGTTTACCATTTTCTAAAGCAACTTGAGCTTTTTTATGTCCAACATATACAAAAGGCACAAGGTTTGTAGTATGAGCTGTATGAGGTTTTTGTGTTTCTGGATTAACCATTATATCAGCATTACCATGATCTGCTATGATAAACATATTACCATCATGCTCAAGTATAGCATCTTTAAATCTAGCAAGACACTTATCAAGATACTCAATTGCTTGCATAGCAGCTTCGTAATTACCTGTATGACCAACCATATCCGAGTTAGCATAGTTACATACTATACAGTCATATTTACCACTGTTAATAGCAGCAACTAACTTATCAGTAACTTTTGGAGCTGACATTTCTGGCTGTAAATCATAAGTAGCCACCTTTGGTGATGGAATAAGTATTCTATCTTCCCCTTCGAATTGTTCTTCTCTACCACCATTAAAAAAGAATGTTACATGTGGATATTTTTCAGTTTCAGCTATTCTTAGTTGAGTCTTATGATTTTTCATTAATACTTCACCTAGAGTATTTACAGGTTGCTCAGGTGGAAATGCTATAGCACATTTAAGTTTAGAGTCATATTCTGTAAGTGTAGTGAAGTTTATATTAAAATGTTTTTTTCTTGGAAAATGATCAAAGTTTTCATCAATAAAAGCATGCGAAATTTCTCTGGCTCTATCTGCTCTAAAGTTCATAAAGATAACACTATCATTATCTCTAACTTTTACAAGGTATCCACCTTTTTTGATACAAGTAGGTATGACAAACTCATCAGATTGATCACGAGCATATGACTGCTCTAGTGCTTCTAATGCTGAGTCGTAGATGAACTCAGCATTAGCATTAACAATAGCATTATAAGCTTTCTCTACTCTATCCCAGCGATTATCTCTATCCATTGCATAATATCTACCACAAACACTAGCAATATACCCTAGGTTTAGATCTTGTAATAATTTATCTGCTTTTTTAATTGATTTTTCTGCAGAGCGTGGTGGAGTATCTCTACCATCTAAAAATGCGTGTAAATATACTCTTTTGATACCTTTTTGTTTGGCGATTTTTATCATCTCAAAAATATGCTCTTCATGCGAGTGAACACCACCTGGTGAGAGTAGTCCGATTAGGTGTAGGTTTGAGTCATTTTTGATGACATTGTCAATAGCTACACAGATGGCTTTATTATCACCAAAAGTTTTTTCTTCGATAGATTTATCAATTTTTGTTAACTCTTGATAGACTACTCTACCACAACCTATATTTACATGACCAACCTCAGAGTTGCCCATTTGACCTTTAGGTAAGCCTACTTCTAAACTAGAAGCATTAATAAGTGTTTTAGGAAATTCTTGCCAAATACTATCCCAAGTCGGAGTGTTTGCGTTTTTGATAGCGTTAAAATAGTCACTATCACTATAACCCCAGCCATCTAGAATTACTAAAAGAGTAGTTTTTTTCATAATTATCCTCAAAAACTTTTAACCTTTGAAATTGTTTTTTGATACGCAAGCATAATTATAGCTTTATATTTAGAGTTTGTCTGCTTTAATACAGGATTTTGCGGTGTTTTTGGGTTTATTGTATCTTAGTATTTACTAATCTTATTTATGTAAAGTTGTTTTTCTTATATAATTTATATAGCTTTTGTCCACTTTATTTATTAGGATATTTTTTTTCTATGAAAAAGAATAAGTTACCTGTACTTAATAAAACAAATACTCTAAATGCATTGATTAATACTTTTGCTGAAGAGCTAAGAAGTAAGGGTTTTGAGGGTGATATTCATTCTGACTATGCTTCAAGGATATCTTCTTCTATGGATAATAGTGTATATTTTGTCGTTCCCGATCTGGTTGTATTTCCCTATGGTAAAGATGATGTAAATAGAATTTTTGCTTTAGCAAGTAAGCAAGAATACCACGAAGTTAAATTCTCGCCTCGTGGTGGTGGAACAGGTACAGCAGGGCATTCATTATGTGCTGGGATAATTGTTGATACGAGCCGTTATATGAATAATATCCTCGAGATAGATTTTGAAAATGAGTTTGTTAAAGTTGAGCCTGGAGTTATTTTGGATCAGCTTAATAATAGTTTAGCTGATTCGGAATACTTTTTGCACCTAATCTTTCTCCAAGTAATCGAGCAACTTTAGGTGGTATGGTTAATACTGATGCTTGTGGTAAAGGTTCGAGAATTTATGGTCGTACCAGTGTGCATATCTTAGAGCTTGAATGTACTTTAGTAAATGGTCAGAAACTTACGACAAAAAAATTAGCTTAAAAGACATTAATGAAGATAGTCTAAGTAATGTTGAGAAAAATATTTATGCTACAGTTATTGAGCAGATAATTAATAAGTACGAACTAATACAACAAAAATTTCCTAAGTTAAGTCGCTATCTAACAGGATATAATTTAGCTAAAACATATGATAAGAATGATGAGACCGTTAATCTTAGTTATTTAGTTTCAGGTTCTGAAGTAACTCTTGCTTTTGTCACAGAACTAAAGCTAAAACTAACTAAAAAACCACAATACAAGGCGCTATTTGCAATCTCATACGGTATTTAATTTAGCATTACAGGCAGCGAGAGAATTACTATCTTTTGAACCTTCGGCTATTGAGACGATTGATAATAATATTGTTGAAATTGCTAAAGGTGATGAGGTTTATCATAAGATAAAATATATGTTTGAGAAGAATGGTTCAATCAATCTAGCAGCTATAAACTTTGTTGAATTTATTGCAGATACTCAGCATGATCTTGATAACAGAACATCGCGTTTAGAGAAGCAATTATTAGAGAAGCAAATAACCTTTCATCTTACAGAAAGTCAAGAAGATATGGATAATTTATGGGAATTACGTAAAAAAAGTTAGCATACTAGGTGCGATGAAAGGTGAGCGTAAGCCAATTCCTTTTATAGAGGATACAACTGTTGCTCCAGAGATACTTGCTGAATATATAAGAACTAACAGTGTTATTAGACTCCTATGATATCAAATATGGAATGTTTGGCCATGTAGATGTTGGTTGTTTACATGTTCGACCCGCGCTAGATATGAGCTCTCTAGAGGATTCACAAAAAGTCAAGCAAATAACCAAAAAAGTTAGTGAACTAGTCAAGAAGTATGGTGGTCTTCTTTGTGGTGAATATGGCCATGGCTATAGAAGTGAATATCTCAAAGATTTCTTTGGTGCTGAGCTATATGAATCTTTAGGACACATTAAAAAAGCTTTTGATCCATACAATCAATTAAATCCAGGTAAGATTACGGTTCCTAATGGTAGTAGTGATAAGCTTGTCAAAGTAGATGGACCATTTAGAGTCTATACTGATGAACAAGTTCCCAAGTCAATGCGTCAGCAATTCTCTGGAGCATACAATTGTAACGGTAATTCACAATGCTTAAACTATAATCTAGATACGGTCATATGCCCATCTGCTAAGTCCAGTAGGAACTGGTTATACTCACCAAAAGGAAGATCGGCGGTGTTACGTGAGTGGCTAAATCAGCTTTCTGCAATAGGGTACTTAACAGTTGATGAAGTTATTAATACAGGTTTTGATAAACCGGAGGACTTCCTAGATGATTTTTCTCATCAAGTTTATGACTCATTAGATAAATGTCTTGGCTGTAAGGCATGTATTACAGGTTGTCCTATAAAGGTTGATATTCCAACAATGAAATCGCAGTTTTTATATCACTATCATTCCAAGTATAAAAGACCAGGATTAGACTATTTTGTCAAATATAGTGAAGCTGTATTAAGAATTAATCTATACATGCCAAAAATCTTTAATGATATTTTTAATATTCAATTCGTCAGAGCTGGTTTAGCTAATACAGCAAGATTTGCAGATACCCCACTTATTAGCTCATTAAATTTAAGAGCACAGTTAAAACAAAGAGCTGCTCCTAAGTTTAATTTAGAAGAAATGAAAAAATTATCACCAGAGCAGAAGAAAAAACAGTTTGTATTGTTCAAGATATCTTTACATCGTTGTATGACACGCATATTGTTTTGACATTGTATGATTTCTTAACTGCTTTAGGCTTTAGAGTTTACTTTGCACCATTTAAAGTAAATGGTAAACCAGCACATGTTAAGGGATTTCTTAAATATTTTAAAAAACAAGCTTTAAAAGCCACAAAACTATATAACCAAATTGCTGCAACAAAAATAGAAATGATTGGTGTTGATCCAGCGATGACTTTAATTTATCGAGATGAGTACCAAAAAATTTGCGGAGCTCAAGTAAGATTCAAAGTTAAATTAATCCAAGAATGGCTAGTTACAAAATTAGATACTTTACCAATAATGCAAAGTATGCTTGATAAAGAGTTTAGTCTTTTATAATCATTGTACTGAAAATCGTTATCAGCTATTTCTATATTACAGTGGCAAAAGATTTTCAAACATTTTGGTGTCAAAACAAAAGTTGCAAAAGTTGGTTGCTGTGGAATGTCTGGAAGTTTTGGCCATGAAACTAAGCATATAGATATGTCAAAACATATATATAATTTAAGCTGGAAAGATAAAATTCAAGAGTGTGATATAAGGTCAGCTATTGCTACAGGTTTCTCATGTCGATGTCAAGTAAAAAGGATGGAAGGTCATACAATTAAACATCCTAAGAAATTTTAGAATTAAATCGAAAAAAACAACAAAAAGTGTTGACACTGAGATTAGGATAAGTATAATTACCAACATTCGTAGCGGGTTGTTAGCTCAGTGGTAGAGCAGCTGGCTTTTAACCAGTTGGCCACAGGTTCGAATCCTGTACAACCCACCACACTTATTTCTCATACCGTTTCATACAATATCACAAAACTAATAACAATGTTTTGAGATAGGTTCATTGTATCAAACAATATCATTTAGACTTATTAATCCTTGATAGTAGAGTACATTAAGAGTACGTACCTGTTTTCAATATACACTCATGGCTATATAGGTTTAAGCTTAATGGTAGGCCTGATAGTTTTACTATTGGTAAGTATCAAGACTTATCTATTATTGAAGCTAGAGAGTTAGCAATATTTCAGTAATATAATAACATTTCTCTCTACAAAAATAGATAAGCCCAGGATTGAAGTTTCTACATTTGCACTACTATAATTATATTACCATCTTTCATAAGTAATGCAACGCCAACTTTAAAGCCAGAAAATGGTGCGTATGCATTATTTTACATAAAAGCTTCTTTTACATGTTCAATTAGTTGCTGATCTTATTTTTGTGTCATTTTTAACTTTTTAGTAAGTTACAATCTTTTATATATCTTTTGTCTAAACAAAAAAACTATTTTCAATAGAATATTTGGTTATCATCATGATATTGCTCATACCCTCATCATATTTACTTTTATCGATATATTCAGAAGTAATTCTTTTTGCAGTACCGTGCACAGACAGCTTGCTTCTAGACCAAAAGTAGCACATACGGTAAATAATGCTGATGATTTCATTTCAAAATTAGTACATTTAGCTTACGCCATTCATCTAGAGAGTTTATGAAATGTCTTCTAATGTAGCCACTATAATTATCTTTTCTATCTTATCCAGGGTAGAAAGTGTCAGATGAGCTAGTTATGCCACAGTGGATTTTTTTATTAAGTGCCTGAGCTGAGCGATATAGAGAATTATTAAGCTTAAAGCTTGCAACTGCAAGTTATTCAAATGGAGCGTAATGATATGATGTTCCATATAATCTTACTGATGCTGTACTTAGGATTAAGTCACCAATTTTAATATTCTTTTGGATTGCCTACATTTTCCAATGTGGGTGAATTTTTTAACACTGATCATGGCAGCTCTTCTATACATGTTGCTACGAATGTCCCTACCCATACCTGTTGATATTACAATAATCATTTTGATTAGTAACTTTTGCTAGTTATGAGGTATATTCTTGGTTAGGTGCTAAGGAAATAACATCAGCATCCAACACTTTGCCAAGTATTCTTATCTTTTAGGATCTATAGATAATATAGCTATTTGAGCAATATTTATATTACCCATAGTTTTAAAAATAAAGATTATTGGTTGTTTATAAATAACTCTACTGTTAAATTTTAAATAGAATAATCCGAGTATTTTTTTATAATTACGGCAAAAAATAATTTATAAAGTATGATAAAACAACAATATGCAGATTTTGCAATTATCGAAAATTTTCTATTATGTGAAACTCCTAAGCAATGGATACAGAATGCTTTAGAGATATTGAGCTGATGCTCATAAATCATGCTCATTGTGAAATGAAAGCCGTATCTTCAGCAATGACATATATTTACAGACATACAGATAAGTATGATTTGATTACTAGGATGTCAAAAATAGCTAGAGAAGGAATTAGTCCATTTTGAACAGGTAATGCGTATTCTAAAAAAAGTGATATACAATATAGAGCTAACTGCTCCAATATATGCTAGCCAATTAATCAAAGCTACTAGAACACATAAAAAAGGACGTTTTATAGATGCTTTGATAATCTGAGCTTATATTGAGCGTATTCTTGTGAAGATTTGCAAAAATTGCACCATTTTTAGATGAGGAGTTGCAAAAGTTTTATAATGGTCTATTACAATCTGAAAAAAGACATTTTACAATATATTTTCACTTTGCCAAAAATATTCATCAGTAGATATTGGTAATCATATAGCAGGAATAGGAGAGATAAAAAAATCAGCTGATAATGAATTTCATTTTCATAGTGTGTTTGGAACTTTTAAATATTTTATTGGCTATGATTTATAGTATACATGCTGTATATTATTAGATAATCGGTAACTTCCACTTATAAATTATTGATATAATCCTTACTGTTAAACCAATTCCTATTATTAGTATCGCACTTATGTATAAATTTATATCTAAATATATAAAAATAATATTCATTGCACCAACTATTGCTGCGACAGATGCATATAATTCTGCTTTAAATGCAACAGGTATATCGTTACAGATCATATCACGCATTATCCCACCAGCAACTCCATTAAGGATAGCTATAACAATACCAACAATAATAACACTAAGGAACTGCATATGAAAAACTTGCGTGCAAATTTAATAAGCTATACTACTACCAATATATGCAAAAGCAATTAAACCAATTGAGTCAAGAATCAAAAATATCTTATAAAACTTATTAATATATTTTTGGGTAAAATAGCTATAGTTGAGAAAAATAGGCATATCACAATATAGTGCGGATGAAGTATAATAGTTACTGGTAGATTACCTAATAAAACATCTCTAACAACACCACCACCTAAAGCTGTTATAAGGGCAATTGCAACAACCCCAAAGGCATCCATATTTCTACGAGATGATGATATAACACCAGTCATACTCTCGGCAATTATGCCTAAGAGGAACATAACTGAAAAAATAAAAGGTCCTGTGATACCAATGTGATACATAGTTATTTCCAACAAGCAAAGTTGACTATATTTTAGAGATTATTTTTAGAATTTAAATGATTTTTTGATATTAATTTTGCTGAAATATTTGTAGTGTTTTTCTCTTTTAAAATATCAAATCCTTCAAGGCTACATTCCGCTGTTTTTTCAGTCTCAATATATATTAATGTTTGGTTCGGGATATGTGGATTTTCTAATACTGATTTTAGTGCTAGTGGAACAATATTTTTATTAAAAGGTGGGTCTAAAAAGATGATTAAGCGTGAATTTAGGGTATTTAGATTAGTGAGAGCTTTGATACTATCTGTTTTATATATCTCAAAATTTTCTATAGCGAGAGTTTTAAGATTTTCTTTAATTTGTAGTAGTGCTTTAAAATTAAGGTCATAAAATATTGCTTTAGTAGCACCACGCGAGATACTTTCTATTCCTAAACTTCCGCTACCAGCAAAAGCATCAATGCAAATACTATCATGGATAAATAGGCTTAACCAATTAAAGATCGTTTCTTTGAGTTGATCTGATGTTGGTCGTAAACCGTTAACATTTGGGAACTTTAACTTACGATTTTTATATTTACCAGAAATTACACGGATAGAATTTGTTTTCACTTATTCGACATCTCCGACCATTACTGTTATAACTTTATTGGTTTGGATTGCTAAGAAAGCTTGATTTATCTCTTCAGCCGTGACATTACTGATATTATCAACATAGCTGTCAAAGAAATCTAAAGGTAGATTCTTGTTTGCTATAGCTGAGAGCATATTCAGTTTAGAACTATTTTTGACACAGCTAAGTAAATGAGTGCCTTTGATATGTTTTTTAGAGTTTACTAAAGTTTTTTTATCTATAGTGGTGCTGATAAAGTCATTGTAAACATCTCTTATGGTTGTTAAAGCCAGAGAAGGATTACTAGTTTGTGCAGATATTACAAAGCTACCATAATCTGTATTAATGTTTGCCATACTAGAAATATTATAAACTAAACCAAGCTCTTCACGGACTTTATTAAAAAGTAAAGAGTTAAGATCACCACCACCAAGTATCTCATTACCAAGTTTTAATGGGAAATACAATGGATCTTCAATATCTATAAGTAGTTGATGTCCTATTAAAATTGCTGTTTGTTTACTTGAGAAACTTTTTTTTATGGTTAATGATTCATTTGTTTGTTGAGAAAATTTTTGGGTATTTTGTTGGCCTTTTACCAAAAAGTTTACTAGCTGCTTAGAGATACTTTCTGCTTGATTCTGATTTATCGCACCAACAAGACAAATATTTGCATTATTAGCACAAATATATCTATTAAAGAATTCTTCGATATTTTTAGTATGTATATTACTAATAGTTTCTTTATAACCAATAGTAGGATAACTATAGGGGTTATTGCTAAAGAGATTTTTTGAGAATTCTAACGATGCTAAGTAATTAGGTTGTTGGTTTAAATAATCAATATGTGTTAACGTTTGGATTCTTTCTCTTTCTAAAATATTAGAGTCAAAACTTGGTATTGTAAAAATCTCTTCTAATATCTTAAGAGTATTGTCAATAATGCTTCTCTCGTTAAGAAGACGTATTTTGATATTAAAAAATTCTTTAGTAGTTTCAGCGTGAATTGATATTCCGTTATCGGTAATTTTATTTATCAGCGCTTGCTCACTTGAATTTTGTGTCTTTGTTGCAAACATACCTACGACTAAATCAGCTAAACCATTTAGTCTACCATCAAAAGCTGATCCAGCTCTGAAATTAAGTTGAATATCTAACATTGGTAAGTTGTGCGATTCTTGAAAATATATGGGTGTATTATCAATATTAAATTTATCAATCATCGTTTTTTTAATCCCTTAGTAAATGTAGAGATGCAAGATTTTGTTTATCAAAATATTTATTAAGTACACGATTAACGTCACTAACTGTTACATCATAAAGTTTCTCAAGGTATTTATAGTAGTCAACATCAAGGTTGATACTAGCTAAAGAACCTATTAGGTGTGCTTGGGTTTCTAGAGAATCCATCGCAAATACTTTATCGGCTTTGATAGTTACTTTTGCTCGATTTAGCTGCTCTGTAGTAATACCTTTATTTCTAAGTTTAGTTATAATATTTTGTATTTTGTTTTGAATACTATCTAGCTCTTGACCGTGATTCGCTATAGCTGTAATTGTAAAAATTTCTTCGCCTTTTATAAAGGGTGAATACTCACTATCTAGATGACAGCATAAATTTTCTTCTCTTACTAGTTGTTGCTGCAATATTGATGCATCAGCATTACCAAGAATATTATTAAGAACTAGCAGAGCAAATGGATCATTAGCTTGATAATCTGTCGTTAAAGAGGGCGTAATATATCCTAATATTATTGCAGCAGTATCATTTGGTGATTTTTTTACTTTAAAGTGTCTATAACCAATATTAATTAAGCTAGACTCTTTTTTTGTGGCTACTAGTTGAGATTTTGGGATATTAGCAAAATAATCCTTAGCCATTGATAATGCAGAAGCTGTATTAATATCTCCAATTAAAACAATACTTGAGTTATTTGGAGCATAATTTTGTTGATACCATTTTTTGAGATTATCAAGATTATAGTTTTCAATATCCTCACGCCAGCCGATAACAGGAGCACAGCGCGAGTTTTTTTGATACGCAAGCTGCATAAATTGCTCAAAAGCATAACTAAAAGCTTTATCTTCTACGCGCAAGTTTCTTTCTTCTAAAACGACTTTTCTTTCAGGAATAAACTCATTCTCATCAAACAATAAATTAGTCATTCGCGATGATTCTATAGATAAGCTTAATTCGAGATTTTTCTTATGCCAAAATTGGTAGTATGCAGTGTAGTCAAAGCTTGTGAATGCGTTTTGAGTGCCACCATTATTTTCAACTATGCTATTTAAGTCATCTTTTGAATATTTATCGGTACCTTTAAACATCATATGCTCAAGCATGTGGGATATGCCAGTAAGTTTTTCAGGCTCATATGTTGAGCCGACTTTGTACCATATTTGTGCTAAAACTACAGGTGCTCGTATATCTTTTTTTATATAGATATCTAAATTATTATTTAGAGAATACTTTTCGATACTCATATTATTTTTATGTTTCTTTTGATTTTATAAACAAATATATTAACAATATTAGCGCTATAACAATTGGTCCTGCAGCGCCAAGTATTGGTGGTAAGTGTAAAATTAGTGCAATTGGACCAAATATTTGGTTTATGATAAAAAATGCAAAACCAAAAAATGCTCCAAGTAAAAGCTTAAGTATCAGCGTTGATGACCTTGTTGAACCAATACTAAGAGGTACTGCAAGTAGAATTAGTATCATCAAAGCTAATGGCTGAAAAACTTCTTGCCAAAACTTTAAAGATATAGAATCTTTTACTTGGCTATCTGAAAGCATATAGCTAGTAAGTTGAGAGAAGTTTAGATAATCATTATCGTTTATGGTGATAACTTTAACTACTGAAATAGGTATTGGGTTTGACCATACAGCATTAGTCATTGTCGTGACTATATCAATGTGTTTTTGACCATTTCTAGAAGGAAAGATGATTTTTCTTATATTAAAAACATTAGCTGAAGCATCATTAACATAAGTTGCACTTTCTGCATAACGAATTTCTCTAATTTTATTATCTTGTAAGATAAATTTTCTAATCCCACAAGCTTTACCTTTAGTAGGCTCTATATTGGAAATATTCATAAAACCATTAGGGGTTTTCAGCCATAGGTTATGAGTATTATATGTAACCATATTGGTATCTGCTTGTCGCTGTAAAATTGGAGCTATGTAACCACCAAAAACTATAGTTGTCACAGAGCCAATTATGCCAACTAAAACTACACCTTTAGCAATTTGAGCTGTAGAACGACCAAAGGATCTAAGTACAATTATCTCTGAATTATTTGCAAGCAGACTTAAACCCATAAGAGCACCAACCATCGCACATGCAGGTAGTAGCGTATATAATATTCCGGGAAGTTCGAATAGTGTGTTTATGATAAGCTCAAAATTACTAGCATTACCATTATTGTTACTTACTTGGGCTAAGTATGTAAAGATAAAAAATAAAATACAGAAAATTATAGTAACTACTAGAAAGCTACTAAATACAGTCTTAAAAATATAGCGATCGATGCGATTTAGTAACATTATTTTTCCTTCTTAGAAGATCCATTATCTTTTTTAATAGTTCTAATAGCAAAAATTGTAAAAAAGATGTGAGGTAGCCAAAAGCCTATCCACACGGGTATACTACCATTTGTCATAAGAGTATTAATAAACATATTTGCACATAAGTATATAGCCAATACAACTACTGCTGGTAGAAGTTTAGTATATTTATTTTGCCTTGGTCTTAATCGACAAAGAGCAAGTGCTAATAGCGAAGATACTATAACTGTTATTGAGTTATTAACACGCCCAAAAAATTCTGCCTTACATGCAGTACTGTTATCTTTATCATCAAAATTTTCTATAAGTGTGTGCATGTACAATCTATCTACTCGATCATGATTGTAATCACGATCAGAATTATCAAATATAGTATATATCGTTTTTTTAGCATTATCATAACTATATTCAGAATTTTTCGAGTTTTTAGTGTAAATATTTACATTTGTAAAATCTATGTAAGCAGCAGCTTCATCTGAGACAATTTTTGCTGTTGGCGAAGTCATAACTCTATATTCGCCATCTTGCGGAGTATCCTGATATAAAAAAACATTAGATAAGGTATTTCCTGATTTATTACCTATATAAATAACTTTCCCATCCGGAGTTTTAATTATTTTCTTATCAGTTATCGATGATAAAAGAGCTTTGGCAGATAGCGAAGCCTGATAGATATCTAGAGTTTGTTTTGAAAGCGGGTTTATATACATCACGGTTAGTAATGTTATCACGGTTAATGCAAATACGGGCTTTAGAGTAAATTTAACAATTTGCATCCATGTAATACCACCAGCAAGTGTCACAAACATTTCATTATTAGCAAAGTATTTACCAAAACAAATGACAATAGCTAAAAATATCGCAATAGGAGCAACCAAACTTACGTTTTCTGGAATTGTCAATATAATAAAACTTATTATCGACTCAATTCCTAATCCTTGCGAGTAGGCTTGTTGAAAAAGTCTAATTAGTAGATTTGCAGATACAATAGATATTATAAATAAAGTGATCGATGTAAAAGTGTTAACTATATCTTTATTGTAGTATTTTTCAAGAATCAAGGTATGCCACTATATATTTATAATAATTACGCTATTAGCAATTTTATATTTTTTATCGGTAAAAGTCAGTAGATAACATTGCTAGCTTCAAAATTTTAATGCGTTAAAATGTCTTTTTTGTTATTCTATTTAAGGAATCATTATTAATAGATCTAATGGAGCTTTAATGAAAATAGTTGTAAATAACCAATCGACATTAGCTGCTGAGCTAATGATAGTTGCTCAAGAAAACCTGCAAAAGCTAGTTGAGCAAACAAAGTGTCCAAATTCAAAAGCATTGCTTGGTAGAAATGTTTTTAAAGCAAAATCTGGTGAAGTTTTACCTTTATTGCATAGTAATAAAGTAGTTATTCTTTTAGGTTTAGGTTTAAGACACGATTTTATTGCTTCAGAGTATGATAAAATTTTTGCTAAAGCTGCAGAACAACTCAAAAAGCTATCTATTAAAGAAATTTCTGTAAATATTGATTATGTTTTTGAAAATCGAAATGCTAAGCAGTTTACTTTAGATACAGTTAGAGCTTTAATATCGGAGACTTATGTTTTTGATCAATTAAAATCTGAGAAAGAAAACTATTCGTTAGAACAAATTGAACTAGTTTACTCTGGGGATCAGGATATAGAAGACTCAGCAAAAATTGGTTCAGCTATTGCTTGTGGTCAAAACTACGCAAAAGATTTGCAAAATCTTCCAGCAAATATATGTACTACTGATTATATGCTAAATGAAGCAAGAGAGCTAACATCGAAGTATGCTACATTTAGTCTTGATTATCTAGATCAATATGCCATGGCAGAGTTAGGCATGGGATGTGCTTTAGCTGTTGGTCGCGGTTCTGATATGTCTAATTATACCGTGTGTATGGAGTATAATGGTAGTAATGAAGGAGATGCTCCAATAGTCTTGGTTGGTAAAGGCTTGGTTTTTGATAATGGTGGTATTTGTATCAAACCAGCAGCCGGTATGGACTCGATGAAAATGGATATGGGTGGTGCTGCAGCTGTTATGGGAACTATGAAAGCTCTAGCAATGCTAAATCTACCAATAAATGTTGTTGGAGTCATGGGGCTTGCTGAAAATGCGGTTGATGCGAGATCTTATCGACCTGGTGATGTGCTTAAGAGCATGAAAGGTATCACCGTGGAGGTTAGTAATACAGATGCTGAAGGTAGGCTGGTTTTATGTGATACTCTTACATATATTGGCAAATATAAGCCAAAGGCAGTGATTGATTTAGCAACATTAACCGGTGCTATGATTATCTCTTTAGGAGATGCTTTCTCTGGGATGTTTGCCAATAGTGATAAGTTAGCTAATAGTCTTGAGCAAGCAGCTAATGCTTCTAATGATTTAGTTTGGAGATTACCTTTACATAAACCTTATCTTAAAAAAATAGAAAGTAAAGTTGCTGATATAGATAATTGTGGTTGTGATAGATCTGCAGGTTCTATAGTTGCTGCGTTATTTTTATCAAAATTTACTGAAGGTTATGAATGGGCGCACCTTGATATTGCAGGTTCTGCAATGGGAGATTTTGCAAGCTGTAAAGCCTCGGGTAGACCAGTTCCATTATTAGTTCATTATCTGATATCTCAAGCAAAGTAATAAATTATTAATACTTTATTTCTAGCATATTTTTTCTTGTATGATAAAATGGTTCTGTAATTAAATTTATACTCTTTAGATTTTAATTACGGAGATCAAAAATGTTAAGAATTACTCAGCAGACAATTACTTTTGATGATGTATTGCTTTCACCTAGGTATTCAAATGTGCTTCCTCATCAAATAGATTTGAAGACAAATATAACTAGAGACATTCAGTTAAATATTCCTTTAGTATCTGCAGCTATGGATACTGTCACTGAGTCGCGCCTTGCTATTGCAATAGCTCAAGAGGGTGGTATTGGTATCATTCATAAGAATATGTCTATCCAAGCGCAGGCACAAGAAGTTAAGAAGGTAAAAAGATTTGAAAATGGAATGGTGATTGATCCAATTACCATTAAACAAGAAAGCTCAATTAAAAAGATTATGCGATTGGCTAAAGAACATAACTTCTCTGGTTTTCCTGTTGTTGATGATAATAATAAAATTGTAGGTATTGTAACAAGGCGTGATTTTAGATTTGCAAAAGATTTAGATGAACCTGTTAGCTCTATTATGACACCTAGAGAAAAACTTGTAACAGTGCCTGAAGATGCTTCTCAAGGAGCAATCAAGAAGAAACTCCATGAGCATAAAATTGAGAAGTTACTTGTGGTGAATGAGCAAGGTGAGTTAGTTGGTCTTATTACAACAAAAGATATTGAAAGATCACAAAATAAACCAAATGCTTGTAAGGATTCACTTGGTCGTTTGAGAGTTGGCGCTGCTGTAGGAACTGCTACTAATACTAAAGAGCGTGTTACAGCATTAGCGGCAGAAGGAGTCGATATTATAGTTGTAGATACAGCTCATGGACATTCACAAGGTGTACTTGATACAGTTAAGTGGGTCAAAGAGAATTATCCACATATTCAGGTTATCGGTGGTAATATTGCTACAGCAGAAGCAGCTAAAGATCTTGTCAAAGCTGGTGTTGATGCTGTTAAAGTTGGTATTGGTCCTGGTTCAATCTGTACTACAAGAATTGTTGCAGGTGTTGGTGTACCACAAATTACTGCTATAGCTAATGTTGCAGAGGGATTGAAAGGAACAGAAGTACCTGTGATAGCAGATGGTGGTATTAGATATTCCGGAGATATCGCAAAAGCTATAGTTGCTGGTGCATCTGTAGTTATGATTGGTGGACTTTTTGCGGGTACTGAAGAATCGCCAGGAGAAGTTGAGCTTTTCCAAAGTCGTTCTTATAAGTCATATCGTGGCATGGGTTCTCTTGGTGCTATGGAGAAAGGTTCCTCTGATAGATATTTTCAAAGTGAAACAGAGGCGAAAAAATTCGTTCCAGAAGGTGTTGAAGGTAGAGTACCGTACAAAGGCTTATTATCTGCAGTAATTCATCAGCTAATAGGTGGTTTAAAATCTAGCATGGGGTATACTGGTTCAAAAGATATCCAAACAATGCGAACAGAGCCAACATTTGTTCAAATTACAGGTGCTGGATTTAACGAATCGCATGTACATAATGTCACAATTACAAAAGAACCACCTAATTATCAATCTTAAAACATCTTAATTATTATTCATAATAAGTTATAATCTACTAAATTTTATTTTTGTTTAATAATTTAATGTCTGAAGCAATACTCTTTTTAAACGGTAAAGTAGATCTGTGTTTTTGTGAAAAATATATTCAAGATAATTTTGCAAAACTTGGTATATTTTGTGCTGATGGTGCTTATCAAAAAGTTAAAAGTTCATCTCAATTAAACTCAAAGATAAAAAAAGTAGTTGGAGATTTTGACTCATTTTCTATATTAGAAAGTGATTTGTTTTTAATTGATACTGATCAATATTCTACTGATTTTGAAAAATCTCTTAATTATCTAATCTCTCTTGGGTTTTCAAAAGTTTTTGTATTTGGGGCTTCTGAAGGGGAGATGGATCATTTTTTATGTAATATTAGTACCGCTAAAAAACACAAACAAAAGATAGATATTGAATTTATAGATATTTATTCAAAGTACTTCTTTATACCTAAAAATTTTGCTGTAAACGGTGTTAATGGTAAGATGTTTTCTGTTATGCCTTTTGGATATGCAGAAAATATATATTATAATGGTTTAAGGTATCCTTTAAGTGGTGAGAGCTTAAGTATAGATACTAGTACTGGTGCAAGAAATTATGCTACACAGGATATGGTTGAAATATCTTATTCAGCTGGAGATATTTTACTGTTTATATCACATGCAAAATATAAGGGTAGATTAAATGTTATTTTGTGATGGTTCTAAAAAACTTTTAAAAGAGCAAAATGTAAACTTGAAAAATGAATTTAGCAAAGATAATAAAAGAGTTGAAAAATTCTCTTTAAAGCATCAAAATATATACTTTGATTACTCAAAAAACCTTATTAATGATTATATTCTAAAATTGCTTTTAGAATATGCAGAAAAATCTAACCTTAAGAATAAAATTAAACAGATGTTTAGTGGTGCAAAGATTAATTCTACTGAGCATAGAGCTGTATTACATACAGCGTTGCGTGATTTATCTGCTACGCAATTGGTTGTTGATGGACAGGATATTCGTCAAGAAGTAACAAAAGAAAAACAGCGTATAAAAGAGCTTGTTGAAAAAGTAGTATCTGGTCAGTGGCGAGGTTTCTCTGGTAAAAAGATTACTGATGTTGTAAATATTGGTATTGGTGGTTCAGATCTTGGACCTAAAATGGTAGTTAGAGCATTACAACCTTATCATTGTACAGGTTTAAGAGTTCACTTTGTTTCAAATGTTGATGCTAATTCGTTATTACAAGCATTACATATTGTTGATCCCGAAACTACTTTGTTTATCATAGCTTCAAAATCATTCTCAACTGAAGAAACTTTGTTAAATTCTATTTCAGCTAGAGAGTGGTTGTTAGATCATTATGAGGATGAAAAAGTTGTAGCTAATCATTTTGTTGCAATATCTAGTAAGTTAGACAAGGTTGAAGAATTTGGTATAGATTTAGAGCATTGTTATAAAATGTGGAACTGGGTTGGCGGTCGCTATTCATTATGGTCATCAATCGGTATGTCGATAGCTTTTGCTATAGGCTATGATAATTTTGAGAAACTGCTAGCGGGAGCGTACTCTGTAGACAAACATTTTAAAGAAACCGAATTTGACAAAAATATTCCAGTGATTATGGCATTATTAGCAAGTTATTATAGTTGTGCTTATAATAGTCAGTCACAAGCCTTACTTCCTTATGATGAAAGACTTTGTTATTTTGTTGATTATCTCCAGCAAGCCGATATGGAAAGTAATGGTAAATATGTCAATCTTGCTGGAGAAACTATCAATTATCAAACCGGAGTTGTACTTTGGGGTGGTGTTGGTACTAATGGTCAGCATGCTTTTCACCAGCTTTTACATCAAGGGAATGTTTTTATACCAGTTGATTTTATTGCTGTTGCAACTAATCATCATAATTATGATAACCATCAGCAAGCTTTACTTGCTAACTGTTTTGCACAGTCACAAGCACTAATGTTTGGACAATCATATGATATGGTTTATAATGAGCTGTTAAAATCTGGTTTAAATGAAGTTCAAGCAAAAGAGCTTGCTGCTCATAAGGTTATTCCAGGTAACAGACCAAGTACAACAATTTTACTTGATGAGCTAAGTCCATATAGCCTTGGTGCATTGATTGCTTTATATGAGCATAAAATATTTGTTCAAGGTGTGTTGTGGTATATCAATAGCTATGATCAGTGGGGAGTTGAGCTTGGTAAGAAACTTGGTAAGAATGTATTAAAAGCTATGAATGATGATTCATCTGTTGAGTATCAAAATTTAGATGAATCAACTAGACAGCTAATAGCGAAGGTAACAAGTAAATAAATGATTATAAGTAAAAATAAAGGCTTCTCATTAGTTGAGACTATGGTTGTTATTGCTATCATGACTATCCTTATGATGGCTGCAATAAGCTCGTTTACTTTTTACTATAAGACATTTGCTGAAACACGCTTAACTAATTTACAAAAGTTAATAGAATATGGTGTCATTAAAGCTCGTACTGATAGAAAAACTGTTATTGTATGTGCAGCGACACCAGATAGTTTTGATGAAACTGGAAAATTAGATGAAAATAGTTTTGCATGTGCAAACTCAACTTCATGGGGTGATGATTCTATCGTAGTTTTTGAGAGTGCAGATGGGACTGATATTTATAATGCTGAAGATACAATAATAGCGAATATGCCACAAGGACATGGCGGACATATCTATATTAATCTGGCAGGAAATCCTAGTTCTATAAGGATTAATCCAAACGGATTTATGGCAACTGGTAATGGTAATATCACATATTGTGACAAATCAAACAAATATCAGGCGGCACTAGTTACAAATCTAGTTGGTAGGGTAGTATATACTGATAGCCCTACTAAAGATGGTGGTGGATTGTATACCTGCGAATAGTTTTATGTTTTGTTATAAAAGGAGAATATAATAATGGCAAATGATAGAATACCTATGACTCCAGCAGGAGAACAAGCTTTAAGAGTTGAGTTGGAAAAGCTAAAAAAAATAGAAAGGCCAGCAATTATTGAAGCCATAGCAGAAGCTCGTGATCATGGCGATCTAAAAGAAAATGCTGAATACCATGCTGCTAGAGAAAGGCAAGGTATCATCGAAGGTAGAATTAAAGATATAGAGTCAAAATTATCTAATGCTCAAGTAATTGATATTACAAAAATTCAAGCAAATGGCATGGTGATATTTGGAGCTAAAGTTACAATTATGAATGTCGATACTGAAGAAAAGACTACCTATCAAATAGTTGGTGAAGATGAAGCTGATATAGATAATCATAAAATATCTGTAGCTGCACCATTAGCTCGTGCTCTAATAAAAAAAGAAGAAGGTGATGAGATTACTTTAGATACGCCTAAAGGTAAAATTACATACGAAATCGTAGCTGTAGAATATAAGTAACCTAAAAATCTAATCGACATTTCTTTATAAGAATTTTTATGAAAAAAATTATCATCAAGGGTGCAAAAACTCATAACCTAAAAAATATTGATGTTGAGATACCACGAGATAAGCTAACTGTTATCACAGGATTAAGCGGTTCTGGTAAATCATCATTAGCTTTTGATACTCTATATGCTGAAGGGCAAAGAAGGTATGTTGAGTCATTGTCTTCATATGCAAGACAATTTTTGTCAATGATGGATAAGCCAGATGTTGAGCATATAGAGGGTCTTTCTCCAGCTATTTCAATAGATCAAAAGACAACGTCTCATAATCCAAGATCTACAGTTGGAACTGTAACAGAGATATATGATTATCTGCGTGTGTTTTTTGCACGAGCTGGTACGCCAAAATGTCCTATACATCAAATAGAGTTAAAGGCTCAAACTATCAGCCAAATGGTTGATAAAATTTTGGAGTTTGATGAAGATTCAAGATTGATGATACTAGCACCAATTATTTCAGAAAAAAAAGGTACACACCATACTTTACTTGATAAGATACTAGCACAAGGCTATATCCGGGTACAAATAAATAGTGAGTTTTATAACCTTGATGAAGATTATCCAGAATTAGATCGTTATAAAAAACATAATATTGATGTAGTAGTTGATAGATTTAAACCAAAAAAAGGTAACGAGCAACGCATTGCTGAATCAATTGAAACAGCTTTGGATCTTGGTAATGGTATTGTCAAATTAGCAGATATGGCTAATCAAACTGATAGTTATATCTTATTTTCATCAAAACATGCTTGTCTTTTATGTGATTTTGCACTTAAAGAATTATCACCAAGAATTTTCTCTTTTAACAGTCCGTTGGGTGCTTGTAGTAGTTGTGATGGGCTGGGAGTTAAAGAGTTTTTTGATGAGAAAAAGGTCATTATAGATCAATCAATCTCACTAAAGCATGGTGCTATAGTTAAGTGGAATAAAACTAATCAATATTATTTTTCTCAATTAGAGTCTTTAACAGCGCATTACAAGTTCTCTTTAGATGAACCATTTGAGAAGCTGCCTAAGAAAATTCAAGATATAATCTTATATGGCTCTGGTTATGAAGCTATCGTAATGACTGTTGATTCTATCAGGGGAGGTAGACAAACACGCATCAAACCTTTTGAAGGTGTTATACCTCATTTTGAACGCAGATACTATGAGTCTGATTCAGATATGGTCAAAAAAGATCTATATGAACTTATAAGTAATCTTGAATGTAAGTCTTGTAATGGCACAAGAATTAATGAATATGCGCGAAATATATTTATTGCTGATAAAAATATAGCTGATGTTTGTGCTTTGCCTATTGATGAGTTATTAAAGTGGTTAGATAGCTTAGAGTTTGTTGGTCAACAACAAGTTATTGCAGAGAATTTACTCAAAGAGATTAAACTAAGAGTAGAGTTCTTAGCAAATGTTGGGTTAGAGTATTTAAACTTAACAAGACAGGCTTATACTCTCTCTGGTGGTGAGGCTCAGCGTATTCGTTTAGCAAGCCAAATAGGCACTGGTCTTGTTGGTGTGATGTATATATTAGATGAGCCATCCATTGGTCTTCATCAAAGAGATAATCAGCGTTTACTTGATGCTTTGCATAATCTTAAAAATCTAGGTAATACGGTAATCGTTGTTGAGCATGATGAAGATGCAATTCGCCGAGCAGATTATATAATCGATATGGGACCAATGGCAGGTATACATGGTGGTGAAGTAGTTGCTGCTGGTAGCTATGAAACAATACTCAAGAGTAAAAAATCTTTAACCGCAGATTATTTAAGTGGTCGTAGGAAAATTGAAGTTCCTAAAACTAGACTAAAAGCTAGTAAGAATCGTTATCTAGAAATAAATGGTGCAGTTGGTAATAATCTTCAAGGAGATAACCTTAAAATCCCTCTTGGTGCATTGACATGTGTGACAGGTGTCTCAGGATCAGGTAAATCAACGCTGATAAATAGGACATTATATCCTTTGGCATCTTGTTTGTTAAATAGAAGTACTCTAATACCAATGCAATATAGCTCACATAAAGGATTCAATCACCTTGATAAGGTTATAGATATAGATCAATCACCAATTGGTAGAACTCCACGCTCAAATCCAGCAACTTATACAGGATTATTTACATCAATACGAGAACTATTTGCAGCAACATCAGAAGCTCGATCTAGAGGATACAGTGCAGGAAGATTTAGCTTTAATGTCCGTGGTGGAAGATGTGAAGCATGTCAGGGTGATGGTGTTATAGAGGTAGAAATGCATTTTTTAGCAGATGTGTATGTTGCTTGTGATGTTTGTCAAGGTAAACGCTATAATCGTGAGACTTTAGCAGTACAATACAAAGGCAAAAATATTTACGAAGTACTAGAAATGACTGTCGAAGAGGGGCTTGAATTTTATGATGCAGTACCAAGTATCAAAAGTAAGCTTGAAGCTTTGATGAATGTTGGTCTGTCATATATTAAGCTAGGTCAAAGTGCAACAACTCTTTCTGGTGGTGAAGCTCAAAGAGTTAAATTAGCAAAAGAACTATCAAAACGCTCAACTGGTAAAACCTTATACATATTAGATGAGCCAACTACTGGTTTACATTTTTATGATATTCATCAACTTCTAAAAGTAATTATGGATTTACGTGATAAAGGTAATACTGTAGTGATTATTGAGCATAATTTAGATGTGATAAAAATGGCAGATTGGCTTGTTGATCTAGGTCCAGAAGGTGGTAGTAAAGGAGGACGGATAATTTTTGAAGGAACTCCAGAAGATAACGTTAAGTGTAAAAAATCATATACTGGTAAGTATCTCAAAGATTTGCTCTAGCTAAACTAAGATATTGGTACACTATTTAAATTATTAGATTTATAAGATACTACATAGATTAAAATCACTAAAAGCCCGATAGAGTATATAAACTGAACTGTTGCAAAAGCTGATAATGATATTTTTGAAGTAAAATTAGTGTGATTAATTCCTGAAAAAGTAGCCAAAACTATTCCAGTCCAAGAAATCGCAAATGCGTTTGTAAGTTGTATTATCAAACTATTTATGACAGTTGCTGTGCTTATATAAGTATCATTTTGTATAGAATATATATTCCAGCATTATTAATCATGGCGAACATGCCAAAATAAAAACCAAGCATACTCAGTAATATCGCAAAAACTAATAAGTTAAAGTGGATAAAAATCCAACCAATACCTAAATATGTAGTAGCCATTAGACATAGACAAATAATGAAAAACTTATAAAAGTGTAGTCTAGCTAAAACTCTTTTTACAAACTTTTTAACAAACCAAGTAGGTATCAGAAAGAACATTAAAAATAACCCCGATTCAAAAGCACAAAAACCTTGCTTAGTTTGTAAATATAGTGGAAAAATAAATGACATTCCCATTACTAAAAGTCTTGAGGTTGAACTAATTATGGTGAAATACCTAAAACAGCGATTATTAAAAATAGTTAAGTTGATAACAGCATTATCTTTCAAACGCTGAGTATGGCGTATATATACACTAAAAAGGATAACTGCAAAGATCAGTAGCAACCATTTTGTGTCAACAAGGATTTGTGTATCTATCATCAAGTCTATAAAAAATATCATTATTGCAATAGAAGTACCAATAATAATAAAACCTTTCAAATCAAATTTTTGTAATGTCAAAGAGATAATATTAGGTAGATATAGATATATCAAAGTTACAGCTATTACACCAATTGGAATATTAATAAAAAAATCATTCTCTAGCCAATATGAGTAGTAATAACTCCTCCAAATAAAGGTCCAAGTATTGGTCCTAACGCAGCAATTACAGCAACTATTGACATTGCTGTAAGTACATCATTTTTGTAGATTCTAACTATCACTAAGCGGGCGACAGGTGTGGTAAAAGCCCCAAAAGCTCCTTGAATAACTCTAAAAATAACCAAACTAGTAAGATTAGTCGATAATCTACATGCTATAGATGAGAGCATGAAACCGGTGATTGAAAGTATTAGTAGATTTTTGCTACCAATTTTATCTGATATCCACCCAGATGCTGGTTAAATAATCCCAAAGCAAGCAAATATACGGTAATTGCTATTTTTAGAGTTATTACATTGACATGTAAGTCATTTGCTATTTGTGGCAGTGCAGTATTTAGCGCAGAACCATCTATTAGTTCAATAAGCATAACTAAACCTATTGTATAGGCGACTATTTTGTTTTTGTCCATTTTTTGATTTTTATCCAATATGATTTTTGTTGAGATAAATAAAATATAGTAGGTAATATAAAGAGTATTATCATTGATATTGGGCTATAATACATAAAAGTATTATACAATTATTTGGCAAAATGACTAGCTAATAGTGAATTTTTTTACTATAGTATATTAGTTAAAAATTTATTATTAAACTTCATAAGGAAGAAAGGATTATAATAAATATATGGCACAAAATAATGATAATAAAAATAATATGATTAAAAATATTATTTTTTGGATTTTAATCATTGGTGGGATGCTACTGCTTTTCAATGGTATTAATGATACAAATGGATCATCTAAAAATATAAATTATTCTACATTTATCTCCAAGCTAAAAGATAACCAGATTAGCGTTGTAGATGTTGATGGTAGAACTATCACAGGTAAGACTAATGAAGGGGAAACTTTTGTGACATATGCACCATTACTAGATGGTAGTTTAGTTAACAAATTAGAAGATAGTAAAGCTATAGTCAAAGCAAAAGCTCCAGAAAAGCCTAATATATTTTTGGCATTTTTGCTTAACTGGTTACCAATGCTGCTAATCTTTGGCTTTTTCATTTATATGATGATCAAGGCTGGAGGCGGTAGTAAAGGTGGGCCTTTTTCTGTTGGTAAGAGTAAAGCAAAACTACTTGGTGAAGATGAGATTAAAATAACTTTAGATGATGTTGCTGGTGTTGATGAAGCTAAGGAAGAGGTTGCTGAGATAGTTGATTTCTTACGTGAGCCAAAAAAATATGAAAAGATTGGTGGTAAGATTCCTAAAGGTGTTTTAATGATAGGGCCTCCAGGTACTGGTAAGACACTCCTGGCTAGAGCTATTGCAGGTGAGGCAAAAGTACCATTTTTCTCAATTTCAGGCTCTGATTTTGTTGAGATGTTTGTTGGTGTCGGTGCATCGCGTGTTCGTGATATGTTTGAACAAGCTAAAAAGAAAGCTCCTTGTTTAGTGTTTATTGATGAAATAGATGCAGTGGGTCGTCATCGCGGTTCGGGCATGGGCGGTGGTAATGATGAGAGAGAGCAAACTCTTAACCAGATGCTTGTTGAGATGGATGGTTTTGCTGATAACGAGGGTGTAATAGTAATAGCTGCTACTAATAGACCAGATGTTTTAGATAGAGCATTACTAAGACCAGGTAGATTCGATAGACAGGTTACAGTTGGTTTGCCAACAGTAAAAGGGCGTGAAGCGATACTAAAAGTTCATATGAAAAAAATTGCTTTAGGTGAAGATGTCCGTGCTGATTGGATAGCAAGAGGTACGCCAGGATTTTCTGGAGCAGAACTTGCAAACCTTGTTAATGAAGCTGCTTTATTTGCTGCAAGAGAGTCTAAAAATAAAGTATCAATGACTGATTTTGAAAAAGCTAAAGATAAAATCTTAATGGGCTCTGAAAGAAGAAGTATGGCAATGACTGAAAAAGAGAAAAAACTTACAGCTTACCATGAAGCAGGTCATGCTATTATTGGTCGTTTAATGCCAGAGCATGATCCAGTTTATAAAGTAAGTATAATACCTAGAGGTAGAACACTTGGTGTGACAATGTATATGCCAGAAGGTGATACTGTTAGCCAGAGTAGACTAGCATTACGTGGGCGATTATGTAGTATATTTGGTGGTAGAATCGCTGAAGAGCTTATTTTTGGTTATGATCATGTAACTACTGGGGCTTCTAATGATATTCAAGTAGCTACTGATATTGCGCGTAACTATGTTGCTCGTTGGGGATTATCTGATGCAATGGGAACTATCCTATATGACGTTGAAGATGATGGACCTTTTGGAGGTAGCGTTGGCAAGTCTGTTAAACTTTCAGACTCTACTATCCGAGAATTAGATACTGAGGTGCGTAAACTAATAGCGATAAGTTATGCTAAGGCTAAGCAATTGCTAGAAAAGAATATTGATGTCCTTCATGCTATGGCTGATGCACTAATGAAATATGAAACTATAAATGCACTACAAGTTGATGATCTAATGGCTAGACGTCCAGTGCGTGAGCCAGGTGAATATGGTGATAGCTATAAACCAAAATATACAGGTAAGATTATAGCTACAGTAGTAGCACCTGTTGAAGATGAGTCAGAAGCAGCTGATGATTATAACCCTAAAGAAGATTTTTAATGATTAGCGCTTAAAAATTTTTATCTAACTATCGTGCTTAAATAAGTATGTTTGAGCGCATCACTTTTTATTCTAGATTAATTTTATTTTATTGTTATTCTAATAAAAAAACTATTTAGCTAGTTTTTGTGTTTTAAATAAAGTTTTTTATATTAAGATTAGTTAATGCTATAAAAGGTTATAAAGCTAAGATTTTTGTTTAAATTATGCTAATCTAATCTCAAAGAACTTAATAATAAAGGGAAAAGATATGTCGTTACCTACTCCTCATATAGAAATATTAAGAAAAGAAGAATTTGCAAAAACAGTGATTATGTCTGGAGATCCATTAAGAGCTAAATATATCGCTGATAACTACCTAGAAAATGTAGTCAGAGTTAATGCTGTCAGAAATATGTTTGGCTATACAGGCACCTACAAGGGTAAAAAAGTTAGTGTTATGGGATCTGGAATGGGTATGCCAAGTATGGGTATCTATGCTTATGAACTTTTTAAATATTATGATGTCAATAGTATTATTAGAGTTGGCTCAGCTGGATCATACAAAGCCGAGTTTAAAGTTTATGATGTTGTTCTTATCGAAGAAAGCTATTGTGAATCTAATTTTGTTGAAATCGTTACAGGAAGTAAAGCTCATGATGTAAGGTCTTCAGAAGAGCTTAATAAAGAGCTTATAGAATCTGCCGAAAGACAGAATATAGAGCTTAAGAAGGCAAAAGCACATTGTACTGATGTTTTTTATAGAAAAAATTCTGAAGATTACAAAAAAATAGTCAAAAAGTATAACTGTGATTTGGTTGAGATGGAGACAGCAGCTTTATTTGCTATAGCAAGTGAGTTAGGTAAAAAGGCTTCTGCAGTTGTAACTATTTCTGATAGCTTTATAACTGCTGAATCTACTACAGCTCAACAAAGAGAGCAATGTTTTACAAATATGATGGAAGTTGCTTTAGGTACAATCAAAGAAAACTAATAAAATTTCTCGGTTTTAATCTCTACAAAGCTGTTTCTTAATTTTATCTAGTGCTTGCTTACCAATTTCATTGGTTACAGGGAGTTTTGTTGATTTATTGTTCTGTATGTAATTTATAATTATATCTATTTTCTCAAGCTTAGAAAATAGCATATTTTGTTTTAGTTGTGTGACAAACTGGTCATGAAGTTCTTTAAGCTTTGATTTCAGAATTTCTTTATTACTATAGATGATTATTTTACTAGGAGAATAAAAAACTACTTGTGTATCTCTTAAATAAGGTAAGTTAAGCTTGTGTAACTCTTTGTTGGCAACCTCAATAGTTGTTTTAAGTTGGGCTGCTTTAGATATAAGTTGTTTGCTAGCATAAGTTGTATTAGTTATTTTCTTTCTCGTTGTATGTGAGTCGATACTAGCAACTTTTTCTGGGAAGATTTTTATAGTCATTTTTAATATATACTTTCTGCATTATTAAGTTGAGAATAGAATATTTCCACAGCTTTGTCTATAGTAACTACTCTCCCTTGCTTTGAGGATGCTTTGATAATATATTCTTTGAGTGCTAATTTATTAGCTGAGTTGAAGCTCAACTTTTGTTTCAAGATAATACTCATCATCATTAAATTGATTATCATAATCGCTAAGTTTTAGCATTATATCTATATTAGCTAAATCTTTTTTATTACTTGCAAAAATTTTTCAAGTGAATTATAAAAAAGCCACTATTTTGTTTATCAACATATATTTGTAAACTTCTTTTGAGATTCAAGGCTGATTATCAATTTGGCTTAGTGCGTCAATTTAGCTATTAATATTGCTATTAGGGGCCAAAATTACTAATGTTCTTATTAGTTGTATGTTTTTATTAACTTGCTGAGCTATAGCAAATCTGTAGAGTAACTTTTGTATTATTAGTAATATTTGTAAAATTAGTTGTTGTCGATATTGTAACTTGAAGCCTTTGAACCATATCAGCAAAAGCATTTTGAGTTGCTTGTTTGAGGGTTTTCGCTGCATCAAAGTCTTACAAAAAATCATCTGTGTTTGACTGATTTGAACTAAACCATGTTGGTATAACATTGTTTTGTGTATTTTTTTGTACGCTATTAGAGCAGCTAGATATTACTAGACCAAGTATTGTCGTAGTTAGTAAGTTTAAGTAGAAATATCTCATTTTGATGAGTTAGATTATAATTCTTATAATTAATACCTCTATCTTAATTTAAATTTCTTATAAACTCTATATAATGTATCATCAGAGTATTATATTTATATAAATTATATAAAAGAGTCGGTTAATTAGGGATGTTAGGTTTAGTACAGAAAATAATAGGTAGTCGTAACGAAAGATTTATAAAAAAAGTTTTTAAAACAGTTCAAAAAATCAATTCTTTAGAACCTGGGTTTGAGAAACTTAGTGATGAGCAATTAAAAGCAAAAACTCTTGAATATCGTGAAAGAATTGCAAATGGTGAAATATTAGATAACCTTTTGCCAGAAGTTTTTGCAACCGTTAGAGAAGCTGCAAGACGTACCAAAAATATGCGTCACTATGATGTTCAGCTGATAGGAGGTATAGTTCTTCATCAAGGTAAGGTTGCTGAGATGAGAACAGGTGAGGGTAAAACTCTAGTTGCTACATTACCAGCTTATTTAAATGCTTTGACTAGTAATGGTGTACATGTAATTACTGTCAACGATTATCTAGCAAAACGTGATGCTGAGCTGATGAGTGATATTTATAAGTTTTTAGGTATGTCTGTCGGTGTCATAGTTGCTGATTTAAATCATGAGCAACGCAAGCAGGCGTATGCTTGTGATATTACCTATGGTACAAACAATGAGTTTGGTTTTGATTATCTAAGAGATAATATGGCTTATAACAAAGAGCAGCAAGTCCAAAGAAGTCGTAACTATGTAATTATAGATGAAGTTGATTCGATTTTGATTGATGAGGCGAGAACACCACTTATCATATCAGGCGCATCAGATGATAGTTCTGAGATGTATAATCTTTTCAATAGATTAGTTCCTTACTTAGAGAAGCAAGAAAAAGAAGAAGTTGAAAATGAGCAAGAGCAAAAAGATTTTTATGTAGATGAGAAATCAAAAAATGCTTATTTAACTGAAAAAGGTTATACAAAAATCGAAAATATGCTCAAAAAAGAAGGCATTCTTGAAGAGGATGATAACCTTTATAGTCCTCATAATATTACAAAAATGCATTACTTAAACGCATGCCTAAGAGCACACTCATTGTATCAGCTTAATGTTGATTATATCGTGCGTGATCAAGAGGTTGTAATTATTGATGAAAGTACTGGTAGGGCAATGCCTGGACGCAGATGGTCAGACGGTTTACATCAGTCAATAGAGGCTAAAGAAGGTGTCAAAATCAATGCTGAGAATCAAACAATGGCATCTATTACTTTCCAAAATTTCTTTAAATTATATAACAAAATTGCTGGTATGACTGGTACTGCTGATACTGAGGCGTTTGAGCTTCATTCTATCTATGGGTTAGAGGTAATCATTATTCCAACTAACAAACCAATGATTAGAAAAGATCATCATGATGAGATATATGGTAGTGTTAGAGAAAAATTTGATGCTATTGTTGTTGATATTAAAGAGAGAATTTCAAAAAGTCAGCCGGTATTAGTTGGTACGGCGTCGATCGAAGCATCTGAAGTATTATCAATGCTGTTGAAGAAAAAGAAAATTAAGCATAATGTCTTAAATGCTAAGCAGCATGAGAAAGAAGCTGCTATTATTGCTATGGCAGGCTATCCAGGAGCTGTTACGATTGCAACAAATATGGCAGGGCGTGGTACAGATATTATTCTTGGTGGTAATTTAGAAGTTGAAATTGCTCAGCTAGAAGATCCTACACAAGAAGATATCGCTCAAATAAAAGCAGAATGGGCAAAGCGTAATGAGGCTGTTAAGAAAGCTGGAGGCTTGTGTATCATAGGTTCAGAAAGACATGACTCACGCAGAATTGATAACCAGTTAAGAGGTCGCGCTGCGCGTCAGGGTGATCCAGGTGAGAGTAAATTCTATCTATCTATGGATGATAATCTGTTACGAATTTTTGCTTCTCAAAGCATGGCTGAGAAAGTTAAGAAAGGTTTAAAAGGCGGTGAGTCTCTTGCTTTTGGTTTTATGTCAAAAGTAATATCTAAAGCGCAAAGTAAGGTTGAAAGTTATTATTTTTATATTCGTAAGAATTTATTAGAATACGATAATGTTGTTAATACACAGCGTAAAGTTATCTATGAGCAAAGACAAGCATTCTTAGATGCTGATGATGTAAGTGATATTTTAGCTGATATCCGTATTGATGTCGCGGAACAGTTGTTCCACGATTATGTACCAGCTGGTTCTATGTATGAGTTATGGGATCTCGAAGGTTTAGAAAAAGCTCTTAAATCTGATTTTATGATTGATGTTGATCTACAAAAGCTTTATGAAGAAGATGATAGACTAGGAGAGGAAGAGCTTAAAAAGCTTGTTCGAGGAGCAACAGAAATCGAGTTTACAAAAAAAACTAAAAATTTAGATTCAGGTGCTGTGAGACAATTTGAGAAATTCTCATTATTACAATCTCTTGATAGTCATTGGCGTGAGCATCTAAACTCTATCGATCATCTACGTAATAGTATTAACTTACGCGGTTATGCCCAGAAAGATCCTAAAAATGAATATAAGAAAGAAGCATTTGGACTTTTCTCAACTATGCTGGATAATTTTAAATATGAAGTTATATCTTCACTTACTAAGATTAGGATTGCTACAGAAGAAGAAACGCAAAGAGCTCAACAAGAATGGCAAGAGTCTATGAGTGATATTAAAGCTGAGCATGAAAGTGTCATTGATAACAATCAAATAAATGATGAAGGAAAGCAAGAAGAAGCTCCAAAAGTCCAGCAAGTTAGAAGGAAAGCTCCAAAAGTTAGAAGAAACGATCCTTGTCCTTGTGGTTCTGGGGAGAAGTATAAACAGTGTCATGGTAAGGTTGAGTAAATATTATTTTTTGATTATATCTACTAACTACTGAGAATTGATACAAATTCACCATTTTATGTAATATTTTTATTTAAAGTATCTAAATAAATCTTGTTTTTAAAGCTATTTATGGATTATAGAAATCGTTGTTTTGGAAACAAGCCAAATCAAGAGCTTTATGCTAATTACCATGATAATGAATGGGATATTCCAAAGTATGATTATAGAGAGCTTTTTGAGCTCCTTCTAATATTAGAAGGAGCTCAAGCTGGTTAAAATTGGGAAACTATTCTAAACAAAAAAGACAAGTTTATTATCACGATGCTTTTTATGATATAATTAAAGTAGCTAGTTAGGTAGGACTCAGAGCTTGAAACTCTACTAATTAATCACAGCATATAACCCTTAATAAAAAAATTTATTCAACTAGAAATAATGCTTAAGTACTCTTAGAAATTCAAAAAAGAGTTTGGTAACTTTAGTAATTATTTATGGGGTTTTGTAAACCATAAGCCTATAATAAACACATGGAAATTTCATCAGGAAGTTCCTGTTTCTACAGATATTAGTGAGAAAGTCTCTAAAGACCTTAAAAAAAGAGGAATGAGCTTTGTTGGCCCAATTATCATCTATGCTTATATGCAAGCAGTAGGACTAGTAA
This sequence comes from Francisella-like endosymbiont, assembly GCF_003069505.1. NCBI lineage: Bacteria > Pseudomonadati > Pseudomonadota > Gammaproteobacteria > Thiotrichales > Francisellaceae > Francisella-like endosymbiont. The sequence goes on along the minus strand of NZ_QAPC01000002.1, from coordinate 198,303 downwards.
ATGATTATTTAGTTGATTGTTGGTGTTACTCAGATTAAAAGCTTAACAATGTTTGTAGCAGTTTACTCGATATTTGTTGAAGCATTTTCAAGAATAGATTCTAAACCTGTATAGAATGGTATACATGAGAACATAGCATCTATAACTGAAGTATTTATATCATTCTCATCAAGTTCATAACTACCTACATGGCAATTACTTTTTTCACATTGTACTTTTTGCTCTTTTAGCTACAGTAATAGGAATTTTTCCATATAAACTTTGTTGATCTATTTTGCCTTCACCAACAATTCATTTTGCAATTTTTGAGATAGTTATCAAAATTGATTGTGTCTAGGATTAATTCAGCGCCGGAGACTGATTGAGAATTTATAAATGTTGCAAGAGCAAAACCAACACCTCCAGCAGCTCCAGTACTTAATAAATTATCTAAGTTTTTATTTGTAATTTTTTGGCTAAGTTTAGCAACACTGCGTATTTTATCATCTATATCTTTTAGCTGTTTATCAGCTACTCCTTTTTGTTTACCAAAAGTAAGAATCGCACCATTTATACCATAGAGTGAATTATTAACATTACAAGCAACTTTAAAACTAGCGTGTTTAAAGCGCTATTAAGTGAACTTAAATCAATAGTGGCTATTTGACTTATATTTTTAAGATAAACAGTTATTGATATGGTTTAACTTATTATCTAAAAATTTCACTCCTAAAGCTTAAAGTAAGCCAATGCCTACATCATTAGTGCCACTACCTCCAAGAGTTAAAACAAACTTTTATATATCACGATTTAAAGTATCAATTATAATTTGCCCGAAGCCATAAGTATTTGCACTTAGAGGATCTCTTAGTTGACGAGGATATAAGTTTGAGCCACAGCTTTGGGCTAATTCTATAATTGATGTATCACTATTAATCAAGTATCTAGCTTGAATAATATTGTCTAATGGGACATTTATTTGTGTAACAATTCTCTTTGTTAGAAGTAAATTTTTAGCAATAACTTCTAAAGATCCTTTTCTCCATCAGCAACAGGAATTTTGATATATTTAGCTTTAAGAAATACTTTTTTAAAACCATTTTCTATAGAGTTGTATACTTCTATAGCCGATAGAGATTCCTTAAAAGAGTCTGGCACGATTAGAATTTTCATCAGAAAATGGCCTTTAGTTACATTATTGTAGTAAAGTAATTGTATTTTATTTTAAATAATATTTCATCGTTGATTTTATATTAGTTACTAGTAGCACTTTTGTCCAAATATAAGTCTAATCTTAAGACTAATGTTTGAGATTTTAATTATTTTTGTTATAATACGTTGTCTAGTTTTATAGCTAGGTCATTGGTGATAATAACAAAAAGTCAGAAGTTTATTAATTTAGGCAGTTCTGAGGATTTAAATCTAATAAATGGAGTTTAATAAATGTACGCGATAATTAAAAATGGTGGTAAGCAATACAAGGTAAAAGAAGGTGAAGTAGTTAAGCTTGAGAAGTTTGACCTTGGTATTGGTGAGAAAGTTGAATTTAATACAGTTTTAATGGGACAAACTGTAGCAGGAGAGGTTAAAATTGGCGCTCCAACTGTTACTGGTGCTAAAGTTGTTGGTGCAGTTGTTGAGCAAGGTCGTCATAAGAAAGTTAAAATTATGAAGTTCCGTCGTCGTAAGCACAGCATGAAGCAGCAAGGCCATCGTCAGTATTTTACAGCGGTTAAAGTTTCATCTATTAGTTTATAATTTTTTAAAGAATAATTTAAGGAGTATACAATGGCTCACAAGAAAGCTGGTGGTAGTATTAGAAACGGAAGAGATTCAAATCCTAAGTATTTAGGTGTTAAAAGATATGGTGGTGAGTTTGTTAAGGCAGGTACAATCATCATACGTCAGAGAGGTACTAAAACTCATCCTGGTTTAAATGTTGGTTGTGGTAAAGACCATACATTATTTGCACTTAAAGATGGTACAGTTAAGTTTCATACGGGTGGTGCTCTAAACCGTAAGTTTGTTTCAATCGAAGAATAATAAATTAGTTTTTATAATATTTTTCTTAATAAATCGCCTATAATCTTCTAAAGCTATAAATGACTTAATGATAGTTAAATGTGCGAAGATTTACATTCAAATTATACATACTTTTAAATAAAATATACTGTTGATTTAATCAATAAAAGCTTTATGAACAAATAGGTTGGATGGGCTTGTAGGAATCTTTATTTGCCTAGTTCTTAGAGTGGATTTCGACAAGTGGTTAGTGAGCTTATCGAAGTACTTCATGCTCTTACACCATTAAATCAACTGTCTTAATAATTTTATTGACTAGTTTGTTTAATTTATAGACAACTGATAATGAAATAAATGATGCAGTCTAATGTTTACATGCAGATTAATTTTGACAAAAATAGTTTTTACAAGTATTTAAATTTATAGTCTTAACTGTTTTTTTGGAATTTAGTAGAAATAAACATACCTAGTAGGACACCAACGGTGATAATTCCAATCATGATTGTGGCTAAGGCATTTATCTCAGGTGTAGGACCATTTTTTACAGTTGAGTAAATATACATTGGTAAAGTAGGATTATCACTACCAGCTACAAATTCTGTGACGACTAAATCATCAATAGATAATGTAAATGTAAGTAACGCAGAAGTAATTAGTGCTGGTATTAGTTGTGGTAGAGTTATTTTAAAGAATGTCTCTATAGGACCAGCTCCTAAATCTAGAGCAGCTTCTTCTAGAGATATATCTACACTAGTTATGCGTGATTGCATTACTATCGTTACGTAAGCAGTACACATAGTTACATGAGCTATCACAACAGTAGTTGTACCACGCTCATGTGGCCAGCCGATTAAATGTTGTAAGGTTGAAAACATTAATAGTAAAGCAACCCCTAGAATAATGTCAGGCAATACAAGAGGTGTAGCTACAAGACCATATAAAAAATTTCTAGATTTAAAAAATTTAAATCTAGTCATGGCATAAGCAACTATTGTACCTAGTATTGTCGCTATTGCAGAGGTGATTGTAGCTATTTTAAGGCTAGTAAAAGTAGCATTAATAATGTCTTCATCATGAATAACCTCATGATACCAGTCAAAAGTAAAACCACCCCATAAGTTAATAATTTCAGAATTACTAAACGAGAAAACCACCAAAATTATTAGCGGAATATATAAAAATATCAAACCTAATATAAGCATTATCTTATTAAATAAAAATCTCTTCATCGCTTATATCCTCCTAGACAAAAGTTCTCTTTGCTTGAATGTTTTGCATCCATAGGATAGGTAAAACTAGTACAACTATTAATACTATAGATATCGCAGCAGCCATACCCCAGTTATTAGAAGTAAAAAACTCTTCCCAAATAACATTACCAATCATTAACGAATCCATACCACCCATAATTTGTGGCACAACTACTTCCCCAATACCAGGGATAAATATTAGTAAGCTGCCAGCAATTAGCCCAGGCATTGATAATGGTAATGTTATCTTAAAGAAAGAATTAATAGGCTTAGAGCCTAAATCTTCAGCTGCATCGTAGATACTAGGATCAATTTTAATTAGAATACTATATAGTGGTAATACTAAAAATGGTAAGTAGCAATAAACCATACCTAGATACATCGAAAAATCATTATATAGTAAAGCCATGCTTGGCAAACCTAAATCCATTAGAAATTGATTTAGAGTGTGGTTACCTAGTAATGTTACCCAAGCATAAGTTCTAAGCAGGAAAGAAGTCCAATATGGAATAATAATCAGAACTAAAAAGAAAATTTGCGTGTTTTTTTTGGCTTTTGATAAAGCTAATGCCACCGGATAACCGATTAAAATACACAATACTGTAGTTATAAAAGCAACTTTAAAAGATTTAAGTAGTGAAATGAATATTAAATTATAATGAATCAGCTCAATATAATTACTTAAATATAATGTAAAGTGTAGCGTTGCTTGTTTATAAGTCATTAATGAGGTAACCGGAGGAGTACCATCAGCAGGCAAAGTAAAACTAATACCTACGATAAATAAAAATGGTATAAGTAGAAAAACAACAAACCATATAAAAGGAATTAGATAAACTAAAGTATGTCTAAAGCTTTTTTCTAAGTTTTGCATTACGAGTAAAGCACCATAATATTTTGTGACTCCCAAGTAAGATATACTTCATCATCCCAAGAAGGATGGTCAGCATTTCTCTCAATATTAAAGTCAGTTGATTTGACTATACTACCATTCTGCGTCCTTACATGATAAGTAGATAATCCACCCATATAAGCAATATCCTCAACAATTCCTTTAATACAGTTTACAGGACAGTTAGGATTATATCCTTCTGGTTTTTCTTTGCTAATAACTATTTTTTCAGGGCGTAAACCTATCCATATCTCTTGATCTTCAATGGCTTCGATATTTCTTCTTAGGACAAAATTTGTGCCTGCCTGTTCAGAAGTTATCACACTACGAGTTCTACTAACTTCTTCGACACGACCTTCAAAAATTGTACTTTTACCAATAAAGTTAGCAACAAACCTACTCTTAGGGAACTCATAAATTTCTGAAGGAGTACTTACTTGCTCTAACCAACCATCTGTCATAATACCAATTCTTGTAGACATTGTCATAGCTTCTTCTTGATCATGAGTTACCATTATAAATGTACTGCCAGTTTGCTCTTGGATATCAACAAGCTCAAACTGCATTTGGTCGCGGAGATTTTTGTCTAATGCAGATAATGGTTCATCCAATAGGATTAGTTTAGGTCTTTTTGCTAAGCATCTTGCCAAAGCTACACGCTGACGCTGACCACCAGATAGTTGATAAGGTTTTCTTTTAGCAAGATGATCCATTTTAATAATTTTTAAAGCGGCATCTGTATCTTTTTCAATTTCTTCTTTTTTAAGAGACTTCTCTTGCTTTAAACCAAACATGATATTCTGTTTTACATTCATATGCGGAAATAATGCATAAGACTGAAACATCATGTTTACAGGTCTTTTGTATGGTGGAGTATTTGACATATCTACACCATCGATAATTATCTTACCATCAGTTGGTCTTTCAAATCCTGCTAGCATTCTAAGTAATGTACTTTTACCACTTCCAGATCCGCCTAGTAAAGAAAAAAATTCTTTTGGATAGACATCAAGGTTTACAGAGTCAACTGCTAAGTGACCATGATCAAACTGTTTAGATAGGTTCTTTATAGAAACCAAAGGTTTTTTTGAAAATTTTTGCATCTTTAGGTTCTATATAAGTTGGTTAAGATGTGTAATAATAAGCAATTTTTTGATAGAAAAAAAGTAAATTATTAGTATTCTTTGATATTATTAAATACTTTATTAATTTTTTTTGAAATCAAGAAGAAAATGATGGTTAGAATAGTAGTAATAATTGTTAGGCAAACAAAGATGTTTGAGTACATTTGATTTATGCCTAAAGCAGTAATATCCTCAGCTTTTAGTTTATTATCAATGGCATAATTAGAAACAGGACCTGAGATTACAATACCAATAGCAACATTTACAAACATATAGCCAGTAAAAATTCCCTGATGAACAGGTTTAATTAAATCACCAACTAAAGCATAGCTAGTAGCATTTACATGGATTTTACCTGCTGCTGCAATTAACAGTAATAGTATCGGAAAGATAACATTAACAGTACCAGTATTTTTATTAGCTAATAAGATTCCTATAGGTATCATCATAAAAGCTACTATATAGAAACCAATACCTCTAGTGATTAAGCTATCTGGAGAAAGTGTAGTAGCATTTTTTGTCTTCGCTTTGACAATATTATTAACAAGAAACCAAAAATAATTACTCCTAAACTTTCAAAAGTATTGACATTTGCTGTGGCTGCATAGTTATACTAAATAAAGACTTGTTAGTATTAAACTTAACAAAATTTTCTAATGCTGAGCTTTACATATCTTGAACAAATGCAAAAATCATACATGCCGACTTCAATAGATAGCATAAAGGCAATTATGTGTTCTCTATACTCCGGTTCTTGTTTTAAGGCGATAAAAGCTAAATATATAAATACTGAAATAAATACACATATAACAAGGTTACTACCAAATTCTACATGTCTAATTAGAAATATTGAGAAGAAAAAGCATACTAAGATTATTCCAGGGGCTACTAGATAATGTGCTTTAGACTTTGAAAATTGGTTATAGAACAATGTATCTTTATCCTCGACATTTTTAAATTTAGCAGATGTAAAATCACTGTTAGTGCTAAGCATGCAGCAGCTGTATAAAATACGATAGTATAAGTGTCATAACTCTGTATAACTCCAGCTAAGATAAAACTATCAACAAAACCTTTATTCATACAGCCATAGTATTGAAAATGCAATTCTACGGTTGTGATCTTCTGGTTTAAAGAGTTGAGTTAATATCGTATTAGACAACTGACATTAAGTCCAGCACCAGTAATAAATAGTGCCATGTCATAGATTATCAGTTATAGTTTTGGAGATGGTCATTTTGTTCCTGGACCAATATTTATTGCAAAGCCACAAGCTCAAAGCGAAGATGATGGTTTGATTTTTGTGAATGTAATCGATACGGATAAGATACTTAGTTTATATTGTCTATTTAAATGCAAAAGATTTAAGGCTAGTATATAAAGCATATTTACCAATTTTGATTCCACCTACGTTGCATGGAATTTACATAAAGTAGTAATTTTATGAAAAATATAATTTTTGATTTTGATTCGACGTTAATTAAAAAAGAGTCTTTAGAGCTAATCTTAGAGCCAATATTACAAAAATCTCCAACAAAACTAAAAGAGATAGAGTATATAACTAACGTAGGTATGCAAGGAGATATCAATTTTAGAGACTCTCTAGAAAAAAGATTAGCAATTGCTAGCCCAGCTAGACAAAGTATAAAAGAGTTTAGTGATAAATATTGCCCTAACTTACTAACAGATGGTATTAAAGAACTAGTTCAAAATCTCAAAAATAAAGGCTTTGAAATATGGGTTTTTAGTGGTGGGTTAACCGAAATTATTCAGCCATTTGCAGACTATTTAAATATACCTCGACAAAATATTTTTGCTGTTGAAATTATTTGGAATAGAGACAGTAGTTTCAAAGCGTTTGATAACTTTAATGGAGCTTGTGATTCTAAGTTAAGTGCTTTTGACAAAGCTAAAGGTTTGATTAATGGTGAGGTTATAGCAATTGGTGATGGCTATACTGATTATCAGTTATATGAAAAAGGCTATGCAGCTAAGTTTATTGCTTATATCGAGCATGTTGAGAGACAAAAAGTGACAAATTTATCTAAATATGTTGCTAGAAATGTTGCTGAGTTAGCAAGTTTAATTATATAATTTTTTACGGGACACTATAGAATGAATAAACGCCACACTCAGTACTAGTATACCAATCGAACCATTAAACCATTCAGGAAGATGCATAAATATTTTTAATAATAATGCCATTGCGAGAAAACCAATAGCATAATGAGCACCGTGCCCTAGATAGATATATTTTGCTAGAGTTTTCTTTTCAACAAATAGTATAGTCAAAGATCGCACAAACATCGCCCCAATACCTAAACCAATCATAATAATAATGATATTCGCAGTGATAGCAAATGCACCAATAACACCATCAAAACTAAAAGAAACATCTATTATTTCTAAGTAAATAAAACCGATTAAACCATTGTGAGCGACATCTATAGTACTAACCTTAGTGGTGGCAAATAATGAGTTAAGCAGACCAATGCTGTTATGAACTATTATTCCCAAGAGAAAAGCAATAGCTAAACTACCTTGATAGTTAGAGTCAGCATAGTAGATTGTGATAACTCCAATGATAATCGCAAAAAGAATGTAACCACCATCATAATTACGAATTTTTTTTGTAATTATGTTATTTTCAATAAGTGGTATCCAATAGTGTCCTTTATTTTCACTTAGAAAGAAGTTTAAGAAAACCATGAGTAAGAAACTACCACCAAAGCTACAAATATAAGGCATCGAATGCTCTAATATTTTTTGGTATTGTTGTGGGTTATCTAAAGCAAGCATAGCTACACTGGCAAAATTAATACCACTAGTCACACTTACTAGTAAGATTGGAAATATTAGACGCATCCCAAAGACAGCGATAGGTAGACCTAAATAAATAAAAATCTTTTGCCATTTTTGTGGCATTTGGCCGAGAATTTTTGCATTGATTACAGCATTATCAAAACTAAGCGATATTTCAAGTATTGCTAGGATTAATATCGAGTATATTGTCTCTAGTGACGCAGTTGGATAAATAAATACAGCGATAGCAACACCAATTAGTGTTACAAACGAAGATCCATAAAAGTATTTTAAAATTTTCAAAGTAACTTTTTTAACAGATAGATTAACATATAATAAATCTTTTAATAGAGATTTTAAGGTGATAGTATGTCAATAGCTTTGTACACACTGATTTTTCTAGCAGGATGTTTTTTACATGACGCAACTTTATGAAAAATAAAGAGTGCGCTATAAGCATAGCAGAGCGCACAGCACTTAAGTACAATTTGGATTTACTCGATGATGCTGTTTATTTGCGTAAGATAAATTTGCAATTTGAGAATAAAAGACTGGTTTTTTATCGAGTATATTCATTTGACTATAATACACAAAATTCAGATGACAGATATAGAGGTTATATAGTTATTAGAAATGGCAGGCTTGATGATGTTGTTTTAGAGTTTGAAAAAGTTGATATTGTCAAAGAAAGTACTATATCTGAGCAAGCTACTAATATTTCACCGCATCAGTCAGAAAATAATATTATAAATTTTGATGGGTAAGGAAAATTATAATGATTCATCTACACCAGTTATCAAATTTAAAAGGCAAAAATTATAGTTATAGTCCTTTTTGCTTAAAACTTGAATTATACTTAAAAGCTACAGATTTAAATTATCAAAATCATTTTAGTCTTGAGTTTAACAAGTCGCCAACAGGAAAAATGCCTTATATAAAAACTATGGGTAAAAAAATTTGCTGATAGTAATCTTATAATTGCGATGTTAGAAAAACAACATCAACTTAATTTAGATCATCATCTAAGCGCTGAGCAAAAGGCTATAGCTTGTGCTTTTATAAGGCTATGTGAAGATAGTTTATACTGGGCTGGACTATATAGTCGTTGGGTTGATAATGATAATTATTCATGGAAAAAAGAGTTTATTGAGTCAACTAAATTACCAAAGGCTATGGTAAGTATCGTATATCCTGTTGCTAAAAGAAATATTCTACGTCAGTTTAAAGCTAGTGGGATTACAAATTTAACTAATAATGAAATCTACTCAAAAGCAGAACGTGATTTAAAGGCTATTGCTGATTATTTAGGCTCTAAGGAATATTTTTTTAATGATAGAATTTCATTAGTAGATATTATGGTATTTAGTTTTATTATAAATATGGTTAGATAGCAATTGTGGCAAAAGATTAGCAAATTTTTTGGTCAGCCTTAAGCTTGATAATTTCATCAAAAATATGCAAGATTCTTTTAATATTAATTTCTAGTATTATTATTCTAGTTTTTACTGGAAATAATAAGCTTATAATATTCTTGTTAGCTGTAAAATATTTTAATAGTTTGTGTGATCAGTTTTTCTAAGCTGATTTAGTAATAGCAGTTTTTTATAAAAAGAAAGATACATAATTTAAGGGATAAAACATGAATGTTTTGGAGATTAACGCACAAACTCTGAGAAATAATATTAAGACAATAAAAGATTATATTGGTAATGTCAAGATTTGTTTTCCTGTTAAGGCAAACGCTTATGGGCATGGTTTAGAATTGGTCATTAAACATAGTCATGATCTGGTTGATTTTTTTGCTGTGGCTAATGTTTTAGAGGCTTTTAGGGTCTTAGATGTCGTTGAAAAACCAGTTATGATTTTTGGAGTAATCCAGTACAACTATATTGATAGAATTTTAAATAAAAATATCCGAGTTAGTATCCAAGATTATAATGATATTGAGAAGTTAGAAAAATTTGCTAAGTACTACAATAAAAAGCCTTTTGTTCATGTTAATTTCAATACGGGGATGAACCGTATGGGAGTAGACTATAATGATGCTTGTAGAACAATACAGAGAGCTTATGAATCGGATTGGTTAATTTTAGAAGGGGTCTATAGTCATTTAGCATGTGCTGATAATAGAGATCACCCAACAAATATTAAACAAAGAAATAGATTTGACAATATTGTTGAATTTACCAAAGGATTATCTCAAGATATTATTTGTCACTTGTCTAATTCTTATGGCTTTTTAGGTCAAAAAGTAATCTGTTATGATCTGGTAAGACCAGGGATTTTAAGCTATGGTTTTTTACCAAAGTTTTATGTTGATAGAGCTATAAGAGAAATAAAACCTATCGCAAGATTACTTTCAGAAGTGGTTAAGATAATTACACTGCAACAGGGAGAGGGTGTTGGTTACTCATTGATTTATCGAGGTTTTGAGGGTGAGCAGCTAGCTGTGATTCCTATTGGTTATGGCGATGGTTTTCCTCGTGAATTAGGTAATAGAGGTTTTGTTAATATAAATAATGTCATGTATCCTATGGCTGGTAAAATGAGTATGGATGGTCTGACAGTATCTTTAGGAATAAATGAGCATGATGTCAAAGTAGGTGATACAGTCGAGCTGATATCAGATACTCCACTCAATCGAAATAGTGTATTTTCAATAGCAAAACAAACAAATACAATCGAATATGATATCATGAGTACACTAAATGATCGTGTAATAAGAAAGATCATATAATAATCTAAAGTGTTTACTTAATGAATTAATCACAGTAAACTCATTATTAAAATTTGTTAATTTATTAAGATAAAGGGTTATAATGGAAAAAAAGAGTCTTTCTACTTTTAGTCTTGTGGCTATGGGTGTTGGTGCTATTATGGGTTCCGGTTGGATGTTTGCTGCGCAGTATACATCACAAGAGGCTGGTCCAGGCTCTGTCATTTCATGGATAATAGGCGCAGTTTTAATGGTTTTTATAGCTTTGGTATTTGCTGAGGTTTGCACAATTGTCCCTGTTGAAGGTTCTACATCACGAATTCCACATATTACGCATGGAACGATGACAAGCTATATGTTTGCATGGATTACATGGATATCATATCTAGTTTTAGCACCAATTGAAGTTCAAGCAGTTATTCAGTATTTGGCTGTTTTTTATCCATCATTAATTGATACAAGTAGAGATGGTGCATTATCAATGGTAGGCTTGCCTTTGGCAATCTTTTTCCTTTTAGGCTTTTGTGTGATTAATTTCTATTCGCTTAAGTGGTTAGCCAAAATAAACAATATCGTAACTTTATTTAAGGTCGCTATACCGATATTTATCTCGATTGTCTTTATGGTTTTTTGTTTTACATTGCCAGCATTAAAGGATATAAAAACTGAAGAGCTCTCATTAATGCCATTTGGTTTTAATGGTGTTTTAGCAGCTGTTTCTGTTGGTGGTATTGCCTATGCTTTTACTGGATTTAAAACTATCGTTGAGTTGGCTGGAAGTACAAAAAATCCTAAAAAATCTATACCTGTAGCAACTGTGAGCGCAGTACTGATTTGTCTAATAATATTTTTGTTCTTACAGTTTGCTTATTTGCTAGTAATGTCAAAGTTTATCCATAATAATAATTGGCATAGTGTAGTTATGCCAGGTGCAAGCTCATCTAGTTTTGGACCTTTTGCCATAATGGCTCAAAGCTTTGGAGTTAAATGGGTGATTTACCCACTTTATTTTGGAGCAATCATTTTCCCTTTAATGGCAGGATTAATCTATTTTAGTATTGCATTAAAGTCTCTTGGAGCTATGATTTATAATGGTTATTTACCACGTGTTTTAAGTAAATTAAGTCCAATTATGAAAAACCCTATCTATGCTATTGGCTTAAATTTTCTTATAGCATTAATTATGTTTGCGCCATTTCCTGGTTGGAAAGAGATGGCAACTTTCCTAACATCGTTGATAGCTCTTACTTATATCACCGGTCCTACATCAACGATGGCGCTTAGACATCATTTACCAGAGCTTCATAGACCATTTAGGCTTAGAGGAGCTTATCTATTATCAACTTTAGGGATATTTGCTGCTACTTTAGTATTTTTATGGAGTGGCTGGACAATAGTCTCAAAAGCAGGTATAGCGTTGATTATCGCTTTAGCAATGCTCGGTATATATAGGACTTTTAGAAAAGATAGATCTGAAGAAATACACTGGAATTTTAGAGAGTCAATATGGTTTTGGGTGTATATTGTCTTAGTGACAATAGTTTCATATTTTAGCTCATTTGGCGGTAGAGGTGATTTAGATTTATATTGGAGCTCTGCAATAATATTAGTAATTAGTTTTATTGTTGTTACAATCGCAAAAAATCTGTGTTTACCAGCAGCTGATATGCAAGATGGTATCCGAAAAGCTATTAGTGATGATAATTATATCTAAATAAATATTTCTATTTTTATCTTATATTTCATATTTATTATACTCATTAGTTTAATCAATTTTAAATATACTATGATTAAAGTATCTTTTGATGGCAAGCATGGTGCTTACTCTGAGCAAGCGATAACTAGTTTATTAGATCAGCAGAATATAAAAGATTTTCAAATAGTTTCGTGCTGGTCTTTTTCTGATGCCATCGCACGTAAATCAAATTTTGTAATGATTCCAGTAGAAAACTCATATGCTAGTTCTGTTGTACCAGCATATGATGAGTTGATTAAGAGTAATCTAAAGATCAAAACTGAGATAATTTTAAAAATAAAACATTTCTTGATGGGACTAGATGGTGTCAAGATCTCAGAAGTTGAAAGTGTTATATCTTATCCCCAAGCATTATCACAATGTGCTAATAGTCTAAAAAAATTAAAGCTTACTCCTGAGGCGTTTGTTGATACAGCAGGGGCTGCTGAGTATATCTTTGAGAAAAATAAAAGAAATCACTTAGCTATTACTGGAGAGTTAGCAGCTGAAACTTATGGGTTAAAGATTTTTCAACATGAATTTGAAGATGAGCGATTTAATTATACCCACTTTTTATTAATGGGTTACGATGATATCAAAGTTAGCTCAGCTGATAACAAGTACAAAACAACTATAATATTTTCAGTTGAAGATAAGTCTAATACTTTCGTAAATACATTAAGTGTTTTCGGTAAAAATAATATTAACCTGATCAAGATAGAATCTTGACCATCAAAAAATAGGGCGTGGAACTATTTATTTTTTATCGATTTTGAGGTCTGTGATGATGATCTTAATGTACAGCAGGCATTACTAGAGGTTCTCAAAAAAGCACATTTCTTAAGGTTTTAGGTTCTTATAAGAGTTATCATTTTAGTTAGAAAGATTTTATAAGTAGAACTAAATAATGAGTTATAAAGTTAATATTATTTATAGAGATGTTAGTAACTTAAAGATTTCTTTAAATAAAGATGGTTTAGTAACGGTAATATCACCGAAAAGTCTAACTCAAAAAGAAATTTTCAAAATTGTTGAGTCTAAAAAAGCATGGCTTGATAAACATGCTAAAAGATTATCAATTAACCAAAAATATGATTACCAAAATTATACTTTGAATGATGGTGATAGTATTTATTTTCTTGGATGCGAATATCCAATTAAACTTGTTGAGTCAAAGCATAATATTGTAAATTATCATGATGATCATATAGAGTTTTTATTAAATTCAAGTGTTGTTGCAGATAGAGAATTTAAGTTACAGCTATTAGAGGAATTTTATAAAGATCAAGCAGATATTATTCTTAATAATCTAGTAGCTAAATATCTCAAGATTACTAATCAAGAGATCAATAAGGTTACAATAAAAAAACAAAGACTCGGTGGGGCTCATGTAATTATGTCAAAAAAACTATCAACCTTAATTTTAATCTTATTTTACGGGATATCCGAGCAATTGAGTATGTGGTTCTACATGAGATAGCTCATTTGACTCATCCAAATCATTCAAAAGAATTTTATGCCTATATGGCTAGCTATATGCCTGATTGGAAAGTTAGAGAAAAAAGGCTAAAATAGAGTATAATTAGTTAGTTGCCATAAATTTTTTAAATTTTCTGGAGGCATGTTATGGAAAGTACATTTGAGCTTTTTTCTATAGGAGTTGGCCCATCTTCATCTCATACTATAGGTCCGATGAGAGCGGGTTGTGATTTTATAAATTTGTATAAAGATAAATTACCTCAAACTACTGGTGTTAAGATTGATTTATTTGGTTCTCTTGCTTTAACTGGTAAAGGTCATAAAACAGACTATGCTGTTGTTTTAGGGGTGATGGGTTTTTTACCAGAGTCAGTAGATATTGAATTAGCAAAAAAACTCTATGAGGACTGCTTAAGAGATAAAAAACTCAATTTGGGTCAAAAGTTTGAAATTGATTTTGATTATAATAAAGATTTGATATTTCATTATAACGAGTTTTTACCAGAGCATGCTAATGGTATGCGTTTTTCACTTTTTAATAGTAGCGAGCTACTTTGTGAAAAAGAGTATTTTTCAATTGGTGGTGGTTTTATTGTAGATAAAAAACAAATTAAAAAAGATACTGTTCCTACAGAAGTTCTATGTGACAAACCTTATAAGTTTTCAACTATGGCTGAATTAAGAGAGCTTTGCCAGCAAGATGGCAAAACGATTGATGAGATAATGTTTGAAAATGAAAAGACAGCTTATGGTGAGCAGGAATCATTAGATAAGCTAGCTGAGATCTGGCATGTCATGGAAATATCAATCGAAAAAGGTTTAACTTGTGCTGAAGCAACACTGCCAGGAGGTCTCAAAGTCAGAAAAAGAGCTCCAAGTATGATTAGAAAGCTCAAGGAGCAAAATGTTGTCAATACTGATTTTAATTATCTAAATGCTTTTGCAATAGCTGTAAATGAGCAAAATGCGTGTGGTGAAAGAGTAGTTACAGCACCTACTAATGGTGCTGCAGGTATTATTCCAGCTGTACTTAAGTATTATTTACAAACTCATGAGATTGTAAATCAACAAGAGCTTAAAGAGATAGTTAATAAATACCTGCTTGTATGTGCAGCTATTGGTATTTTGTATAAATCAGGTGCATCAATTTCAGCAGCTGAAGTAGGTTGTCAAGGAGAGGTTGGTGTTGCCTGCTCAATGGCAGCTGCTGGATATTGTGCTTTACTTGGAGGAGATATTGATTCTATTGAGTCAGCAGCAGAAATTGGTATGGAGCATAATTTAGGACTTACTTGTGATCCTATTGGCGGTTTGGTACAGATTCCATGTATAGAGCGTAATGCTATGGGAGCTGTACAAGCTATAAATGCAGCTAAACTTGCATATCTTGATACAGGTGAGAAGCGCTTTGTCGGTTTAGATTATGTAATTAAGGTTATGTATGAAACTGGTTTAGATATGTCTAGTAAATATAAAGAAACTTCTTTAGGTGGTTTAGCTACTAATGTCCCGGTATGTTAGTTAATTTAATAGTAGTGAAACATCTAAGTTTTAAGTTAATTTGGCAAAATTATACTAGTTTAGTATAATTTAAGCTGTAAAAGTTCTATAAAAATTTTTGATATGTATGATGTAAATAAAATTAGACAAGATTTTCCTTTTTTAGCACAAAAAATAAATAACAAGTCAGTACTTTTTTTTGACACAGGTGCCTCAGCACAAAAACCTCAAGCTGTTATAGAATCTATAGCTGAAGCATATGAATATAATTATGCTAATGTACACAGAGGAGTATATTCTCTTAGCCAAAAGGCTAGTGAGAAGTATGAAAATGTCCGTCAAATTGTGCAAAAGTTCTTAAATTCTAAATCAGCAGATGAAATAGTTATAACAAAAGGAACTACAGAGGCTATTAACCTAGTTGCTAGAGGTATTGGTAAAAGTATTATTAAACCTAATGATGAGATAATTGTCACAGAAATGGAGCATCATGCTAATTTTGTACCATGGCAGATGCTTTGTGAAGACAAAAATCTAGCTTTTAAAGTAGCTATGGTTAAAGATAATGGTGAGCTAGATGTCGAGAATTTATTAGCTTTAGTTACGGCTAAAACTAAAATCTTAGCTATTACCTTATGTTCTAATGTTTTAGGGACAATTAATCCTGTAAAAGATATTATCAAACAAGTTAGAGAAATTAATCCAGATATAGTCGTATTGGTAGATGGTGCTCAAGCAGTTATTCATACCAAGGTTGATGTTCAAGATTTAGATTGTGACTTTTTTGTTTTTTCTGGACATAAGCTGTATGGTCCAACTGGAGTAGGTATTCTGCATGGTAAATATGAACTGCTAAAACAACTTCCGCCTTATAATTATGGTGGTGATATGGTTGAAGAAGTAACTAAAGCCAAAACCACATTTGTATTCCCACCATACAGGTTTGAAGCAGGAACACCAAATATTGTTGGGGCTATTGGACTTGGTAGTGCTATTGAGTATGTTGATTCAATTGATATGAGTAATATTGAAAAACATGAGCAAAAATTGTTAGAGTACGCGACAAGTGAGTTTAATAAAATTGATGGTCTAACTATAATTGGACAGGCAAAACATAAAGCAGGAGTGATAACTTTTAATGTTGAAGGTTGTAACGCTAGTGATATTGGTGAGCTACTAGCAATCAAGGGGATATGTGTTAGAACTGGTAAGCATTGTGCTCATCCTTTGATGTATCGAATGGGAGTTACCTCAACAGTACGTATGTCTTTTGGGATGTATAATACTTTTGAGGAAATAGATTTGTTCATAATAGCATTGAAAAAAGTAATATCTCAATTAAAATAATTTAGCAAAAAGAGGCAAGTATGGTAGAAGTTTTTGATCCAAATGCTAGTAGTGTTTTAGAAGTTACAGATGCTGCGGCTAAACATTTCAAGAAACATCTAGAAAAGCGTGATGGTTGTATAGGTATTTATGTGGGAACTAAAGTTATGGGTTGTTCTGGTTTAACTTATGATCTTGATTTTGTTAAACAGCAACCTGAAGATACACAAAAAGTACAGCAGCACGGTATTAGTTTTTTTGTATCTAACAAATCTATAGATTTTCTTAATGGTCTAAGAATTGATTATGTTCAACATGATTTTGGATTATATAAGTTAGAATATACAAATCCAAACGAGTTAGCACGTTGTGGTTGTGGTGAAAGTTTTACGGTTTAGGAATATATAGGAATGAAAGTAACAGATGTAGCAATAGTAAGAAGGCAAGTGAAAGTAACCGCTGTGCCATTTGGTAATGAGGTCGAGCTAATGCCTGGTCAAGAAGTTCTAGTAACTCAAGATAAGGGAGGAAGCTTTACTCTAAATGTAAATGGTAGTTTACTTCATTTAGATGGCAAAGATGCTGATGCTATAGGTAAACAAATTGTTAAATATCCTGTAGAAGAATATAATATCAAGCCGGGTGATCCTATTAATATGAATGCTATTTGGGATCAAATGAGAACGGTTTATGATCCAGAAATTCCTGTTAATATTGTTGATCTTGGTTTAATTTATAATATTGTCGCTAGAAAGCTAGAGAATAGTAATTTTCATGTAATTATTGAGATGACATTAACAGCGCCTGGATGCGGTATGGGACCAGTGCTTATGACAGATGTTGAAAAAAGAGTAGCAATGCTTCCTAATGTAGATAAGGTTGATGTAGTGATGGTTTTTGATCCACCATGGAATTCAGAAATGATGACTGAAGTTGCTAAGTTAGAGTTAGGATTATTTTAGCAATTTAGCTTATGAATAAGATAGCAATTTATCCAGGTACATTTGATCCGATTACGAATGGACATGTTGACTTAGTTGATCGTGCTCTAAATATCTTTGATCAAATAGTTGTTGCAGTATCTACAGCTTATGGTAAAAATACTCTTTTTGATCTTTGTATTAGAGAGCAAATAATAAAAGAAGTTTTCAAAGATAATCAAAGAGTCAAAGTTGTAAGCTTTCAAGGTCTACTTGTTGATACAGCAGTAAAACATAATGCTTGTGCAATAGTTAGAGGTCTCAGAGCGGTATCTGATTTTGATTATGAATTTCAGATGTCAAGTATGAATAATAAACTTAATAGCGATATTCAAACTATATTCTTAACTCCAAGTGAGAAGTTTTCTTGTATTTCTTCAACATTGATTAGAGCGGTAGCAATACATAACTATAAGCGTGTGGATGAGTTTGTGCCTGAGTGTGTCTTCCGTGAGATAAAGCTTAAATATTCTAAGGACTAAAAATTATGGCATTACTAATTACTGATGAATGTATTAATTGTGATATTTGTGAACCTGAATGTCCTAATGAGGCGATATCACAAGGTGAAGAATATTACGAGATTGATCCAAAAAAATGTACCGAATGCTTTGGGCACTTTGATGAGTCTCAATGTACCAAAGTTTGTCCAATTAGATGTATAATTATAGATCCAAATAATATAGAAACACAACAACAGCTTTTAAATAAGTATAAAAAACTAGTATCATAAAGCTATAAAAAATTCTTGGAAAATATTTTTTATTAATGTAAACTAACTCAGTCTTATGTTTTAGTATGTGAATAAAAAGTATTTAAAGGAGTTTTTGATGAGATTAAAAAATATTGTTATTACTACATCTGTGTTACTAGGTACAGCTACGGTATCAATAGCGGCAGATTCTGATAATGTAGATATGTCAGCAAACACAAATTCAGCTACTACTCAAAGTAGTGGTTTTACTTCTGATACTTTCATTGCTCCTTTTGCAAATACTTATAGCTCTTTAACAAATAAGGATAATACTTGGGGCTCTCAAGATAGAACTGGACAGTGGTACTTGGGTGTTCAGGCTAATGGCCTTGCAGGAACTCCTAGTTCACCATCAGGTGCAGGAGTTAACTTTATCTTAGGTTACAATATCAACAAATATTTTGCGGTTCAATATAACCAGTTAGTTGGTAGAGATTTTGCTGGTTTAGGCGAAGGTGTTATAAACTTTAGTAATAGTACTATGTTTACTCCATATGCTGCAGGTGGTGCTGGTTGGGCAAACTTAGCAGGTCAAGCAACTGGTGCTTGGGATGTTGGTGGTGGTCTTAAGTTTGAACTTTCTAGAAATGTTCAAGCAAGTGTTGACTACAGATATATTCAAACAATGGCGCCTAGCAATATTTCTGTTACCAATGGTAGAGCAGGTACTAATATGATTGGTGCTGGATTAACGTGGTTCTTTGGTGGCAAAGACAACACTAATAATGATACTAGTAAAATCCAAGATAATGGTGCAACTACAGCTGCACAAACTGTTGCTATGCCTACTATTGATGAGTCTAAGTATGTTTTACCTGCAGGTATTAAGCAGTGTGAAGGTAACTTTAATCTAACTAAAGATGGTGTTGCATGCTATACAGTTAACGGTAATGACGTAACGGTTTACTTAGATACTAAATTTGCTTATGATAGAGCTACTTTAAATTCTAAAGGTAAAAAAGCGATTACATTTTTTGTTAAGTTTATCAAAGATAGTAATATTGCTTCTGTGACAGTTAAAGGTTATGCTTCTCAAGGCCGAACTGGTAATGAATTTGATATGTATAACCAAAAACTTTCTGAAAAAAGAGCAGAAGCTGTTGCTGATTACATGAAGCAACTAGGCTTAGATAGTGAGAAGATAATCACTAAAGGTTTTGGGTACGATAATACCTTAGGAGGTATTCCTAAATCTGACCCACGTAACCAGCGTGTAGAAGCTAGTGTATCAGCTCCTCTTAAAGAAGATAAATAATTCTTAAATTTAAGTTTTCTTATCACATACTTCTCATTCAATTAATTAGAATCTTATAGCTATTTAACTCTATTAGGTTTTCTTTGTAGTATTTGTTTATTAATTACATTACTTTATTCGAGATTTTGTTATTTAATTCTGCAGTTAAATTAGGTGAATGGATATAATTTCTAGCTAGTTAAAAAAACTATTGATTTAATTATTATTTTTAATAGAAATAAGTGGGCTAATAAGCGTAAGCCAAAGTCCTATTTTCTTAGATTGAAAAAGATATTTCTATAGATGGTTGATGAGTTTGTTGAACTACTCAATAAGTTTTTGTTAGATTTATTCAAATGTGATAAAAATAAAAACTATAAGTTTTCAAAACAAGCTAACAAGCTTTAAGTGGTTAAATAGAAATTAACATAATAGGTATTTTTAAATTAGTCTTCTTGTACTTTCAAAGGTTTAATGTAAATATAAGACTATAGTCAAACTAAAGTTCTTTCTTATGAAGTAGTTATTTTAATACAGCTAGAAGTAATGTTCTTTCTATATTGTCGGGATTAATCAAATTTGATACTGATGTTGATTTATCTTCTGTATAATCTAATATTTCAGCTCTTGATACTAGAATAACTGTAGCAGAATTTGATATGGTTATACTAGTTAAACTATCAATAATTTAACTGTTCAACCTTCTTTTTTCTGTGGAAAACTTCTGATCTGGACACTTATAGGGACACAAAAAAGGATTTATTCTTATAAAAACCTTTAAAATAAAAGTTTTTAGTATATTATATCACATCACCAATTTGGAACATTGGCATATACATACTAACTACTAGGAAACCAACAACACCACCTAAAACAATCATAATCAAAGGTTCAAACATTGAGCTTAAACTTCCTACTAATGTATCTACTTCTTCTTGATATACTCTGTTTAGGTTACCTAACATCGTTTCTAGGGCACCTGATTCCTCACCTACGGCAATCATTTGTTCAACCAGAAATGGAAAGCTTCCTGTCTCAATAATAGCTTCTTTAAATGGATGTACCTTTATTAATACTTTTTTTAATATCTAAAGCAGCTTGATCGTACTTTGCATTTCCTGTCGCAAGAGACACCATATCTAGGGCGCGTGTCAAACTCATGCTAGATTGAACAGTTATTTCTAAAGTACTGGCAAATCTTACTAGTGATGATTTAAATATAACTTCACCAATTATAGGTACCTTTAACATAAAATGATCTTGGGCAATTTGGATTTTAGGAAATCTAAATTTTAATGATTTATAGACTGTTATTGTGATAAATATTACTAGAATAATTTTCCACCATGAATTCTGCATAAAGTTAGAGGCATCAACAGTCAATTGTGTAATTGCAGGTAATGGCTTACCAGAATTTATAAACATTGCTGAGAACGCTGGAACAGCAAATGTTAATAATATACCAGTCACACCAGCAGAGATAATACATACTATAATTGGATAAGATAACGCTTTTTTACTTTCTTTTTGATACTCTGTAATGCTTCACGCTGATCAGCAATTTTGTTAAGCATCAGGTCAAGATTTCCTGATTCTTCACTAGCAGTAATAAGACCAACATATAATTTATCAAATATTTTAGGAAAGTTACTGAGAGCTTTTGAAAATGAATCACCACCTTCGATTGCTTGTTTTATTTCAATAGCTAATATTTTAAGGCGTGGATGCTTACGAATCCCCATAATAAATACCTCAAATGATTTAATTATAGGAATACCAGCTTTAGTTATTGTCGCTAGCTGGCGCGTCATCTCTGTAATATCTTGATAAGATATTTTCTTAGGTAGTAGATCTTTAGGTTGTTTTTTGACTTTGATATCAAAGTAGCCTTTTTGTCTTAATTGAATTTCTGCCTTCTCTTTAGTATCAGTATCAATACTACCTTTAGTTTTTTTACCACTTTTTAACTTAGCTTTATAATTCCATGATACAATGGTTATTTTATTTTTATCTTTTTTGCCAAATAGCATATATATTATTTTATTCCTTTTAACTTACGCGGTATGCTTCTTCCATTGATGTCAGACCTTCAGCAACTCTAACTAGAGCTGATTGTCGTACAGTAGCAACTCCTTCTTTTTGAGCCTGTACTGCAATTTCTATAGTGTTCTTATCTTCTAATATCATTCTTGATATTTGCCTAGATACAGGCATAACTTCATACAAACCAATTCTTCCTTTATAACCTTTGAAACACCTTGGGCAGCCTTTAGGATTAGCTTTGTAAATCTTTGCATTTTTTACTTTATCTAGGGTTACACCAAATGTTTGTGATAATATTTCGTCATTAAGACCACTATCTTCGACAAGAAGTGAAAATTCTGTATTGGTATCTGGTAACTTGCACTTAGGACATAGTTTACGAGTTAGACGTTGAGCGATAATTAATGTTATAGATGTCGCAATATTATACCTAGGTAAGCCCATATCCACGAGTCTGTTTAATGTCTCTGGAACACTGTTGGTATATAGTGTTGACATAACTAAGTGACCTGTTTGAGAGGCTTTGATTGCGATCGAACCTGTTTCAATATCTCTAATCTCACCGACCATGATTATATCTGGATCTTGACGTAAGAAAGACTTAAGTGCCGCTGCGAAGGTAAGTCCTTGTTTATTATTAACACTTACTTGGTTAATACCTTTTACAATAAGCTCGACTGGGTCTTTGGCAGTTAAGATATTTTTTCTGGTTCATTAAGAATATTTATACCAGTGTATAAAGTAACAGTTTTACCAGAGCCTGTTGGCCCTGTTACTAATACCATGCCTTGAGGTTGTTGAATATACTTAAGATAGGTTTCTTTTTGTGATTCTGAGAAACCTAATTGTTCTATTGGTATTTGTGTTGAGCTTGAATCTATAATACGCAACTTTTCACCAAAACTAATTGGACATGTACTTACACGAAAGTCGATAGCTTTTCACGTGAGAGAGATATCTTAAATTTACCATCTTGAGGAATTCTCTTTTCAGCAATATCTAACTTGACATGATCTTAAGTCTAGAAATAACCTTTGGAGCTAAATTCTTCTTAGTATTTAAAGTTTCAATTAGAAGACCATCTATCCTATAGCGAATACGGAAGTTTTTTTCATATGGTTCAAAATGTATATCCGAAGCACCTTTTTGGATAGCATCAACTATAGTATTATTAATAAAGCGAATTATTGGAGCTTCTTCATCTTCACCGCTGCCTATTATCGCATCACCTTCGTGTTCTCCCTCTTCAACGAAGTCTATATCAAGCTCAGATCCTGCATCAATTCTTTCATTAAGCTTTGAGTCATCTTCTCTTTGTCCCTCATCTTTAATATACTGTTCATATTCTTCAATTTTTTCTTTAAGATGATTCAGCTCAACAACTACTGGAATGAATGCACAATCATATTTACTACGGAGTTTTTTTAGAATTTGTTGACTTTCAATAGGGTTAGCAATTGCGACATGAGTAGTCTTTTTACGTGTAAAAAGTGCTAAGCATTGATTTTCACGACAAAAATCAATGTCAAAGTATTCTTGAGGTAAAAATTTTACATTTATAGCTGTTAAGTCGATATATTGTAAACGCAGTAATGTTGCTGACTCTATCATGAAAGATTTACTATCAATAATCTCATTTTCAATCAAATATTCTAAAAATCCTTGTTTTGCTAAAGACTTATCGTGACTTATTTCTTCAAGCTGTTGCTTTGTGATAAGCTTACGGTGAAGTAAAAGCGAAGCAAGTTTTTTGCAAATATGTGGATTTTCAATCATCTATTATAAAGTAAACCTCAAATAGTAGTAAAATTATAACATAATTAAGGTAATTATTAAAAAACAAAATATTTAAGTTAAATTGATTAAAATAGCGTATATAATTATAGTTTTTGATGTATAACCAGCGATGTAATTTAATAATGTGAAAATATATGCATGTAGATAAATTTATCTCTCATAGAGGTGCTAATAGTTATTTCATTGAGAATACACTCGAAGCTTTTCAAATTGCTAATAATGCGGGTTTTAATTGGTTTGAAACAGATGTTCAAATGAGTAGCGATGGTGAGTTGTTTCTTTTTCACGATAAAACACCAAAGAGATTTGCTGATTGTAATAAAAATGTCATAGAAATGTAACTAAATGAACTCAAACAAATACAGCTTATTCACCCAATTTTAAAAGTAAAAGCTAAGATTCTAACTATTAGAGAATATCTTGATTGGGCTAGTGAAAATGATGTTTTTTCAAATCTTGAGCTTAAGATAACTACTTAAGACAAAAATTACCAGCAAAAGCTAGTAGAAAAGGTTTTTAAAATACTTCAAGAGTATCCTAAGCTAAAAACAAAGATATTAATATCAAGTTTTTCAAATTTTGTAATGAAAGCTTTAAGAAAATATAAAAACTATCCTCAAGGGAAACTTTTTTATACAATAAATTGGCCTAGGCACTTTGATTATATTGACAAAAAATTACATAAAAATTATAAACGAAATGCTTATCTAGCGATTGTTATTAACTACAGTTGTTTAAACCAGCAAAGAGTCAATTATTTAAAGCGCAAATTTAACAAAATATTTGTGTATTCTGTTTATACTGATTCTGAAGTTAAACAATCACTCACATGGAGTATAGATGCGATATTTGTTGATAAAAAAGAGCAGCTAAATTTAGGTTTATAAATGATCTTTGAGAATTTCTTCTACAGTTATAGTTATCTTTTGATTATAAGGACAACCTTCAGGATAGAAATATTTTAGTTCTATAAAGCCATCCGTGATTCAATATTTGAATGTAATAATAAGAATAAACATCTTTGATTACTTATAATTTTTCTGTTAACAAGCTTTCACCAATATTTATAAATATTCCACTTTTTACGGATAATTTTTATATTTTGTTGCGTATTTGCTAGTTTTAATCCTTCAAGCATAGTGATACATTCTTTAGAAGGACCAAGAAAAACGTAGATATTTCTAAAACATATATTTCTTATGGTGAGCTTAAGGGTGTTAAATATTTGTTTGAAAAGCTAGAAAGTAACGATATGGCAATTTTCTGCTGTCAAGCTGAACTTGAAGAAGTAGCAAATTATCTTGAAGAGTGTGAAAAAACTATTTATCTGTACAACAAACAAACTACGTGGGTTGCAATACCTTCTTCTCTACCAATAAATCCTAATCTTTCAGTTGTAGTCGCCTTGATATTTATTTGGCTGATTTGTATTTCAAGAATATTTGCTAAGCATGCTCTCATTTTTTCAATATGTGGTAGCATCTTAAGTGTTTGAGCAATTATAGTACAATCAATGTTACTTATGGAGTATTGTTTTTCAGAAAGCATTTTTTTTATTTTAGCTAAGAAAAATTTACTATCGGCATTTTTGAATTGATTATCTGTATCAGAGAAATGTTTGCCGATATCACCTAACCCTAAAGCACCAAGAATCGCATCACAGAGAGCATGTATCAGTACATCACCATCAGAATGAGCTTCAAGACCTAGATGGTAAGCAATTTCCACTCCACCAATAATAATATTCTGCTTTGCTGAAGTGAATTTATGGACATCATAGCCATGACCTATACAAAATGACATTATTTTTTATCCTTAATCTTGAGAAACTGGGTAGTTATTAGCTAGCCAATCCTTGATTCCACCTGCTACAGAAATTACATTTGTATAACCCATATGCTGCAAACTCTCGGCAGCTAGAGCTGAACGAAAACCACTACCACAATATAAATAGATTTTTTGTTGTTTGTTAGGTACTAAGTTTTCAATTTTTACTTCAATTTGCCCTTTACTTAAGTGCGTAGCTCCTTGAATATGGAACCTATTAAATTCAGAGTCTTCTCTAACATCAAAAACTATACCATCAAGCTCTTGAGAATTAATCTTATTGTAAAGTTCGGTTGTAGAACATTCTTTTATCTGAGCTTTTGCATTATTGACAAGTCTTAAAAACTCGTTTGGTCTGAACTGACTAGCTGAGACAATAGGGTAGCCTTTAGCATTCCATGCTCTCCATCCACCATTAATAGAGATAACATTTTTATAACCCATCTCTCTAAGCTTATCTGCTACTAAAGCAGATCTAAAGCCACCACCACAATAGAAATATATTTTTTGATTTTTATTAGGAACGGCTGATTCAATAGCACTTTCAATAATTCCTTTACTTAGATGAATAGCATTTGGGATATATCCATTAGTTACTTCTGACTCTTCACGAGTATCTATAAGTAAGCCATCGAGTGTTTGTGTCTCATTCATTTTTTGGATATCATCAATAGTACATTCTTGTATTCTAGATTTTGCTTCATCTACTAATTTTAAAAATCCTGATGAGTGTTGCATAATTTTCACCTTATAATTTTGTGGTTGTTCAACTATTAAATATTTTATATTTTTATCTGCTTAAAGAGAATAATTAAAGGATATAATCTATAATTTGAAAGATAATTATTATGACTGCACTAAATAGTGCAAAATTATTGAGTTTGCTATTTTGCATGGATTTATAAATTATTTGATAGTTATGTTTACGTAAAATTCTGACCATATATAAAGGGCAAGATATAAGCATTATTAGTGAGAATAAACCAACAACAGATAGTGCAATTAAGAAAAGCTTTTTGAAATAATAATTTAGTATTATAGGCAGCATAAAAAGCAAAAAGCTTAGCATGATATTTTTATTAAGTTTTGATAAACTAGTCATCTTAAATCTATCTAATATCAAGTCTTTTAGAGCTAATGAAAGGGTTATAAAAGCTGTAGTTACTGATATTGTAATAAAAGCGTATATAAAACTTATAATCTCAGAGGATTTTATATTTGCTTTGAGAATGTAGATAAGCTGAGTTACACTATCCTCAGAACTAAGTGATTTAAGTATCTCTGCAAAGCTATTTTTACTACCATAAATTGCGATATTGCCAAAGATTGAGATTATCCAGCATATATATATCGCTAATATAATAAGTGAAGCGATTATGATAATTCTTCTAATATCTTTTGGATGTGGTCCTAAATAATTTACAACACTAGGGATTATTATATGTGCTGAAAATGTCGTAGCTAAAATGGGTAGTGCTATTATCAGTTGTTCGAAATTACTAAAACTATAACTACCTAAATTTGTTAAGCGTATTGATTTAAATAGTAATATTATAGTAAAAAGTATGATTATTAATTTTACACTCAGAAAAACCCTATTTAGCCATTCAGCAGAACCTGTACCTTTCAGAATAAAGCCACCGAAAATAATAACAAAGCTTATTTCAATAACTATGTAGTTTATATTTAATAAGCTTTCAAAAGATGAACCTATTGCAGATATGTAGGCTGCTAACATCCCATAAAGTATTCCAAATGCGCAAATATAGACTAAAACAATACCAGGTTTTTTGAAAAGTTTATGGGCTAAGCCTAGATAACTAATACCTTTTTTAAAATGTAAACATGCTTCTGCAACTGCAAGTGTTGAGTATGTCATCAACAGCCACATCAAAAACATAATTATAGAACCAATAATTGCACTGAAGTATGAGAGAATTATTGGTATCGCAAGGATACCTCCTCCAAGCGAAGTTCCTATAATTAGGAATATACAACCAATTTGTTTGTTTATACTTGTCAAAATACTACAAAGCTAGTTTTATAAGTTTGAGTAAATTAAAGCATATAATTACAAGATTATAAAATAATAAATCAAGTAAATGTTACCAAGCTGGTATAGCAGCATCATTTGGATAAAGTTTTTCAGCTAATTTCTTAACTTCATCATTATTGAATGCTTTCAAATATTAATTTAAGCTTAGGATTGTTTTCTTGGGAGTCTTGAACAGTAATTACATTCGCAAATGGAGAATCTTTAGGCTCAACAAAAAGAGTATCTTTAAAGCTTAGGCCAGCTTTAGGGATATAGTCATTATTAATTATACCGATATCTACATCACCTAAGTTGTTGGGTATTTGATCTGCTTGTATAGCTATTATTTTAGGTTCTTAGGGTTGCTAATTATGTTATTAGGAATAGCTTTTTCCATATGATATTATCCTTTAGCTTGATTAGACTAGTATCTTGCAGAATCATCAAAACTCTACCTTGATTTGTAGGATCATTAGGAATTGCGACAGTTGAACCATCTAGAATTTCTTTAATACTATGTATTTCTTTGAAAAAACCTCCATTGGATACAAGAAAGTTTTACCTATATACATTAGTTATAGCCGAACTGTTTGATTTGTTTTTCTAGAAACAGAATATGCTGGAATACATTTGCCTACAATTCACCATCATTAAGAGCTATGTTCGGAATATTATAATCACTGAAAGTTACTAAATTTAAATCAAGATTGTATTTGTCTTTAGCTATTTTTTAGTAAGCTGCGTAATCTTGTGTCTTATGGTGGACTTGTGATATAACCTACAGTTATTTCATTAGAGCTAACTGTCGATGTAGCATTTAGATACAATTGAGTAGCGCTGGCAACTAGTAAAATAGCAGTGACAATCCAAAGTGAGATTAGCTTTTTGGCTAAAACAAGGTAATTACCAAAAGATTGCGTTAGTTGTACGAGTATAACTAGTATAATTATATCACCTAATAGTAGCGTATAATTACCATAGTTATAACCTTTCAAATAGATCAAATCACCAAGACACCACCATCGACTATACCAGCCATAGTAGAGAAACCAATTAGTGAAATACATCTAAAGTCTTGCCCATTTCCGCAATCCTACCTTTATCAATAATCGAAACACGATCACAAATTTTTCTGACTATATCCATTTCATCAGTAATTAAAACTATTGTTAAACCAAGCTCTTTGTTTAGTCTTTTAAATAGAGCAAGGATTTGTTTGGTAGAGGTTGGATCTAATACAGATTTAGCCTAATCAGATAGTAATACAAGTAGGTTTAGAGCAAGTACTCTAAAAGCTATAGAGACTTTTTGCTTTTGACTACCATTAGCTCTTGTGGGTATGCATTTGATTTATTTGCAGCTTAACTAGTTCTAAAAGCTCAAAAACTCTTTTTTGATCTTAGCCTTGGGTATGTCTTGGATCTCAAGTGGTAGAGCAATATTCTCAAAAATATTACGGGATGATAGTAGATTGAAATGTTGAAATATCATCGCTACTTTTTTACGAAATTCGTACAGCTGTTTTGAGTTTTTCTTAGTGATATTCTCATCGGCTATAAAAATTGAGCCGTAGTAGGCTGCTCATGTAAATTTAAGCATCTTAAGAGAGAACTTTTACCAGCGCCACTATGACCAATTATACCAAATATCTCACTTTGTCTGATTTCTAGATTGATGTTATCTAGAACAAGGTTACTATGTATTATTTGTTTTATATTCTTTTTTAAGTTTTAAATTTGAATCATTTTTTGCCTTTGCTTTGTCACCAATTTTACTTTCTTGTCCATTAATTAGTCTTTGGATATTTCCTCCATGCTTTACAAGTATTACTATCGTTATTAGGATAAATGGCGCAGCTATTTGTAAGTTTGATGTAAATACTAATGAGAAACTTGCTATAACAGTAGCTACTAAAGCTGATAATGATGAATAGCGCGTAACTACAGCTACACATAACCATGTGATCACAAAGATTAAGCCTAAGATCCAACTAAAACCAAATAGAGTACCTATAAGTGTTGCAACACCTTTACCACCTTTGAAGCCAAAAAATATCGGAAAAATATGACCAAGAACTGCATAAAGTGCTGTACATGCAGTTATAAACTCATTGTTTGTTAGGACTTTGGCAATAACTACAGGGGCTAAACCTTTGAGAATATCAAATATTAACGTAATTACAGCTAGGACTTTACCACCAATTCTAAGAACATTTGTCGTACCAGGATTACCAGAACCAACGCTACGAGGTGATGGTAATCTAAATATGTAACAAACAATAATAGCGCTGTTTATAGATCCTAACAAGTAAGCAAATATTAGTATACTGAAATTCAAAAAGTTCATAATTTATCCTTTATGATTCTAAAGTTATTATAAACTATTATAGAAGATAATACTATCTAGACAATATTTTAGCTAGCTATTTTTGTTGCTTTGTTATAGGATTAATAGCTTTAAAAACTTATCGATTAATTTTTACTTTAAAAGGTTGATTTTTATGACAGTAATGAAGTTTGAATTGCTTAAGAAAGAAGGTAAAGCTAGAAGAGCAAAAATAAGTTTTCCTCGTGGTGATATTCAAACACCTACATTTATGCCAGTAGGTACTTATGGTGCTGTTAAGTCACTATCTCCTGTCGAGCTAAAAGAGATGGGAGCAGAGATTATTTTGGGTAATACATTTCACTTATGGTCACGCCCTGGAACAGAAATTGTTAAAAAACATGGTTCACTACATCAATTTAATGGTTGGGATAGACCAATCTTGACAGATTCTGGAGGTTTCCAAGTATTTAGTTTAGGCAAAATGCGTAAGCTTACAGAAGAGGGGTAACATTTAAATCACCAATTAACGGTTCTAAAGTATTTTTATCACCTGAGATATCAATACAAGTGCAAAGAGATTTAGGCTCAGATATTGTAATGTGTTTTGATGAATGTACGCCATATCCAGCTACTGAAAAAGAAGCTAAAGAATCTATGGAACTATCTATGCGCTGGGCAAAAAGATCAAAAGATGCTCATGATGATAATCCTTCAGCATTATTTGGTATTATCCAAGGTTGGTATATATGAGTATTTACGAGATGAGTCATTAGCTAAGCTAAAAGAAATTGATTTTGATGGTTTTGCTATTGGTGGCTTATCTGTTGGAGAACCTAAAGAGGATATGATTAGAATACTTGATCATACTGCGCATCAAATACCTGAAGATAAACCAAGATATCTAATGGGGGTTGGCACACCAAAAGATCTAGTTGAAGCAGTATACCGTGGTATAGATATGTTTGATTGTGTTATGCCATCACGAAATGCTCGCAATGGTCATATCTTCACTTCAGAGGGGTGATTAAGATTAGAAACACTAAGTATAAGGATGATACTTTACCATTAGATCCAAATTGTGATTGCTATACTTGTAAAAATTTCACTAAGAGTTACTTACATCATTTCGACAAAACTAAAGAGATTTTAGGTTCCAGATTGAATACTATTCATAATTTGACTTTCTACCAAAACCTTATGAAATCTATCCGTAAAGCTTTAGATGAGGGTAGATTTACAGAGTTTAGAAAAGAATTTTTAGTAAGCTATAAATAGCGTTATTTATCTAAAAATGAAATTAGCAGCTGTTTTGTTTTTATAAATAAATCCGATTCTGAATTTTTTGCTAGTAAGTAGTAAGATCTCTCTGTTGGAGGCTTTTCCTGTTTTGAAATATATAAAAGATTATTTTGTATATATCTTCTATTAAAAGTTTTTCTGTTACAAAAAAGCCAATTCCTGATAAACAAGTTTTAATTGCTTAGAGTGAATTTTTAAAGCATAATTTCTTTTTTGTGCTGATACTTTTTATCTATTATTATATTTACGCCACTTGCTATAATCATTAATAACGAATGTTATTATCAACATAAATTAGATTTTGGCGAGCTATTATTTCAGTGACTGTTTTCCCTCTATAATTGTTGCTGCATACTAGAACTAATTCGCCATCAGCGAGCTTATATTTACTTAAATTATTAAATTCACTTTCAGGTACCATATTTAATACTTAAGTCTATATCATCAAAACCAAAATTAACTTATTTTCCTATTGTTATTAATTGTATCTCTATATTTTCAAAAGTTTCTATAAAACTATCAAACCTTGGTATTAGCCAGTTTGCACATAAGGTAGTTATACAGTTTATAACTAATTTTTTTGTTTTTGGCTCTTTGAAAATTTTTGTTGAATGATATATTTTGGTTATTAAAGGCGCAATTTTTACATAATATTCTTTTGCTAAATCTGTGATTATTAGTTTTCTTTTTTGTTTTTAAAAGAGTTTCTTATCTAGGTGATTTTCTAATTTTTTGATAGATTGACTTACTGCTGAATGAGTTATAAAAAGTTCTTCAGCTGCTTTGGTATAGCTTTTGGTTTTAATCACCGCTATAAAAACAGGTAATGAATTTAATGGTGGTAGGTCATTTCTTTTTACCATTATTAGTAAGTAAAACTTACTTTTTATATAAAAATGAATATGTTTTACATAATATGTAACGTTTGTATTATTTACCATAATTTTTCAAAAAAATAGTGAAAATATGGTTTCTATAAATAACTTTATAAGTTTAGCTTTAATGGTATCATCAGCAACTTTAATTGCTTTTGCATCTTTTGCTATAAAATATTTAGTTATGATTGATGGTATTTATTTATCGATGTTTATTAGCTTTATTGGTGGCAGTATCTTAATGTGGTGAATTGTAAGTATTTTTTCCTTTACAAAGATTATTTCTAGTGGTTGGAGATTGATATTTACTTGATTAATATTTAGTTTTTGGCTCAAATATTTCTTTTTATTAGCTTAAGTAAAGGATTGTTATTGAATTACAATATTATTATTTAATACTAGTCCACTATTTATCCTTATATATGTTTTATATTTTTTAAGCAAAGATAGTCATTTTAATTTTACCTGTATATTAGTTAGTTTCTTAGGGATTTACCTGATTTTAGGGAATGGTAGTGGTAGCCTTAATATATATGCGTTGACCGCTATTTTTTCTGGTGTTTTAAATGTAGCTTCTCAAATGTATTATATAGTGCTAGTCAAAAAGAAAATATTTTATTATGAGCCTTTGGATATATATTTATAGGAGTAATAATGTTAGTGTTTCTACCATTTAATATATCTTCTATTAGTTAATACAAATAATTTATTCACTCAACCTTAATAATATGGGCATGTATAGCTATAATAGTATTTAGTATTAGTGCACAGATTTTTTAGGGTAAGAGTTTTTAAATATACCAAAAATCCCTCTTTGATTGCGCCAGTAATGTATTTTTCGGTAGTAGTTGCGGTGATTTTAGATATTGTTTTTTTATAATACATCAATGGGTTATTTAGAAATATGTGGAATCTTAATGATATGCATCTTTAGCATATTATTGGTAATTAGAAAATCTTAACTGGGGGAATGAAATGGAAAATACATTTGTAATAGTTGCCCGATTTTATAAATGAAATTGTCAATAAAAATAGCGCTTTTGGTGTTCATAATGCTCAAAGAATTAAAGATGATAAAACTATGCAAAAAGCTAACAAGTTAATAGCTTGGGCTAGGGCAAACAATATTCAGATAGCTTATGTACACGTCAGCTTTCGCAAAGATATTATTAATAATGTTCTAAAATTTCATCTATGTTTAAACTAGCCACTAAAAACAAAGTTTTAGAGCTTAGTACTTGGGCAACAGAATTTAATCCACAAATAGATGTTCAGTAGCATGCTATTTTTATTACAAAACATTGTGTAAATGCTTTATTAGTACAGATCTAAAGCTTATATTACGAACAAATAAATATTGATCATGTGATTATCTGTGGGGTATCGACTAGCTATGTATTAGAGTCTACAGTTAGAGAGCTATATGATCGTGATTTCAAGGTTACAGTGATAACAGATGCATGTAATACTGCGAGTCAATAAGCTCATGAAGCTAGTCTAGCAAACTTAAGTAGAATTGCTGAAACTGTAAATATTGACAATTTTATTTCATGTTAATTTATTATAAATGAAGTCTGATAATTTCCTCTGTATCGTAATATAATACACTATATTACTGAGCTAATAAAAATAATAAACGCGAGAAATCATGAAAAAGAAAATTGTAGTTTTCATGGCAGTATTGATATCATGTTATTATTTAATAGTTGTTATTCCTTTAATGACACTAAGAATTTGTTGTATCTGCAAGCATATTTTAATAATTGTAAAGTTAAGAAAATTAATGATTATCATCAAGAGATGAGTCGTTATTATGCAAATTTTAAAATTAATGATCAAAATAAATTGTCTTTTAGCTAATACTTTTTATGTATTTGCGATAAATCAATAATTGATTTGTAACTAAATATATTAAAGAGAAATCTAGTAGCTATACTGATTAAGCTAATTGGAGCTTATATTTTAAAAACTTTAAGGGCTAGAAATACTTTTATTAGCTTATTACTAGTCTTTAATTGATAAAGCATTACTACTAAGGTAAAATTCTTACGTTTTAAATTTAAAATCCTTAGGAGAAAAATGAAAAAATTATTATTGGCACTATCTGCAATTGTATTATTTGTATCAACTTCATTTGCACAAGGTGCGGAGCAAAGTGTTGGTAGCCCACTAAGCTCAATTTTAATGCTTGTGGTATTTTTTGCTATACTCTGGTTTTTGCTAATTAGACCTCAGCAAAAGAAAAACAAAGAGTTACGTAAGATGCTATCTGAACTATCAAAAGGTGATGAGGTTGTAACTAATGGTGGTGTGGTAGGCAAGATTGCTAAAATAGATGAGACGTTTGTTGATTTAGAAGTTGCAGAAAATGTTACTATAAAAATCCAAAAAAATGCTGTAGCAAATATTCTACCTAAAGGTGCTACTAAAGCTTAATTAACTATTCTACAAAGTCTTTTTAATTTTTTCTTTTTAATAAAGGAATTTTCAATGAGTAATAACAGAAGTCTACCTATAAACCAGTTTCCACTGTGGGAAAATCTTTTGATCTTAATTATCTTAGGATTAGCGATCTTTTATGCTTTGCCTAATATTTTTGGTAAAAGTCCAGCTTTACAAATATCGAAAAAAGATGGTGATGTTACTACTCAATTATTGGTAAATATTGAGAAAACACTAGCTGGAGATAAGCTTAGCTATCAAAGAGCTAGTATAGCTGATGATAAAAGTAATATTACAATAACATTTAAAGACGTTGAAGAGCAGCTAAAAGCTAAAAAAATACTAAAATATAGTTTAGGTAATGACTATATTATTGCTATGAATATGCTCTCGAACTCACCTAGTTGGTTATCAGCATTAGGTGCTAAGCCTATGAACTTAGGACTAGATTTGCGTGGTGGTATGTATTTGATACTAGAAGCCGATACAAAAACAGCTATCGATGCTCAACTAAATAATTCCTTAAATATAATTCTAAGTGCTGCTAAAGATAATCGTATACATATATTAAGCTCAACAAAAACTGAAGAAAAATCAACTATCAAAGCGCCACAAAATTATTTTGATAATGGTTTTGTGTCCATAACTTTAGCAAATTCCTCTTATGTTGATAAACTTAAACAGTATTTAAGTACTGATTTTAGTAAGACACAAGATCCTAAGATAATCTACACCAATAAGGGTAATATAGTATTTATTTCTTATAACAGTACTAAGATTCTCCAGCTTAAGCAAGATGCAATATCTCAAGTTGTGACAGTTATGCGTAATCGTATCAACGCTTTAGGTGTGGCTGAGGCATCTGTTGCTCAGGCAGGTGATAATCGTGTTGTCATCGAAATACCAGGCTTGCAAGATGCTACCCAAGCTAAGCAAATTTTAGGAGGTACTTCTACAGCAAGTTTTTATTTAGTAAGTCCTGTCGCAGATAGATTAGCAGCTGCAGAGCAGGGTTATAAAGTTTATGCTCTAGATAATGGTAGAGGTTATCAAAGCTACTATAGCCTAAGAGACGCTGCTGTTGCTGGTGGCGCTGATATTATCAGAGCTAGTCCATCTATTGATCGTCAGACTGGGACACCGATAGTGATGGTTGAGCTAGATAGAAGTGCAGTAAGTCATTTTAGACAGATTACAGGCAAAAATATTGGTAACCAAATGGGGGTAATGCTTGTTAATACTACTTATGAGAAAGTCAAAGATAAAAATGGTAAAGAGAAGAATGTAGTTAGTAAAACTGAGAAGCTAATCAATGTTGCTACAATCCAATCTGCACTAGGCTCACAATTCCAGATCACTGGTCTTAATCAAAAAGAAGCAAATAATCTTGCCTTAATGATTAAATCAGGAGCGTTACAAGTGCCTGTACATATAGTTCAAGAGCAGCAAATAGGTCCAAGCCTAGGTAAGGACAATATTGAAAAAGGTATGCTATCTATCGTGATAGCGCTTATCATTGTCGTAGTATTTATCTTAGTTTATTATCGCGTTTTTGGAGTTATAGCTAATATTGCGTTAGTGATGAACTTAATCCTAATTGTTGCAGTGATGTCTGTTATTCATGGTGCTACTTTGATACTACCAGGTATTGCTGGTATTGTTTTAAACTTGGGTATGTCAATAGATGGTAACGTACTTATATTTGAACGCATTAGAGAAGAGATTCGTGCTGGTATGCCTCGTCAAAGTGCAATACATATTGGTTATGAGAAAGCGTTTACAACAATTGTAGATTCAAATATTACAACTTTGATTGTTGCGGTGATACTTTTCTTCATAGGTAGTGGTGCAGTCAAAGGTTTTGCAATTACATTGATGATAGGTATTGTGACATCTATGTTTACATCTGTTACTGTTTCAAGAGCGATGACAAATTTTGTTTACGGTAAGAGAAAGAAACTAGAAAAAATCTCTATAGGCATATAATTTTAGGTTGGTTTTATAATGGAATTTTTTAAGCAAAAAACAAACATAGATTTTTTAGGAATTAAAAAACATACAACAGTTTTTTCTGTAATAATTATTATTGTGTCATTATTTTTTATCTTTACTAAAGGTTTAAATCTTGGTTTAGATTTTACAGGTGGTTCTCAAGTACAAATTCAGACATCTACTAAGTCACAAGACTCTGAAATTATGACTAAAGAGTTAGTCAAAGCTGGTTTTGAACATACAATGATTACGACTTTTGGTGATAATAATAATTTTCTCATTAAGTTTGCTCCCAATGAGGTTAATACAAAAGCAAAAAACTTAGAAGATGCGCAACAATATCTCAAACAGCAAGTCGCAAGCTCGCTAGATGCGAAAGTTCAAAGTGTTAATTACATTGGTCCACAGGTTGGTAAAGAATTAGCAAGTAATGGTGTTTTAGCAATCATAATAGCGATGGTATGTATCTTAATCTACATAAGTGCTAGATTTGAGATGAAGTTTGGTATTAGTGCTTGTATAGCATTACTACATGATCCAATAGTTATCTTAGGTATATTTGCGGCGTTTCAGTTAGAGTTTGATTTAACTGTGCTAGCAGCGGTATTAGCTGTGATTGGCTACTCATTAAATGATATAGTTGTGATATATGACAGAGTGCGTGAGAACTTCAGAAAAATGCGTAATGCTAGTATTGTAGAGATAGTTAATAGAAGTATTAATGATACTTTATCAAGAACTATCTTGACTTCTGGACTAACAATGTTGGTTGTAGTAGTACTATATCTATTTGGTGGTAGCTCAGTACATAACTTCTCGTTAGCTCTAATCTTGGGAATTGTAGTAGGTACATACTCATCTATATATATCGCTAGTGTGGTGGCGGTTGCTCTAGGTTTAAATAGAGAATCTTTACTTCCAAGGCAAATATCTAAAGAAGATACTCCTATTCTATAAGTCATTATTGTAGCTGTTAATTACTAAATAGTGTATAATTAAAGTGAAGAACGAGTAAAAGGAGTATTAATGAGAAAATTAGTTTTGGCGGGCTTTATACTTGCTTTTGGTGTAAGTTTTAGTTTAGATATGTCTGATAGTAAGCCAGTACAATCTCCAGCACAAAAGCAAGATGCTGATCATTTACATAAGTTGGTTAGTATCTATAGCAAAGAAGATCATACTTCTAAAGTATCTGCACTAATAACTTTTGAAAATCAAGATAATTACAATATCTTTTATTGTAAGCAAAATAACTGGTGTGAAGTTATTGATAAAAATAATGGTGATACTGGCTGGATAAACTTAGATAAACTAAAGCAAGCCAAAGAAAAATTTGCTAAGTATATGCATAAGCAAAATACAATAAAAGGGTTAGAAGAGTATACGAAAGTTCAAGATCAAAAAATAGCTCAATTACATGCTATGATGATGCAGATGCAACAAGACTTTGCTTATGCATTAGAGCAACAACAAGCTCAAATCAATCAGCTAAAGCAAGCATATACTTATTATCAATAGTATAAGGAAGCCATATGGCTAACAAAAAATTATTACCAGCTACGAAAATGAAAACTCTACCGGTTGTATCTGATAATAATCTTAGTACATATTTGAATTTTGTTAATACTTTACCAATGTTATCACTCGAGCAAGAGCAAGAGCTAGCAAGATGCTATAAATACAAAAAAGATTTAGATGCTGCACAGCAACTTGTGTTATCCCATTTGCGCTTTGTCACTAAAATAGCAAGAAACTTTTCAGGCTATGGACTTTCAATAGCAGATCTTGTCCAAGAGGGTAATATTGGTCTTATGAAGGCTGTAAGTAAGTTTGACCCTGATCAAGGTGTCAGATTAGTATCATTTGCGGTTCATTGGATCAAGGCAGAGATGCATGATTATGTCCTTAAAAACTGGAAGATTGTCAAAGTTGCTACTACAAAAACACAGCGCAAATTATTTTTTAATCTTAGAAGTAGTAAAGGTAAAGTTGGCTGGTTAAGCTCGGAAGATATAAAAGAATTAGCCGAAGAGCTAAGTGTCAAAGAAGAAACTGTCATCGAGATGGAGAAAAGAATGTGTCAGGGTGATGCAAGTCTTGATTTGCCATATACAGATGATGATGGTGAGCAAACTTTGCAGCAAAGTTTATATTTAGAAGATAAACCTTCAAACATTGAGCACCAAATTATCCAGCAAGATTATTATAATAACTTCAAAGTGGTTGTCAAAGATGTTTTGAGTGGTTTTGATATCCGTACAAAAGATATTATCATATCACGCTATCTACTTGATAACAAGACAACTCTCCAAGATTTAGCTGCTAAATATAATATCTCAGCTGAAAGAGTGCGCCAGATTGAAGAAGATGCACTAGCTAAGCTTAAAAAAGCTATCAAGACCCGCTCTTAAATTTTAGCTGTTTACATAATTAATTATTCAAAAAAATACTAGTAGTTATGTTAATATAAACATCAATGTAATTTTTGAACTAAATAAATGAAAGATTTTATCCCGCAAATAAAATCACAGATAAATCAGCAAGTATATTTAGATGGCTCAAAGAGTATATCAAATAGATCACTGATAATCTCAGCGATGGCACAAGGTCAGACAAAATTTGAGAATTTGCCCAATAGCGCTGATGTCTTAGCGTGTGTTGCAGCTCTAAAGGATTTAGGCTGTCAAGTTGAGCATAATCAGGCAACTAAATCGCTACTTATCAATGGTTGTGCGGCAAAGTTTAATAATGATTATGCCAAGATATTTTGTAATGAGTCAGGTACTTTGACAAGATTTATAATACCAATGTTAGTGGTGCAGCCTACAGGTAAATATTATGTATATGCTAAACAAAGAATGATAGATAGACCCTTAGCAGATCAGCTAAGACCACTTCAAAAGCTAGGTATGATAGCAAACTACCATCAAAAGGATCATGCTATGCCTTTGACAATAGTAGCTAGATCATTAAGTGGTGGTAATATAGAAGTTAATGGTGAGAAAAGCTCACAATTTGCTTCAGGTTTGTTGATGGCAGCACCATTTATGCACCATGGTCTAAGATTAAACTCTATCACAGATCACAAGCAACCATATCTAGATATGACAACAAAAGTTATGGCAGAGTTTGGTGTGACAGTTGATATTGATAAAAGTATCTATACTGTCAAAAAATCACAATACATCTCTCCTAGTAACTATGTGGTTGAGCCAGATGTTTCAACAGCATCGTACTTTTGGGCATTTGCAGCTATTACTGGTTCAACTATTAAGGTTATGCATGTTACTAAAAAGTCTAAGCAAGGTGATATCAAATTCTTAGAAGTACTTGAAAATATAGGTTGTCAAGTTAACTACTGTGATGATGGTATAGAGGTTACAGGTAGTGATAAACTTCGTGGTATACAAGTTAATATGCGTAATTTCTCTGATACTTTCATGACACTTGCAGCTATTGCTTGCTTTGCTAAAGGTGATACGCATATCTCAGGTCTTAGTCATACACGTGGTCAAGAATCAGATCGTATCGCAGCTATGGCAGAGGGACTTACTAAGCTTGGTGTCTATGTAGAGACAACTCAAGACAGTATTTTAATCTCACCAGCTAGAAGTCAATTTAAGCCAGCTGAAGTTAATAGTCATAATGATCATCGTATCGCTATGTCTTTGGCGCTTTTAGGGTTAAAATATCAAGGTGTAATAGTAAATAATGCAGCGGTTGTAAGCAAAACTTGCTCTGATTATTTTGATAGAATGAGAGTATTGGTAGAGTAGTGATGTTAAACAAAGAGCGCATTATAACCAGATATCTAAGTCAAAGATGGTATAAAAAGGCTCTTATTATAACAGCTACAGAGAGTAATTATTTTCATAATATGAACGTCCTAAAACTAGTTGCATGTTCAGGATATCTAAAAACTCAGCCACCGCTGGGATGTGTTTTTGATATTGAGGCTTGGCCTTTCGAACATAAGTTTTTTGATCTTATTATTCTTGATGAGAGTTTTGTCAGTTGTCCAAAACAGATGAGAGCATTATTTAATCAATTACATTTCTGTTTGGCAGATGATGGTGAGGTTATAGTGGCTTGCCTCGGTGGTATTAGTCTATATGGGATATTATCACGGTTTTTAGCGAATGGTTTTAGCAGTAAAAAAGTTAGTCTAATAAACTATACTAATAACTTTATAGTAAATATGCTCAAGAAAATAATTAGTAGAAATTATGTTGTAGTCTTTAAAAAAGACAATTATTTTAGGGTTGACGCTTTGAATGTCAGCGAACTTGTTGATGAGCCGATAAAAGCTAAAATCTATAGTGGTGGTTGTGCTAGGGAAGTATATGGAAATTTTCAAAAAGAAAAATAGTGTCATTGCCTACACAGATGGTGCTTGTAAGGGTAACCCTGGTGGTGGTGGCTGGGGAGCTATCCTTAGTTATAATGGTGTAGATAAAGAAATATATGGTAATGAAAAAGATACTACAAATAATAGAATGGAGCTAATGGCAGCAATCAGAACTCTTCAAGCACTTAAAAGAAAGTGTGATATAACAATTTATACTGATTCTAAATACCTACAAAACGGTATTAACCAATGGTTGGCAAACTGGAAAGCTAATGATTGGAAGACAGCTGCTAAGAAAGAAGTCAAAAATAAAGATCTTTGGCAAGAGCTTGATAGTCTGACAAACAAGCATAATGTAACATGGGGTTGGGTAAAAGGTCATAGTGGTAATGCTGGTAATGAAAAAGCAGATGCGTTAGCAAATAAAGCTATTGCCGAGCTAATAGGGAAGTAAAATGGAAAATCGTGCTAATAAAAAAATTCTAGTTCTATATACTGGTGGCACTATAGGAATGGTTAGTACTGAGCAAGGATATGATGT
Organism: Francisella-like endosymbiont; assembly: GCF_003069505.1. Lineage (NCBI taxonomy): Bacteria > Pseudomonadati > Pseudomonadota > Gammaproteobacteria > Thiotrichales > Francisellaceae > Francisella-like endosymbiont. Next base: position 156,983 of record NZ_QAPC01000002.1, on the reverse strand, counting down.
CAAACCAAGTTACCTTAGCAAGACAATTGAAGGTATTAGAGATTTTTATCATTATAATATGCCGCAATTTGAGATTAAAGAGTATAGTAATCTTATAGATTCATCAAATATTAATCCTAAAAAATGGCTTTCATTAGCTCTAGATATCATTAGAAATTATCAATATTATGATGGTTTTGTAATCCTACATGGTACAGATACTCTTGCTTATACTGCTTCTGTACTATCATTTATGCTGGGGGAACTTCAAAAGTCAGTAATTGTCACAGGGTCACAAATTCCGATATCTAAGATTAGATCAGATGCAATATCAAATATTCTTAATAGTCTAATATTTGCTTGTAGTGATGATATCAAGGAAGTGTGTGTGTATTTCAATCAAAAGCTAATGCGTGGTAATAGAACTACAAAAATATCAGCGACTGAGTTTGATGCTTTTGCTTCACCAAATTATCCTACATTAGCAAGGGTTGGTATAGATATAGTTGTTAAGCAAGAAAAATTATGGCATCGTGCAGATGCGTTTAGTCAACCTAAGTTAGAAACTTTTGGTGTGCCAAAGATTGCTATTTTGAATGTCTTTCCTGGGATAGGTAATGATATTATAGAAGCTATACTTGAACCACCACTACAAGGCTTAATTCTCAAGACTTATGGTGCTGGTAATATGATTAACGACCCAAATATACATGCGACACTTAAAAAAGCTAATGATAGGGGAGTTGTGATAGTCAACTGTACGCAGTGTTTGTATGGTAGTGTCAAGATGGATGCTTATAAGGCTGCTAGAGGACTTATTGAAGCAGGTGTCGTTTCTGGTTATGATATGACAGATGAAGCAGCATTAGGCAAACTGTTTTATCTATTAAGCCAGCCAAATATGACACAACAAGATGTCAAAGAAGCATTTAATGTTTCTTTACAAGGCGAAGTAACTATATACGTAAAATATGAATAGTAAAAAGCTTATACTCATAGCTAATACTAATAATAATTCAAGGAGATAAAATGAGTGATATTTCTGAGTTAATAAAAGGCAATAGAGCGTGGGCTGAAGATATCAAAAAAACAAATCCTGAGTTTTTTGAAACTTTATCAAAAGGTCAGTCTCCAGAATATCTTTAGATAGGTTGTTCAGATAGTCGTGTGCCAGCGAACCAAGTTTGTGGTCTGATTCCAGGTGAGGTTTTTGTACACCGTAATGTTGCAAATGTCGTTTCACTTACAGATTTAAACTGTTTGTCAGTGTTACAATTTGCTATAGAGGTTTTAAAGGTTAAGAAAATCATAGTTTGTGGTCATTATGCTTGTGGTGGTGTTGAGACAGTCGTTAAAGATAAAAGCTATGGTCTAATCGATAACTGGCTAACATCTATTCATGAAGTAAAAGAGCAAAACAAACAGTTCATCGAAGAGTCGCTATCTTGCTACAAAGATAATCAAGAAGAATATATAAAGAAAAAAGTAGATATGATGTGTGAGCTAAATGCACTTCACCAAGCTCTAAATCTTTGTAAAACTACAGTTGTTAAAAATGCGTGGGCAAAAGGTCTTAAGTTTACTATTCATACGGCTATTTATGGTATTGGGGATGGTAAGCTATATGAGATTGGTGGTGGTGTAGGCTCAAGAGCTGAGATGGATACTACTTATGTTCAAGCTATCAAAGATATCAAGTCTAGATATTGTCATAACCAATCTTGTTCACTATAACGCTTAATTTTCTATAGAAAAAAATCAAGTAAAATATTGCTAATATAGATAAGCTAATAACTTAGATTAAGAGTATTATTCAATAAGCATCAATATATGCTGAGCATTTCTGACACCTAGTTCAGCAGCTTTCTTGTAATAATACATTGCCTTTTGTTTATTATATGGCACACCATTTTGTTCTTCGTTATAGTATAATGAAGCTAATTTGTAGTATGCTTGACCATAGCCTTTATCTGCAGCTTCATTGAAATATTTGAGTGCTTCTTTATATTCTTTGTTATTGTAGTAGTATTCACCGGTATAGTATATTGCGTAGACATTCACCAGCTTTTGCTGATTGCTCAAGTTTGTAGAATGCCTAAAATCACCTTTTTGGGCAAATACCTACATTCTATGGATTTTCTCCTCATGTGTTAGTTGGATTTTTTCAGCTTTTTGTCGTTTTTTATTTTGTTGCTTTTTTAATGAGTTATGTTTTTGAGAGGCTTTTGGCTGTTTTATTGGAGTCTCTATCTGATCATAAAGTTTAGGTAATAGCGAAGATGCTTTAGGTTTGTTGTTTTTGATTATTGTTGCCAATAAATCTTGGCTAATTTTGTCTTTGCTATTGTAATAGTAGTAGACGATACCTTCGTATTTGTTATTGTTAGCTTTATCAGCAAAATCAAATCGTAGTGATGATTGATTATTTTTGAGTTTAGCTAATATCAAAAAGTCATCAATATAAATATTATCTAAATTGTCACCCGTTTTTATAAAGTTTGTATCAACTTCAACCTCAAGAATATCTTTATAGAATTGCTGTAGCTGACCTTTATTAGCATTAAAAAGGTTTATATATATCAAACCATTTAGATTTTTAAATTTTTGCTTAGGTATTGATAGTCCAACTTCTTTCTTTTGCTCAATTTGATCAAGTTTTTTGGCTTGTTCGATTAGCTTTTTGCGTTGTTGCATCTGCATTTTTATTTGCTGTTGTCTCTGCTCTTCAAGCTCTTTTAAACACTGTTGCTTTACGCGATTTTCAACATCGACAATTTCTTTCTTAGCAAGTTCTGATACCTTAGGGTCAGAGCTATATAATAAATGTTTGCCATAGCATTAGTGCTCTATAATTATCACCAGCTTGGGTAAAATCACGCGCTTGAACAATTATCGCTGGTTCATAACCCTCAGCTGCAGGCAGTCATAAGGTATTTAGCCATTAATGAGTCATCAGTAGCGATAATACTGCCATCTTTGTAGCCTAGGTATATATCATACAATATTTCTGGCTCAACTACCGAAATCATGTGATTGTTAGAATTAATAAGATCAGCTAATGCTATTACAGAGTCTTTGTAACCAAGATCATATGATTTCTTAAAATATTGTATGGCTTTTTTATTGCTTTTATTAACACCTAAACCATCTCTATACAAAGTGGCTATTTGAAAAAAAGCTCTTGGATAGTTTGCGTTAGCTGTTTTTTTATAGTTTTTGTAAGAGTGATAGTAATTTTTCTCTGTGCCTAAACCATATTGGTAAATATAGCCTAGATAAAAGTAGTCTTTAGCTGTAGATTGATCATTTTCGGCAACCACTTTGAGAATTGTAAAAGCGTTTTTATAGCTATTTTTGTTTTGGTTTTGGATATCTGCAAGAGCTGTCGCATAGCGCTCCAGAAAAACTGATGTCTATAGCTTAGGTAATTATTGATACCAAAAGCACAACTACCAATCACAGTGACTAAAACTAAAGCTTTGATAATATTTTTTTAGTAAGCGCTATAGGGCCAATTTTCTTTGATTGTTTAGGGATATTCTCTTGTTCAGACATCAACTATATTTTTTAATAAGATATTTACTTATTATATAATAGTTTTAGCTTAGATTTAAGCCAATTAGAGATTTTGTTATAGTTTTTGTTGCTCTAGCAGCATTTGCTCTTTCCCAGCTTGAGCAGTTTGTGGATCTTCTAATGATACCTTGCCAAAGTGCCCAGCTCGGAAATCATAGACTATATTCTTAGCAGCTTGTTTGATATTTGAATTAGTTTTAGCAGTTGAGGTATCTTTGAGTATTTCTTGAGGGTGTTTTTCTAAAAAATCTTTTTCGCTAATGAAGTTATAGCGAGCTAGGAAGTTTTTTATATTTTTTTCTCTAAAAAAATTTAGTAGATAACAAGCTGTACCTTCATAATCCATCGCAGTATCACGGATAGAGCCGATAGATGCGATTCTAAAAGCGCTAATTTCACTTTTAGGACTAGGAAACATAATCCCTGGAGTATCAAAAATCATAAAAGTTTTGCTAATATTGATACGTTGCTGTAGTTTTGTCACAGCTGGCTCATTACCTGTCTTAGCTACTTTACGACCTGCTAGTTTATTTATCATTGTAGATTTACCTACATTGGGTATCCCAAAGATAATTGCTCTAATAGGTTTTAGTACAGTGCCTCTATGTGGACATTTTTTTTGCGCTAAATTAAGAATTCTTTTGACAATATTTTTATCCTCTAAGGTATTCACCGAGATAGCACTACATTTGTAGAAATCTAGCCATTGTCTGGTAATTGTAGTATCTGCTAGATCGTTTTTTGAGAGAATTTTTATAATCGGTTTGTCACCAACAATTTGTTCTAAAATATGATTGCTACTAGAGTCTGGTATGCGTGCATCAACTATCTCAATAGCAATATCAATCGAAGGCATTTTTTTGCGAAATTCTTTAGTAGCTTTGTGCATATGCCCAGGAAACCAATGTAACATTGTAGATAAAAATTATAAATTTGGTTAATATAGGATAAGATTTTACCGATTAGGACTGATATATGCAAAGCTATATTCTAAAAGGTGGCAAAATTTATGCCCAAAATAATTTTGAGGCTAAGGATATTGTTGTCAAAGATAATGTTATCAGTGCTATAGTTGATGATGCCAAGGCAGCAGCTTTTAATTTACCTATAATTGAGCTAAGAGGTGATGATTATGTGATACCTGGTTTTATCGATATCCATATCCATGGTTCAAAAGGAGCTGATGTGATGGATGGTGATGTTGATGCTTTAGCAGTAATCTCTAAATCGTTATATACTCAAGGAGTAACTAGTTATCTAGCAACTACAATGACAGCAGCAAATGAGCAAATACTCAAAGCAATGCATGCTATCAAGGATTATAATTCTCAAATTGACCTTGACAGTGCAAAAATTGTTGGTGTCCATCTTGAGGGACCATTTATATCACCAGGTAAAATTGGTGCACAAAATCCAAACTATCTTCAACAAGCAGATGTTACTAAAATAGCAAGTTGGTATAATGCTTGTGATGGTTTAATCAAAAAAATTACTATTGCGCCAGAGATTAAAAATGCTAATAAGGTAATTGAGTTTTGTAATTCTAAAAATATAATTAGCTCAATAGGTCATACTAGCTGTACTATGGCTCAAGCCCTAGAGGCGATAGAACAAGGTTGTTCACATGCGACACATTTATTTAATGCAATGAGTCCGATTGAGCGTCGTAACCCTGGTGCTGCAACAGCTTTATTAATGTCAAAAAAAATTTTAGTAGAGTTGATAGTCGATGGTATACATCTGCATCCTGATATGGTTAAGTTTACCTATGCAATCAAGGGTAGTGATAATATTGCGCTAATCACCGATGCGATGTCTGCCCAAAGTGCTAGTGAAGGTGTTTTTGAATTAGGTGGTCAGAAAGTCATAGTTAAAGATGGTCAGGCAAGATTAGAAAACGGTGTGCTTGCAGGAAGTGTCTTGACGATGAATAAGGCATTTAAAAGTGTCTTAAAATTTACAAATTGTAGTTTGCATGATGCTGTGAAAATGACAAGTACAAATCAAGCTAAATCATTAGGACTTAAAAAAGGTCAAATCAAAGTAGGCTTTGACGCTGAGTTTGTAATTTTAGATAAAGATTATCAAGTTAAACAAGTTATTGGTTAGAAAATGAATTTTTTAGTATTAGATACATCAAGTAAGTATTGTTCTGTAGTTTTATCTGTAAATAGGGTAATTTATAATGATACGCGTGAGATACCACGCCAACACAACAAATATCTACTTAAGATGATACAGGGAGTTTTCGCTAAGGCAGCAATTGACATCAAAGACTTGGATTTTATAGCTTATGGAGTCGGGCCTGGTAGTTTTGTTGGTGTTAGGCTTGCTGCAGCAGTTTGTCAAGGTTTTGCGATTAGTCTAGATATACCAGTGATTGGCTTTTCTAGTATGTTTGCTTTGGCAAAAAGTGTCATAACCGAATCTCAAAAAGTAGCTGTTATCCTCGATGCGAAGATGGGTGATTTTTACCTTGGGCTTTATGATAAAGATACAGATCATATAATTGCAGAAAATGTTTACAAATTAGAGGAATATTCTCAAGATCTATATACTGGTTATCAACTAATTGGTGAGTCTATCACGGAACTACAAGTAGAGAATAATGATTTTAAAATAGATGTTGTTAATGTATTAGAGTATGTTTACAAGCAATATCAAAAACAAAAATACAATGGTACTTTAACTCAAGAAACATTCCCAGTATATCTTAGAGGTACTAGTCATTGGCAGACTAAAGAGGAGTATCTATATGTAGATGGCTAATGTATCACGGCGATAAAATCAGAATGAGTGATTTTTCGTTGACCCAGAGAACTCCTTAATACATCAAAGTGTTCACTCATCACAAGGAGCAGGCCTAGTTAATAGTGATGGTTTTGGTATCGGGGTGGTATACAAGCTTGCACAAAGAACCAGGAGTTTATAAAGATCCTCTTTTCCAGCTTGGAATAATCAAAACTTAATATCTTTAGCAAAACATATCAAAAGTAGAAATTTTATGGCACATGTGTGTACTAGCACTATTGCACCAACTGCTAGTGTAAACTGTCATCCATTTGTATTTAAAAATCATCTATTTATGCATAATGTTTCAATTACTGATTTTGATTATATAAGACAAGAAATCGAACAGTTGATAAAACTACAATGTTTTAAAGCTAGATTTGGTTCTACTGATTCTGAGGTGATGTTTTTGCTAGCAGTATCAAATGGTCTAGAAAATGATGCAAAAGCAGCGATAGTAAAATCTATCGAACAGATTACCAAAATTCAGGCAAAAAATGGTCTAAAAGAAAATGTCAAAGTAAGTATTGCTTACTCAAATGGTGAAACTTCGTATTCGCTAAAAATCTCTACCATTGGTAATGAGCCATCGTTATACTATTATTAGTTATAAAGATATTATAAGAAACTCTTGATTTAAAAAAGAAAAATAAATTAAAAAATGCTTTTGTAGTATATTATCAGAGCCGCTAGTGGTGTCTGATTCGTATACTTATGTAAATAATTATACTTGTATTAAAATTAGGCAAAATGAATTTAAAGTAGAAAAGTTGTAAAGAACAAAAATGGCATTGCTTAACACAAAGATTCAAAATATTTCGACTTCACCAACTAATACTATGGCAGCTTTAGCAAAGCAAATCAAAGATCAAGAAAATGATGTAATCTCTCTTGTTATCGGAGAACCTGGTTTTAGTACTCCAGATATTATTAAAGCCGCTGGTATCGAAGCAATAAACAAAATATTACCAAGTATACAAATATTGATGGTCTTAAAGAGCTACGTGAAGCTATAGTAGCTCGTTATAAGCGTGAGTATGGTATTGAGTTTGCTGCAGATCAAGTCTGTGTTACATCAGGAGCTAAACATAGTTTACATAATATTTTAAACTGTATTTTAGAAGCAGGAGATAAGGCAATTTTCTTTGCACCATACTGGGTATCATATCCAGATATGATTGCACTTACAGGAGCAAAATCAATAGTTGTAGAAACTAAGTTTGAGAATAACTTTGAAATAGATGTTACAGATTTAGAAAAGCATATTACAGCAAATATCAACTTACCTAATAATCCTACAGGTTTAATCTATTTGAAAAAATGTATCGAAGATTTAGCAAATTTACTTAGAAAATATCCAAATATTGGATTATTGGTGATGATATTTATGATCAACTATACTTCAAAGATAGAGTTACACTGATAATAGAAGTAGCATCTGATTAGCTGATAGATATGTAATTGCCAGTGGTGTGTCAAAAAACTTTGCAATGACTGGTCAGCGCGTTGGTTTTACAATAGCACCAAAGCTTTTAAATGATGCGCTAAAGAAATTTCAGTCGCAATCTGCTACTTGTGCTTGCTCTATATCACAATATGCTGCAATTACTGCTATGAATGTGCCAGCAAGATTTACAGTATTTTGTAGAGAGTCTTATAAGCAAAAAGAGCAATTTGTCACTAACTGTCTAAAGGCTATGCCACATATTGATGTTAAGAGCGCTGATGGTACTTTCTATCTTTTTCCAGATCTTAGAAAACTACTTGAGCACACTAATTTTAATAGTGATGCCGAGTTATGTAATACACTGCTTACAGAAGAGTATGTAGCTATGATGCCTGGTGTGGCATTTGGTTTATCAGGTTTTGCTATAATTAGTTGTGCTAATGAAATGCCAGAGCTCGAAGAAGCTATGACTAGAGTAACTAGATTTATAAATCGACATGTTACTCAATAGTTTGCAAATTTGCATTTTGAGTCAAATGCAATAAATATTTTCGCCACCAAAGTATATAGCTGCTACAATCAATAATTATTTCTCGTTGTAATTTTTTTATGAAAAAATGTGGCTACATCTCAATTATAGGTAGACCTAATGTTGGTAAATCTACTTTGTTAAATAATATACTTAAGTATAAGGTAAGTATTACATCACGCAAACCTCAGACAACTAGACATCAAATTACTGGTATTAAGACTGTTGGTGATACGCAGTTTATCTATGTTGATACTCCTGGTATACATATCAAAGAGCTTAAAGCTATCAATAAATTTATGAATAAAGCAGCAACAACAATGGTCAAAGATGTTGATGTGATTTTATTTGTAGTTGAAATGGGTAAAATGGACAGAGCTAGAGGATAATATTGTCGAAAAACTGAAATATTCTCAAATTCTGATATTTTTGGTAGTTAATAAGGTTGATAAGAAAAATCATTAGAAGCAGCAATGTTTATCGAATTTGTTAAAGAAAAGCTAAGTTTTTATGATGTGATTTATGTATCTGCTAAGCAGGGACATAACATCAACGAACTAGAGTCAAGAATTGAGAAACTTTTACCAAAGTCTGAATATTTTTTCTATGAAGAAGACCAAATTACGGATAGAAGCATTAAGTTCATGGTAGCTGAAATTATTCGTGAGAAGATTATGCGTACTATAGGCAGTGAGGTGCCATATCAGATAACCGTAGAGATAGATAGATATAAAGTTGATGAAGAAAAAAACATTGTTGATATCTATACTAGTATCCTTGTTGAGAGAGAAAGTCAAAAAGGTATTGTCTGTCATAGGCGCTAAAGGAACCAAGCTCAAAAAGATTGGTACAGACTCGCGTATGGATATCGAAAGGTTAGTTGGTATGCAAGTTAATCTCAAAACTCATGTGAAAGTCAAAAGTGGCTGGTCAGATGATGATCGAGCTTTGAAGTCACTTGGCTATGATTTAATCTAAGTATATTTTTACCTATGCAGCGACTTGAGATCAAGACACCACTATGGTATTGCAATATTATTTATTCAAGTTTAGTCTTTTTTACTAGTTTTGTCGTGGCTAGTTACTTTGGTAATAGTAGTATTGGTTATTTTGATTTTTTGTTGATTTTAGTTTCGATATTTTTTGTGATAATAGAAGATAAATTTTCTTTTGAAGCTATCATCATCCCAAATCAATTAGAGAGTAATTCTCTAATATTTGTAATCAATGGTAGTGAAACTGATTTTTGGCTTATTTAGATAAATATATTATTATAAATAGCAGGATATTTTTATATGCTATACAGCAAAGCTTAAACAAAAAAAGATTGTGGTTACATAAGTCCAATTTTAAACAACAAAATGATATTAAAGCCTTGGCAAGCTATATTTTATTTAGTCAAAATAATTAATCTTTGGTATATTCTTGGGTATACTTTGACTAGTAGTTACTGAGAATGTTCCTCTAATGTTAAATCAATTTAAAGCTAAAATAACAAATTTTTAGTGCAGACGCAAATCATTGAAAATGAACTATTAAGATATGGATACTTAACAGATGTTAGTTTATATAGAATGGTTCTTAAACTCGTATTAATTGTTAAAAATAAAGCTGAAGTCATAGAAATTATTAAGTTAGCTAATCAATATGATATTAAACTAACTTTTCGAACAGTAGGAACTAGTCTTTCCGGTCAAGCTGTGACTGATCAAGTCTTAATAGTATTAGCAGCATATGTATGGTTAGATTATCAAATTATTGGTAATGGTAATAAAATCAAGCTTGAACCAAGTATAATTGGTGCACAGGTAAATAATTATCTAAAAATATACAAGCGTAAGATTGGTCCTGATCCTGGTTCGATTAATAGTACTAAAATAGGTGGTATCATTGCTAATAACTCAAGTGAGATGTGTTTGTAGTACCATAAAAAACTCCTATACAACCTTAGACTCAATGCGAGTGATTTTTTGCTGATGGTAGTATTCTTGATACTTCTGATGATAATAGCGTTGCTGATTTTAGAAAAATAAATAAAGATTTTATAAACACAATTTTAAATATCCGTCAACAAATAACTCAAAGCCAAGAGATTTTTGATTTTATCAAAAAGAAATTTGCAATAAAAAATACTAGTGGCTACTACAGCTTAAATGCTTTCTTAATTTTACTGATCCTATCAAGATTATTGAAAGATTGATTATAGGTTCTGAAGGTACACTTGGATTTGTTAGTAATGTTACGCTAAATATTGTTGTAGATTATAAGTATAAAGCCTTAAATCTTATATATGGTAATTTAGATGAATTGATAAATCTAACGACAAAATTACAAACATTCGTGCCTTCATCTGTTGATTTACTTGATTATTTATCAATAAAATCAGTATCTAGTGTAGCTGAGCTACAACCTTTTTTGATTAAGCTTGAGGATAGTTAATAAAGTTTAGAAGCACAATTAAATGCTGTAAATCAATATATCTACGCTGCAAATATACTTTATCAAGTCGGCTTTAGAAGAGATGATCAGCAAATGCAAACTCTATGGAAAGCGCATAATGTTGTGCTGCCAACTATTGTAGCTCAAAGACCTAATGGTAGCAGTGTACTAATTGAGGATATCGTTGTAAATATCCTAGACTTGCCTAATCTTATTAGTAATATCAAAAAGCTTTTTGTTAAACAGCTATACAAACGCTGCCATTTTTGGGCATATTTTAGCTGGTAATATTCATTTTGTCCTGACTCCTGATTTTAATGATCAAAACCAGCTTATTGAGTATGATCAATTTATGCATGATCTTACTGCACTAGTAGCAAAAAAATATAATGGTTATCTCAAAACAGAGCATGGTAGTGGACATAATATTTCTAAATTTGTAATAGTCGAGTTGGGTGAGAAATGCTGGGATATTATGTGGCAAATTAAAAATCTCTTAGATAAACAAAATATCCTAAATCCAGATGTTAAGCTTACTAATGATACAAAGTTACATACCAAAAACCTCAAAGAACTAAATAATGTTGATGAGCAAATAAGTAAATTTATGGAATGTGGTTTCTGTGAGCCGGTGTGTTCATCAAGGAATCTTAGTTTTATACGACGACAACGTAATACAGTTGCTCGTAAAATCCAAACTCTTGATTGCCAGCAAAAACAACGATGGCTTAAAGATTATGAGTATTTTGGTATCCAAACATGCGCTACCACTAGTTTATGTAAGACTTGTTGCTCAGTAGATATTGATACTGGAGCTTTCATCCTTAGTAAAAAAGCTCGATAGCTTAGATAATTTAAAGTTAACTAAGAAGTTTAGTAAAATTGCTTTGCATATAGACAGCTCTACCCGTAAATAAAATATTGACAATAAATATATACAAGCATTACATAAATTTTGTGATGAGGTAGTAATTCCAGAGCAGATTTATTGTTGTGGCTTTGCTGGTGATAAAGGTTTTACAATACCTGAGTTAAATGCTAATAGTTTAGCCTCATTAAAACCATAAATCAAAGATTGTGAGATAGGAGTTAGTTTTAATCGTAGCTACCAAATTGGGCTATCTTACCATGGTCACTTGGAGTATATATCTTTTATAGAGCTATTATTAGAATGTTTAGAATAGTTATTTAAGCTGATCAAAAATATCTTGAGATACTTTCTCGACAGCTTGATCGCCATTTATTTTAATGTATTTTGGCGTTTTGGTATTAGTTGATGAGAAATTTCTGTAAAAATCGATTAACTTAGCAGTTTGAGCATGATATACAAATAGCCTTTGTTGAACTGCATCTTCATTGTCATCTGTACGAATTATTAGTGGCTCACCAGTTAAGTCATCTTTATAAGCCACTTTAGGTGGATTAAACTTGGGATGATAAGTTCTACCAGATTCTTGATGAACTCTTCTGCCAGTAATTCTCTCGACAAGTAGACTATCAGCAACGTCAACCTCAACTATATAATCGATATTAACGCCTAATTTGTCTAATTCTTGCGCTTGAGTGATGGTTCTAGGGACACCATCTAGTAAAAAACCATTATTACAATCACTTTTTGAAATTCTATCTTTAACAATTTTTATAATAAACTCGTCTGAAACTAGCTCTCCAGCATCAAGAACTTTTTTTAATTCTTGACCTAGCTCGCTACCTGATTTTATAGTCCCTCTTATCATGTCTCCAGTAGAGATGTGAGCTATATTGTATTTTTCTTCAATTATCTTTGCTTGAGTCCCCTTACCAGCCCCAGGGGCACCTAAAAGTATTATATGCATTATTAATTAACCCTAACGTTTTAAAACTACAGTTTACTTAATGTAGATTTAATTATAAAATAAACAGCGTTATATATCTAGAAATAGAGTATCTAATTTTTGAGCTATAAAATAAGAAGAGTTTTATGATATCGTTGTTACTTGAGAAAAAATGCAAACAAGCACAAAAAACAGTTTTAGGTATTGAGTATGATAAACATTCTCTTGCTGTTGTCAAGCTTGATAAAAAGGGTGAGAAATATTCATTAGTCTGTTGTGATAGTGATATTTTTCCAGCTGAAGCATATTTTGAGGGTGAATTAACAACTGAGTATGTCGGTGGTGTAGTTGCTGATATCATCAAAGAAAATAAACTAGGGCGTTTTGTAAAGCTAGGGTTTACAAGTTATAATGAAATAGATGTCGTGAAAGAACAAATTGTCTGTGATAAAAGGACTCTTGAAGTAATCGAAAAAGAGGGCATACATTTTTATATTAGAGAAAATTTCCTAAAAAAGCGTTTTCCAGAAAATTATACTAATGTAGCTTATGATTACTATGATGAATTAGAAGGAAAAGGAACTTTAAATATATACTATATATCTGATAGTGATAGAGTTAAGCAATTCTATGCTATAACGAATAAAGCTAAAAGAGCATTATCAGTATGTACACTTGATAAATTAGCTATTAGTAGTTTTGTTTCAGAACTTTTTTATCAGAGATTTCTCAGTATTCTAACGATAGTATATTTTTAGGATTATATTCGGATAAAATATCTGTATATAGTTTCACCCCTCAGGGAGAATTAAAAAACTACGAGTCTATCAAAATATTTGATACAAATATTACTAAAGTTAGTTATGTTGATGAAGTTATACAATTGTTGCTAAGATTTATGGATTTTATGTCATTAGATTTTAGTGCCAATGATTTTGGTAATTTTGATCAGGTTCAAAATAATAATGTTTATATTTATGGTATCAAACAGGATTTTGAGAGTATTTTTACATCGATAAAAGAATTATCACAAAAAAGTTGCAAAATACTTAATCCATTTATAAATGTTGATATTGAGAAATGTGGTAATATAAAAAAACCTTACCGCTATGTTTTACCTATAGCAATAGCTATGAGTGAGGCATTGTAGTATGAAAGATCTTAATTTTATACGCGGTAGATGGAGGAAAAAACAACTAACATACCTTGGTATAGACCTAGGCTTTATGGCTTTATTTGCTTTTATATCAATGTTTATCCTATCGATAATATTTTCTTGGTCTAGTGAAGAGGATATGAAAGTTGAGAACTATATACAATCACAAATCACTAAATTCAATAGTCAAGTAGCAGAATACTCAGCAGTTAAAATACAAAGAGATAAGCTACTAGACATCTCAACAGACTTAGCAAATATTAAAGCTAGTCAGTACTATATCTTACTAGATATAGAAAAAATTTCACGTGTGATAATGTTAACTATGTATCTAGTTCTGGTAAGATAATTCTCACTGGAGAAGTCAAAGATTTAAAACTTCTTTCGATATTTATGAAAAATTTAGAGATAGAGTTTAGAATTAAAAAAGTTGAGCTTAAAAGCTTGGGATCTGAGAAGAACGGTCAAAGAAGTTTTGCTTTAGAATTTAAGTTTGGAGAGGATAATGTATTTAAAGGGGAGAGTGTTAAATGGTAGATAAAATACAAAGCTTTTTATCTAGTAAGCACATAAATAAAGTTATAAATGCACCCCTAAAGATTAGAGTACCAGTAATGATTGTGGTATTTGTATTATTTGTATTTGTTTTTTATGGTTTGTTGGTAAGTCCAGTTCTTTCAAAAGCTAATCAAAGACAAAATCACATTCGGTCAATGGAGACACAGATTCCAAGGCTTGTCAAAAAAGAAAAACAGCATTAAAAGAGCAAGTAAAAACGTTAGAGCAGTACAATACCGAAGAAAAATTTAGTATTCCTGAGCGTCATTCGGTACCAATCTTTTTATCTGCACTTAATGAAGCTATTAGTAGCTTGGGCATAACGATTATAGACTTATCGCCAGCTGGAGTTGAGAAAAATAAATATCTAGACTTATATGCGTTAGATTTCAAGGCAAAGCTATCTGGGAACTTCTCGCAATTAATTAAGCTCTTCGTTGCTTTAATTGATATAAAGGATATTGCTGTAATTACAAATATAAACATTAAAAAAGAATCTGATGATAAATTAGTTACAGAACTGAACTTACAGCGCTATCCATTAGATTCTTTTAAGTTTAAGGGAGTTGTTTATCAGAATAAACAAAAATAGGGTATTGTTGAAAGCTTGATGGAAAATAAACCAATGTATATAAAAAAAAGGTGAGCTAATTGGTCAAAATTATGGTCAAATTGAAGATGTTATAAAAGAAGGTATTGTTGTCGATGAGTGGAAGAAAAATAACCAAAAAAGAATCTGGGAAAAGATTCAAACTGTTATACATTAGTAAGGTAAAGTGATGTTTTTTGCAAAAAAGAAGTTATTAGCAGTTCTAACAATTTTAGGTGGTTTTCTAAGTTATGATGTCTCACTAGCTGATATTAAAAAACCTCAAATATCTAATCAGTCGCAGGGTTTGGAACAGCCTGAAGCAAAAATTGTTGGAAGAGAAGAAAATAAAGATAAAACTATTAATAAACATATCAAAGATCTTGAGTTTCATCGTAGTTTAAATGGTAGCGCTGTATTTGAAGTTGCTTTTGAGGAGAATATAAGTAATTTCTCGGGTTATAAAATTAAGCTATCACAATATGGTTATACACTGACAATAACTTTTGATAATACCACTGTATCCGATAAGTGGGTTAGTAATATTGATACTAAAGTTTTTAATACGATAGTTGACTCTATCAAGATTTTCAAGGATGGAGGTAATGTAGTCTTTGTAATTCATTCTCTTGATAGGATTTCTCTAAGTGATTTTAAAGAGGGTAATGTATTTAAGTTTAAGATTGATAGACGCAATAGTCGTGTTGAAGGATTTAATGTTAATGAGCCAATTTCAATATCTTTCAAGGATGCGCCAGTACAGACGGTGTTACAAGTATTATCTGAATTTGCAGGTCTAAATCTCGTAGTTAGTAGTAGTGTGCGTGGCAATATTTCTATTGACCTAAAAAATGTGCCTTGGAATAAGGTAATGAATATTGTTTTAGTTAGTAAAGGCTTAGCTACGAAAAAATGAGTAGTATATTGTATGTAGCTACTGCAGCTGAAATCGCTGCTCAAGAACAGTTAGAGTTACGAACAAAACGCTCATTAGAGAATAATGCTACTTTAGTGACTGAATTTATACCGCTAAATTATACTACTGCTCAAGCTGCACAAACAGTTATCACTTCGATGGCAAAACAAAACGGTGGCATTATGTCACCTCGAGGCAGTATTACCTCTGATACACGGACAAATACTTTAATAATAACAGACACCGAAGAAAAATTACCGCATATAAAAGAGGTTGTCAATGAAATTGATATACCAAATGATCAGGTTTTGATAGAAGCTAGAATCGTCGAGATACTTAGAACAAGTAAGCTTGAGCTAGGTTTAACTATGGAGTTAGTGATCCAGCTGGAAGAGTTAATGTAGGTTTAGATACTTTTAATGGTGGTACTACACCAACACCGGGATCAACACCGGGATCAACACCTACACCATTTATTGGTACTACTGCGGAGCTTGCATACACTTTAGCTGGTGGAGTTAAGTTGAGTATGGAAATTAGAGCTCTTGAAAGTGAGTCTCTAGCAAATGAGGTGGCATCACCACACTTAGTGGTTGCAAATAACCAAGTAGCTTTTATTAAAGATGGTTCTGATGTTCCATATAACCAAGCAACAGCTTCTGGTGCTGCTGCAGTTGCTTTCCAAGAGGCAGTTTTAGAATTACAAGTAACTCCGCAAATTGCTCCAGATGGTAATATTATTATGGATATTCTTGTTACTAAAAACTCAGTAGGTGCTTCTCCTGGTAAAACTCCTGATGGTGGTGATTTACCACCGATTATCAAAAAGAGAGAGATAACTACAAAAGTTATGACAAAAGATGGCGATACAGTGGTAATAGGTGGTATATATCAAAAAGTTCAAAAAGAAGAGCGTAATAAAATTCCATTGTTAGGAGATATTCCTTATTTAGGTTATTTATTTAGCTATACAAGAATCGAAGATCAAGATTCGGAACTTTTAATTTTTATAACTCCAAAAATCATTCAGTCACAGGTTCAAAGATGATAGTAGATAATAGTTGCAAAAATATTAATATTTAGGTATCTTATAGCCTATAATTTTTTATGTACAAGGAGTGATTAGTAACAAACTATCACAGTGTGTAATTAACTTACAATTTTGAGTCAAAAATGATAAGAACAAAAAATATTTTCTTAATTGGTCCAGTGGGTGCTGGAAAATCTACTATTGGTAAGCAGTTAGCAAAACAGTTAAAATTAGAATTTGTCGATTCTGATTATGTTATTGAAAAAAAATGTGGTGTTGATATTAATTGGATCTTTGATTTAGAGGGCGAAGAAAGTTTTAGAAAGCGTGAAAGAGAAGTTATTGCTGAGATTTTAGCTGAAAAACAAAATATAGTTTTAGCTACAGGTGGTGGTGCTATACTTGATCCAGATACTAGATCATTATTATCATCACGAGGTAAGGTTGTATACCTTGAGGCGACAATTGAGCAACAACTTGAGAGAACTTCTAAAGATACAAAAAGACCATTATTAAGAGTTGATGATAAAAGACCAGTTCTTGAGCAGCTTATGACAGAGAGAGAACCTCTATACAGAAGCATTGCTGATGTGGTTGTAGAAACTAATGGCGCAACAGTTAAAAATATTGTCAATAAAATATCGACATTCTTAGTAGAAGAAACTATCCTGTGATCAATAAGTTATTAGTAAACCCTACTTTTAGTGCTAGTTATTATATTATTGTTGAATCATCGATAGATTTTTCGCATATTATTGAATATGTTACTAACAAACAAGTTCTGGTTGTTACAAATACTACAGTAGAAAGTTTATATTTGACTAGACTTTTGGTGGCTTTACCGGATAATCTAAATGTCAAAACTTGTATTTTAGATGATGGTGAGCAATATAAATCACAACAAAGTTTAGATAAAATACTGTCAACTTTATTAGAGAACCAGTTTACACGTAATTCAACTGTCTTAATTGCTTTGGGTGGTGGAATAATAGGTGATATTACGGGTTTCGCTGCTGCTATATATCAGCGCGGTGTCGATTTTATCCAAATACCGACAACATTGCTTTCACAAGTTGACTCATCAGTAGGTGGTAAGACTGCTATAAATCATCAGCTTGGTAAAAATATGATAGGTGCTTTTTACCAACCTAAACTTGTTTATACCCCTGTAGAGTTTTATAAAACTTTGCCACAACGCGAATACATTGCTGGTATGGCTGAGGTTGTCAAATATGCTTTTATGTCAAAAGATTTTTATCTTTGGCTTGACTCAAATAGAGACAAAATATTGGCAAAAGATAGTGCTACTTTGATAGAGATGGTAAAAAGAAGCTGTCAAATTAAAGCCCAAGTTGTTGCTGCGGATGAAAAAGAGATAACAGGAGCTAGAGCTATTC
The DNA here is from genome assembly GCF_003069505.1 of Francisella-like endosymbiont. Classification (NCBI taxonomy): domain Bacteria; kingdom Pseudomonadati; phylum Pseudomonadota; class Gammaproteobacteria; order Thiotrichales; family Francisellaceae; species Francisella-like endosymbiont. The sequence continues at coordinate 138,763 of NZ_QAPC01000002.1, read as the reverse complement.
TAAACTTTGGCCATACATTTGGTCATGCTATAGAGAAGTGTCAAAATTACCTTGGTCTAAAGCATGGTGAAGCTGTGGGTATCGGTATGACTCAAGCTATTAATTTTTCTCACTTTTTATCGATGATAACTTTACAACAAGCTCAAGAGTTTAAAGACTTTATTTGTAGTTTTAATATATCTATAGAGTTTCCTAACGATATTAATAAGTCTGAATATCTAAATGCAATGCTGGTAGATAAAAAAAATAGCAACAATCAATTAAAGTTTATTTTGATTAGTGATATAGGAAAATTAAAATCACTAGCAAAGCCTAAAAGTGATTTAGAAAACTTTCTAGCGCTGAAATTTAACTAATTCAAAATCTTTTAGCAATATTGATTTTGGTCTGTAGATTAGCTTTATATTAGCTTTGAGTTGCTATCGACTTTGGATTTATAGAATTTACAATAATTTAAGTTGTATAAATTTTTTGAATTAAGGTTTAGATATTTCAGAAAGCAAATATTATTTTTTAGGCTAATAATATTGCTAATTTAGTTTTTATTATCAATTAAGTTGCGAGTAGCTTTTTTTAGTTCATTTCTATAGTAGTCTAGATTATTTGCAGATTCAACTTTTAGATCTTTGATTTGTTGAGTTAGAAAAGTGATTTGGCTTTCTAAACTTTCTTTCAGATCAGATATTCGTTGTTTAGCTTGCTCTTGGACAAGGTCACAATATGACTTAGCATCTTTAGCTAATCTTTCAGCGGTTTCGCGACGAATGCTTTCTTTAACTAAAGCAGAATATAATTTTTTGATTTTAATGTCATCATCAGACTCATTAAGAAGTGTTGACCATTCATCTGAGATGTTGCTGAATAAATCCAACTCATCAATATCTTGAAGTATTTTTATAACATTTTGACTAATAGCCATTAGATTTTAATCCTTATAATATTTTTTGTTTGAAAAAATTATTTTAGATAAGTAACAGTGTTATGAATAAATCTATAAATTCTAATGCATAATGATACCGGATTGTTTAGCTGATTAAAAGAGTATTTTTTCAAATAATTTATTATAAGTATATTGGTTGTCTTAAGCGTATAGTATAAACTAATATAATTCATACATTTGTGTGGCTATTAATATGTTAACAAAGAATCATAATCTTATATTTAGTTCTGTTGATAAAATAAAGTACTCTGCACGTAGAGGTATGATAGAGCTTGATATAATTTTAGCGCCATATTTAAATAATTGTTATATGCATGAGGATCTTTCTAGTAAAAAACTTTTTGTTGAGTTTTTAACTAGTGAAGATAGTGATATGTTTGATTGGATTTTTAAAGGAGTTACTCCACCACAAAAATATCAACAGCTCATAGACAAAATTATCAAAGAAAAGAAAAAATTTAATCAAAATAAATTGAAGTAGATAAAAAAGTGTTATATGAATGACTTATTAAACCACGCAGTAGAATATCCTATTTCTAAAGAAATAATGAATATATCTAAATATTGGCTTATTGATGAAAAAGAAGCGATGGCAAAGCTTGTTGAAAAAGCTCATATGTCAAGTGTGCAAAAAGCACAAGTTAGAGAAAGAGCTTATGGCTTAGTAGAAAAAGTTAGAAAGAGTAGGCTCAAAAAATCTGGTATTGATGCTTTTATGATCGAGTATGATTTATCTTCAGAAGAAGGAATAGTGCTGATGTGTTTAGCTGAAGCACTTTTAAGAGTACCTGATAAATATACTATTGATCTACTTATCAAAGACAAACTTACAAGTGCTGCGTGGAAAAGTCATGTTGGTATGAAAAAGCATTTATTTGTTAATGCCGCAACATGGAGCTTAATGCTAACTAGTAAAATTCTCAAAGATTCACATCGCTCTTATAGAAAAGTTTTTCAAAAATTTCTTAAGAAAACTAGCGAGCCTGTGATTCGTCAAGTGATGAAGCAAACGATGAAAATTGTTGGTAAGCAATATGTACTTGGTGAAACTATTGAGGAAGCTCTCAAGGTATCACAAGCTAAAGTGGCTAGAGGTTATAGTTACTCTTATGATATGCTTGGTGAAGCTGCAATGACAATGGATGATGCTGAATACTATTATAGTCAATATCTTCATGCAATACATGAGTTAGCTAAGTATGCAACAAATACAGAGATCAAAAAAAATCCAGGAATTTCTATAAAATTATCTGCTTTACATCCACGCTATGAAGTTACAAAGCACCAAAGAGTTCATACAGAGTTATATCCAAAACTGCTTAAGCTTACGCAATTAGCAAAAGAGTATAATGTTGGTATGAATATCGATGCCGAGGAAACAGGAAGATTACAAATATCATTAGAACTAGTAGAAAGACTAGCTTATGAACCATCGTTGGAAGGGTTTAATGGAATTGGTATCGTTGTTCAGGCATACCAAAAAAGAGCTGCTTATGTATTAGACTATCTAGCAAAACTTGCTAAGAAAACTAATAGAAGATTTATGATTCGCCTAGTTAAGGGTGCATACTGGGATGCTGAGATTAAGCACGCGCAAGAGCAAGGTTTGGTAGGTTATCCAGTATTTACGCGTAAGTATCATACAGATGTGTCGTATCAAGCTTGTGTTAAACAGCTTTTTGAGAATCAACAATATATTTATCCTCAGTTTGCAACTCATAATGCTCAAACTGTAGCTGTAGTATTTGAGTTAGCTAATGGCAATAGAGATTTAGAGTTTCAGTGTTTACATGGCATGGGTGATCATCTATATGACAATGTCGTTGGTAAAGAAGGCTATGAAGATATTCCATGTAGAATATATGCTCCAGTTGGTGGACATAAGCATCTTTTAGCGTATCTAGTAAGAAGACTACTAGAAAATGGAGCTAATAGTTCTTTTGTTAATAGGATTGTAGATGAGAATTTACCGATTGAGGAGTTAATAGAAGATCCTGTCAAAAAAACTATTGATCATGGTTATGGTCAGCATCCTAATATCACTTACCCAAAAGATATAGTTGCACCAAGATTGAATTCACAAGGTCATAATACTAATGATTTTGCAGTTTTGGCTGATATGTACAAGCAAATAGAAAAATATACGCTTAAAAATACATATAAAGCAAAACCTATAGTTTCTGGTATTGAGCTTGATAAAACAATAGCTGAAAATGTTATAAATCCAAATACTAATGAAGTCATCGGTAGCGTAATTAATGCTGATGCTAAGATCGCTAAAAGAGCACTAAAAAATGCTCAAAGTGCTTTTGAGGAGTGGAGTAATACGCCAGCGGCAAAAAGAGCTGATATTTTAGAGAAATTTGCGGATCTTTTAGAAGAAAATACCAATAAATTTATTGCTATAGCAATGATTGAGGCTGGTAAGACTTTAACTAATGCTATAGATGAGGTTAGAGAGGCTGTAGATTTTTGTCGTTATTATGCAGCACAAGCTAAAAAAGAGTTCAATGGTCCTATTAAATTACCAGCTTTATCTGATCACCTTAAGCAGTTAGAGTTTACCGGTCATGGTGCTATGGTGTGTATTAGCCCTTGGAACTTTCCATTAGCAATATTCTTGGGGCAGATTACCGCTGTTTTAGCAGCTGGTAACACAGTAGTTGCTAAACCAGCTGAACAGACTCCAATAATTCCTTACAAAGCAGTTAAGCTTTTATTTAAAGCTGGTTTACCTAAGAATGTTTTACAATTTACACCTGGTGATGGTGTAATAGTTGGTAGTGCTCTAGTTAAGAGTCCAGTATGTAAGGGTGTGATTTTTACAGGCTCTACAGAAGTTGCAGCTATTATAAACCAGACTTTAGCAAATAAATCTAGTGAAATAGTGCCATTAATTGCCGAGACAGGTGGACAAAATGCTATGATTGTCGATTCATCATCACTTCCTGAACAGGTTACAGCGGATGTAATACGCTCAGCTTTTGATAGTGCAGGACAACGCTGCTCGGCATTGCGTATTTTATGTCTTCAAGAAGATATCGCTGATAATTATATCAAGATGATAGTTGGTGCAATGAAAGAGCTTAAAGTAAGTGATTCTAAGTACATTGACACTGATGTTGGTCCTGTGATTGATAAAGAGGCTGCATATAATCTAAATGCCTATATTGAAGAGAAAAAAAGCCAGTTTAAGCTTATATATCAAGTTCAGCCTAATCAAGATACACAAAAGGGGACATTCGTGATGCCTACTGCTTTTGAGATAAATAAAATATCTGACTTAGGTAGAGAGCAATTTGGTCCAATTTTACATATTTTGCGCTTTAAGGCTAATCAACTAGATAAACTTATCAGGGATATTAATGCTACAGGATATGGTCTAACAGCTGGTGTTCATAGTAGAATTAATGAAATAATGAATTATGTCAAAAACAACATCAAAGCTGGTAATGTTTATGTAAATAGAAATATTGTTGGGGCGGTGGTTGGTGTTCAGCCATTTGGTGGTCAAGGTAAATCTGGAACAGGCCCTAAAGCTGGTGGTCCTTATTATATGCATCGTTTAGCTAATGAAAAATTGTCAGGAGTTGAGGCTGTTGAAGAGATTTATAATCCTGAAAAAGTAGCTGAAGATAAAAAGCAGACTAGCAAGTTTATCAAAGATAAATATATTATTGCAAACATTGTTGCTGGTGAAAGAGCTAAAAAAGATAAATATATTAATCTTAAAGCAGCTAATGGTAAAACGATTGGTAAGAAATATATAGCTTCTGTAAACACAGTAGATACTACTATAGAAATTGCTAGTAAAGAGGCAGAGTTATGGAGTCATGTTAATGCTGAACAAAGAGCTACTATTATTGAGAAGTTTTTGGAACTATTAGAGAAAAAGCGGCATCTGATAGCTTCATGTCTTGTTGTAGAGTCGAATGTTTCGGTAGAAGATGCACATATCCAAATAGATAAAACTATTCAGCAGGTGGCATATTACTGTCTTCAAGCTAAAAAAGAGTTTGCTCATCCACAACTTTTACCTGGACCTACAGGCGAGATTGATGAGTTAAGCTTAAAAGGTCGTGGTGTTGTAGTAAGTATGTGTTCAAGTTCTGATTTACTAATTAGATTTGTCGGTCAGATAACTGCAGCTTTATTGGCAGGTAATACTGTAGTAGCTAAGCCAGCATATACTGGTAACTTAACTGCTTATAATATTGTTAAATTAATGCTAAAAGCAGGGATGAACCCTAAGGCGCTTCATCTAGTCTTATCAGATGATGAAGAGATAACATCAGCATTGTTATTTAACAGTAAAGTTGCACTAGTTGCTTTTTCTGGTAGTGTCTCTGCAGTTAAACAGATTCATCAAGCTTTGGCATTGCGCAGAGGTGCTATTATACCTTTTGTTGCTGAGAGTGTTACTAAAGATGGCAAGTGTACAAGCTTAGCTATAGAAACAGTTTCACCATTATATTTACGCAGATTTGTCGTTGAAAAAACTGTAAGTGTTGATACAACTGCCTCTGGTGGTAATGCTTATTTAATGAGCTTAGAAGAATAAAAATATTACAAACTTATTTTCTTGATGATAATTTAAATCTTGGGTTATTAACTTTCTACTAGCTTTAAAAGTTCGTTATTATCAAATAATTACCATGAAAGAGAATATATAAAATATCTTTGCCTTCATCTAATTTAAAAATAATATAAGGAAAGAAAATGAGTAATGTGTCTGCTAAAAAGATATCACTGTTTAGTGCTGTTCTTATTGATGCTACTTCAATGGTTGGCTTAGGGCTGGCTCTTTAGTGTACAGTTGACGGTTTAAAATGCTAGCAATTGGGCATTTTGGCATGGATTCTTGCTGCCATAGTAGTTTTAATGATTTCACTTTGTTTAGGTAAAGTAGTATCTATGTATCTGGTTAGAGGAGCTACTACTAGATTTAGTGCGATATCTCATAATAGTATATTTGCGATGCCATTTGCTTTTGCAAATTGGTTTGGTATTGTTGTAGTGATCTCATCTGAAGCTTTAGCAGCTACCCAATATCTTTCTGGTGTTAAATCTATGAACTAGTTGATGCAAAATGGTGTATTAACTCACTCAGGTACAGCATTTTCTCTATTAGTATTATTTATATATCTTGTGATTAATTTCTATGGAGTTAAACTTCTAGTAAGAGTTAATAATGCTATCACTACTTTAAAGATGGCTGTACCAGTGATTATTGTTTTGATATTTATAGCATATGCACTTATGCATAGCCATGGTTATGTGAGTATGCTTTCAGCTGATATTCCAAATAATAGTTAGTTTGGTTTCTCATCATCATTGACTGCTATAGTTGCTGGTGGTTTGATTTATACATTTAATGGTTTTCAAACTGTTGTGGTATATGTAAGTGAAGTTAAAAATCATTGTAGAAATGTACCATTAGCAATTATATTAGCTTTATTTTTAGTATTGGCTTTATACTTTGGTTTACAATATGCAATTTATGCAAGCTGTTCCACATCAGTATTTAGTAAGTAAAGATGGGTGGGCAGGCTTAGATTAGCAACCTTATTGGGACCTTGCCATATCTATTTTTACTTATTATTGATAATATGATTAGTCCATCAGCAACCGGGTATACTTACTTAGGTGCTTCTTCAAGAATGCTATATGCGATGTCATCAGAAGTACAGATGCCAAGATATTTTGCCAAATTACTCCAAGTGTTAATATATCGCGCAAATCTTTACTTGCTAATTTTATCTTATCGGTAATATTTTTATTCTTCTCAGACAACTGGTCAGGATTAATGTTAATAGTTACAGTATTTCATATTATAGGCTATATGGCTGCGCCTGTTAGTATGGGTACATTAGCTCCACGAACTAGAGTATTTGGATTAGTTGTATTTGTAGTTTTAACTTTATTACTTAATACCGTACAAGTAGAAACTCAGATTAATACGGTATTATACTAATAGTGTTAATGACTATATATGGAAGTATTGAATATAGAAAAATAGGTATCAAAAAACTTCTTATGCTTATATTAACATTTATAATACTTGTATGTTTAATTACTCCAGTAAAAAACTATCTTGCTGACGGACTTGTTGGAGCAATATTCTACTGGTTTGTTACAGATAAGCGTTATGTTGCATTTTGTAGATCTACAGTAAACGAGAAAAATATTATTGTTGATTAGTGCTTATTAGTTATAGTCTTTGAGATTTTATCTATCTATAATACAACTCTAATATTATCAAGTTTTTTCAAACAATGAAAAATACAAAGTGTATTTTAGTTATTCTCTGTTTGGGGTATTTTATAGATTTTTATGATCTAACAGTATTTAGTGTTTCTTATGTTGATCTATTAAAACAACAATTTGAAATCTTTGATTCTACTAAAATCCAACAAATATATTATCTAATAAATAATATTCAGATGATAGGTATACTAGTTGGGGCAATTCTTTTTCTTTTCGGTATTTTAGCAGATAAGTTTGGTCGTATTACAGTTATCAAATACAGTATATTACTTTATTCAGTAATGACAATATTATGTATATTTGTAGATAATATTTATATATTTATGTTGCTAAGATTTTTAGGATATCTTGCTTTAGCGAGTGAGTTTGCGGTTTCAAGTGTTTTAATTGTTGAATTTTTTCCACCAAAAATAGCCTCTTGGGGTATGAGTCTCTTATATATTTTAGGTGTTTTAGGTGGTGTGGTTGCGACACTTTTGGGTGTATTTTCTTATAAGGTGATGTTTATTTTGGTGGATTTATTGGCTTTGGTATATATGCTTTTAGAAGAATTCTTGAGGAATCGCCATATTTTATTGAGTTGTATACATCAGATAGATTTAAAAATGCTGGAAGTATGGTTTTTCTTTTTAGAAACTACAGTAAGCCATTGATGTTAAATTTTCTAATTACACTACCTTATTTCTTTGTTATTACTGTAATGTTTGCTTTGGTTAAGTTTATTGCTACTGATGTTGATTTTGCTAGCTTAGTGAAGCTGTTTTTATTTGGTTTCTTTGTAGGAAATATTATTAGTTGTATTATTAGTGGTATTTATAACCAGTATTTCAAGTCACCAAATTTATTTTTTATCATAAATATTATTATATTTTTAATAAGTATTTTTGCTTATAGATATATATCGAGTAATTTTATCTTCTTATATGGGATATTTATCGGTTTGATTGGTGGTGGTTATAATATTATGTGGGCGCAATATGCTGCTACTGAGTTTCCAACAGAAGTTCGTTCATTAGCTTGTAACATGATATTTGCTTTAGGTAGGACAAGTAGTATTTTCTTTGGGATTATTTTTGCATCTTGGCTTGCTAGTGAAGAGCTCTTTAGACAAAGGGTTAATATCCTTACTATTCTGTAGCAATTATGGTTTTATTAATCATTTTCTTTTATAAAAGAAAAAAGATTTTAGTTAAATAGAAAATAGTATTTTATGGCAAATAGGATTTTGTTTGGAATTACTGGGAGTGTATCAGCTTTTAAAACAGTAAATTTAATCCGTCTTTTTATAAAAAGCGGTACTCAATGTAAGGCTATTGTTACTAAAGGCGCTCAACAATTTATTAAACCTGAGCTTTTAGTGGCTTTAGGTTGTGATGTTTATATAGACGAAAAACTAGATATGTTTTGTTATCAGCAAAGTATGGCACATATAAATTTGCCACGCTGGGCAGACAAGATATTTATAATTCCCGCATCAGCAAATACTCTAGCTAAATTAGCTTATGGCTTAGCTGATGATTTACTTAGTCAAGCTATCCTTGCTAATAATGATAATTCTAAGGTGTATCTTGCTCCAGCTATGAATGTAAATATGTGGCAAAACCAACTAACTCAAGATAATGTCAAAAAACTTCAAGCTCTAGGATTTAATTTGATATTGCCAGATGAAGGTCTTCAAGCTTGTGGCGATAGTGGTGGTGGTAGACTGCATGAGCCTGAAGAGTTATTTAAGTTGTTAGCTACTTCTCAAGATTTTAAAGATAAAAAAGTTCTCATAACAGTAGGGGCAACTGTTGAAGATATTGATGGTGTTAGATATTTATCAAACTATAGTTCGGGTAAGATGGGATTGGCTTTGGTAAAACAACTGCTTGCTAGAGGTGCAAATGTGACTGTGCTTAAAGCCAAAACCACAATTAATTTTGATATCAATCATAGTCAGCTAAAAATAGTTAAAACTCTAAGTGCTGATGAGATGAATCAAGCAATGTTAGAGCTAGCAAAAGATAGTGATATCTTCATTGGTTGTGCTGCAGTTGCTGATTATAAAATCAAAAATAAATTTACTAATAAAATTAAAAAAATAGATGATAGTTTAACTTTAGAGTTTATAAAAAACCCGGATATTTTAATTAATTGTAAGCAGCATTATCCGCAAATTTTTGCGATAGGTTTTGCTGCTGAATCACAAAATATAATCGAATATGCCCAAGCTAAGCTTATCAAGAAGAATATAAACATGATTGTGGCAAATGAAACGAATGTTTTTGGTAAAGATGACTCTTCTGTGACAATATTATCTAAGCACCAAAATAAACAATATAAAAATAAATCAAAGTCAGAAATAGCTAAAATAATATTAGGTTTTGCTAAGGAGATAATATGAGTTTTAGAGAAGTTTGTATAGCTGGTAAATGTAATAACTTGATAACATTAAAAAATGGTAACATTGAATTGATACTTTTGGATTTAGGTGCGACTATAGGTAGAGTTGCAGGCAGAACTAAGGATGCTAAGGTTGTACTTGATAGTACAACATACTATCTAGAAAAAAAACTACCAAGATAAATATACTTTACACGGCGGATTTAACAGTATCACATTGCAGAAATTTGCTTTTGAGCTTATAGGCACTAATAAGGTTAAGTTTACAACTCCACAAAAATATGTGACTGATAAATTCCCTGCTGATGTCACTATTAACGTAACCTATGAGCGTTTAGAAAATGCTATAATTATCTATTTTGACGCTGTAGCTATAGCAAATACAATTTTAAATATGACTAATCACTGTTATTATAATCTATCAGGAGATTATAAGACAAAAATCGTTGATCACCAGCTTGAGGTACCAGCAACACAATTTGTCAATGTAGACGATGATTTGATACCAACAGATATACAAAATTTACCCCAAGAAATGGACTTTAGGCAAAAATTCAGTATCGGTGATAAGTTAAAATATCATGATTCTAAATATTTCCGTAGAGTAGGTATTGATCATTGTTACATAGTCGATGGAATAGTGGTGCTTGAAGATAGCAATAGTGGTAGGAAGTTAAAGCTTTCAAGTTCATACCCAGCAATGCAGATCTATATCTGTAATGTTAGTAAGGAGCATAATCTTTTAATGGTAAAATACTCAAATAATATGATGCTATTTGTTTTGATCCGCAATATGTGAGGGCATTTGATGGTAATTATGATAATCATCCAGCAAAGTTGGGGAAAAGTCAACAATATCAGCATTTCATAAAATTGGAATTTTGATTTCTAAAAACTTTAAACAAGTTAGCAATAGTTTTTCTGTTAAACCTTTTAAATAATAGACTAGGTTATTTAAATAGTGACTAGAAATACATACAGAAACTCATAGTTTTGGAAATATTTTTAGATAAATTTTACTCTCGAACTAGAAATTCTGCTAAGTACTTGGCATGATTATTTTTGATACTATTTTCCTGTTTGTTCATATTTATAATATTTTTTTAACAGCTGGCCAAGCTACTTCACGTGCTATAGTTTCAAGGTCCATCATCCGTTCTTCTATTACTTTTATCTCTATATTATTCCCAGGCATTATAAAGATATGGTAAGACATTCTTTATCCCTTTGTGTAATTCAGCTAGTTTGTTATAAGGCATCTTATTTCTATACCATTTGAATGTATACTTGACCTATAAAAATAGTTACTTTCTACATTATTAGCAAGAAATACATATGCCGGAGGCTATATCAGCTGGCTGTTCTGGTTCTCCCCACAAAGAACTCTCACCAAAATTCTCTACTTTTTCTTTACTAAAACTTGATGGTATTAAAAATGTCATACTGGTCCTGGAGCAACAGCATTAACTTTTTATTGTATTCTTAGCTAGTGCGAGTAAGTGCCACAATCACTCCTTTAGTAGATTAATAATCTATTATCAAGTCTACCTTTATAAGCAGTTACAGAAGTAGAATTTATAATACAAGCTCCTTTTATCATATACACATAATGATAAAAGTTTGTTTCGAATGTGGTTTTTAGTTGTTTAGCTGATATGTCAGTTATATTATCTTTTGGAAATTGACCAGCAGCATTATTTATAAGTATATCTATGCTTCCCAAATAATTATATACTTTATTAACAAGTTCTTTACATTCATCATGATTTTTAAGTTCAACTTCCACTGCCAAAATATGACTGGAGTTTTCAGTTGATTCTTGAAGTTATTTTAATGTTTTATCAGCATCTTGTTTTTCTCTTTTATGGTAAGTAAAAGCAACTTTTGCTCCTTCTTTAGCAAAATGAAGTGATATTGCTTTACCTATACCACTATCACCACCTGTTACAATAGCTACTTTATTTTTAAGCTTATTAGTTAATTTATAACTTTCATAAATATAAATAGGCTTATTTATCATCTCTGAAGTTAAACTAGGTTGACTTTCTTAAATATTTTCTTTTGACTTTTTCATATTTTTCCCTTTTAAAAATTTTAAACTGCGTGCTTGTCGTAGTAATGTTGAAAGTTTTTATTGGAAAAGCAAATAACTATCTCCCATCCCTAAAAAAACTAGAAAATAACTCTACATGCAACTTAAGTAGTATATAAAAACTCTTTTATTTCTCCTATATTCTGCTCTCATAATTAAAAACATTATCACGTATTACTATTCGCTAATGGTACTAAATTATTACTACTATTTATAGGACATCGTTTGCGTTTGATGATTTATCTGCATGGTCTGGCGTCATTACATCTTTAGTTTTATAATATGCTTTCTTGTGGTTTTAGTAGCTACAGCATCACCAGCGTCACTCACTTTTTCTTGGACATTATCCCAGCTGGTTAAATTATTATTTTCAGCGAAGTAATCTGCAGAAAATAAACTAACGACTAATACTACACCTAGATATTTTTCTACTACTGGTAGAATAGTTTCAATACTTTTTGACTTGTTTTTTCATAAGTCTCCTCCTTTCTTTGCTCATTCAAAGCTTGTATTTCAAACTTTTGCATTCACTTTGAATTTCGAATTTGATAACCATTTGTTTAACTCCCCTTTTTTAAACCGTATTTTCATCGTAACATTACAAACAACCTCATAAAGTTAATTATACTAATAAACAGACTTTTAATATTTAAGAATCTAAAAGTTCACTTTTAAACATCTGTAATGGGATTTCTAGTTAAACTTTCTAATAAAAATTTCTTGCTACCTAATATACAGGTTTTAATGCACTTGCTGTAGAAACTATAAAAAATTATTCTTTCTGTTAGAGTTGATTTTGAAAATATAAATCATTTCTTAATTTTGATTCATATTTCATTAAGGAAGTCAATAAATAAGAATAAGGGAGATTGATTATGGCTTACAATGAGAAAAATAGTTCAAATAGAGCTAAAGAAGTAGCTCATACCAGAAAAGAGCATGATCCTGAGTCATTTTCTGCAATGGGTAAAAAAGGTGGCTCTACAAACAAAAAAAAGATGATAAAATAATTCTTCACAATTTCTAAACTAAAATTCTATAATTAAGCTCTGATTAGTATATATAACCTAATTACAAGTTTGCTAAACTTATGATAATCTTTAATTAAAAGAAGCCTCATAGAGGATAGCTAGAGTTACTTTATTTGATTCTGTAGTTGCAAAGATATGTCACGAGATTTCTTGAGATCTACTATTGGTTTAGGATAGTTTTTGCCAAGAGTTATATTGGCTTCTTTTAGAACTAACTCACTTACTTCCCAAGGTTTAGTAATTAGTTTGTTAGGCAAAAGCTTTAACTCTGGTACATATTTACGGGTATATTCATAAGCTTCAAATTTTTCAGCTTGTAACACTGGGTTAAAAATTCTAAAGTATGGTGCTGTATCTAAGTCACGGCCAATTAACCATTTCCAGTTAGTATTATTACTCGCAAAGTCAGCATCAAACAAAGTATCAAAAAACCATTTTCACCTTGTTTCCAGTGAATTAGACAGTTATTGATAAGAAAACTTGCTACTATCATACGAACGCGATTATGCATATAACCAGTTTGCCATAGTTGGCGCATACCTATATCAACTATACGAATTCCAGTTTAACCTTGTTGCCATTTATTAAGTAAAATATGGTTATTATCCCATGCAAAATTATCGAATTTTTGATTAATATTTTTATCATGTAACTCTGGATAATAGTATATCTGAAAGTATGAAAAATCACGCTATACCAACTCTTTGATAAAGTGCTCTTCATTTTTGTCGATATGCTCTAAATTTTGTACGGTATTGAAGATTTGATTTGGAGATATTTCACCAAAATGTAAATAGGGTGATAGAGTCGACGTTGCATTTGTACTCATATAATCACGAGCCGTTTTATAATCTTTAATCTTAGTAGTTAAAAATTTTTCAAGTAAGCTGTGCCGCGGCTTGTTCACCAACTTGCCATTCTTTGATGATGTTTTGCCAAGTCAGTTTTGGCTCTAGTAGCTTTAGCGAATCTAAAGTATTAGAGCTAGCTAATTTTATTAGTTTATTAAAAACAGCTTTTTTGAGATTTGGTTGATATTTTGTAATTCTGATAAGTTCTTTGTAAAATGGTGTATAGACTTTATAATAATTACCATTATCTTTTTTACATTGCCATGGTTCTATAAGTAAACTGCCATTAAAACTACTGACATTTATATTTTGCTCTTTAAGAAACTTTTTAATTTCAGTATTTCTATCTATGCTATATTTGTCATAATATCTATTACAATAGAAATCAGTGATTATTATTTTCCTTGACAAGTTGTTTTATAATTTCTAAAGGATCTCCTTTGTAAAAGTTTAGTTTGTAAGCCAAAGATTTATTCAGATTAGCTAAATAGTGATGGAGCCAAAGTTTACTGGTACTACCAATCGCTTGATTTTCATCTAGGATAAATATTGTGATAGTTTAATCAGCTTGACTAGCGTTAGTAAGAGCGAGATTATCAGCTAAGCGTAAATCTTGGCGAAACCAGTGTATTGCTATTTTTTTATACATATTTCCTCTTTTAATATGTTATATAACATTTCTACATGTATATCAGAGTCATTAAAACATGGTATTAGACTAAATTCTTTGCCACCTTTTTCAATAAAGTTACGTTTTTCTGTAATTGCTAATTCCTCCAAAGTCTCTAAGCAATCAATACTAAACCCTGGTGCTATAACAACAACCTTTTTATTTTGTTTTGCTAGTTCCTCAAGTTTAACTGTTGTATATGGCTCTAGCCACTTTTTAGGACCAAAACGCGATTGAAAAGATAATATAAAATCAATATTAGAGTATTTGTTTTGAAGAGACTCTTTAATTAAGCGATAAGTTTTATGACAATGGCAGTAATAAGGGTCACCTTTGTCAAAATATTGTTGTGGCAAGCCATGAAAAGAAAAAACAACTGTATCAGGCGTATATTTCAAATTATTAATATGGATGTCAACTTGTTGGCTAATCGTTGATATATGATGATTATTATCATAATAAGGATTTATACCTTTAATAGTTGGTTGCCAGCGTAATTTAGTTAGAACTCTATAAACTTCATCGTAAACTGTAGCCGTAGTAGTTGCAGAGTATTGAGGATATAATGGAAATATTATTATTTCTTTAGCACCTTTCTCATGAAGACTTTTGATCTTAGTTTCAATACTTGGATTACCATAGCGCATTGCACAATCAACTATATAACTATCTAATCTAGCATCTAACTTTTTTGCAAGATTTTCGGTATAGAATAATAGCGGAGATTTGTTGTGTTGTTTATCCCAGACAGCTTCATAAGTATGAACATTTTTTTTAGATCGGATTGGTAGAATAAACAAGTTTAGGATTAATTTCCATAGTATTGGATTAGCCTCTATCACTCTACGGTCAGATAGAAATTCTCTCAAGTATCTTTTGATTGATTTAGCTTCATAATTGTCTGGAGTTCCAAGATTGAGTAATAGTATAGCTTGTTTGTTATATTTACTGCTATATTGTTGCATGATTTTACTAATTTTAATCTTAATCTAAGAGTAATTTTAACAAATAATCTGTTTACTAAAGTTAAATTTTTTTCATATAAGTCCATAAACAGACTATAATGAAGCTAGACTAATAAGTCTTCTTAAGTAGGTACAATATGAAAAAATAATTTTGGTTGCAGCAGGGTTGTTGAATGTAGTTATTAACTATACTTATATGTGTCCGGCAAACCCATATACTATGTATTATGGCCCTGAGGTTGAGGAAGAACGAGCTCAAGGAGCTGCTTATGTTCCACTTGATAGAGAGTTTATCAACTCAAGGTATGGGTGGTGTGATATATAGACAATAGAGAAGTAGAGTTTAGCCAGGGAGATGACGCTAATAGATTATTCTGGTCTTATATTCAGCCATAATTTTAGGGAGACTAAGATGTAAAAAAAGTATTGTTTGTATAGTTTTTTGTTTATTCTTTGGATTTGCATTAGCTTGTTCTCATGAGAATAGTAAATACTTTAGCTTTAATTTGGATATAATAAGTTAATGTCGATAAAAAAACTGTACATTAAAAAA
Organism: Francisella-like endosymbiont; assembly: GCF_003069505.1. NCBI lineage: Bacteria > Pseudomonadati > Pseudomonadota > Gammaproteobacteria > Thiotrichales > Francisellaceae > Francisella-like endosymbiont. Next base: position 123,009 of record NZ_QAPC01000002.1, on the reverse strand, counting down.
TACAAAGAAATCGAAAATTATGTTAAAGAATTCAATGATAAAAACGCTACAAACTATCAAATAGAACGTATTGAATTCTCTAAATCTTATCAATATGAAAATGTTGAGACTGCTCTAGTATCTTTACTGGAACCTTCTTCTATTAGTTCAAATAAAGATAAGTTAAATTAAATGTCATCATCATGATAAAAATTCAAATTAAAATTATTCTACATGATTAAAGTTATTAGCTATAAATCATTATCGATCATTATTTGATTTAGTGATTCCTTTGAAAAGTCTTAATATAATCACAAGAGCAAATACCAGTAGTAAGTCAAATTTATATAAGGCTCTAAGACTTCTAGTTGAGACTTCTCAAGGAGAAGTGACTCACTCTTTAGCCAAAGATGGAGGTTCTTAATACGACATTTTGGTCAGGCCCTGAGAAAATATCTAAACAGATGTTAAAAGAGAAGGTTCCTATACAAGGAGGACCTAGACGAGGTCCTAGATTATGTTTAGGTTTTACAGATGAGATATTTGGCTACTCAATATCTTTGGATTATCCTGCACTACCGTCATCAGCAGCTCTATCACTTGATCCAGAGATAAAAAGAGAGACTACATGGGCGTGGGGAGGTGTATATAAAACACCTTCTGCTTTGGTAGATAGAACAGGGCCTCTAGTTAAAGTTAGAGATGGATGTAAATGGGAAGTTATTGAGTAGTATAATCTAGTGTTTGAAAGTATATTTACCCAGGTCATGTATATTGATAAAACTCCAGAAATTATCCAGTTACGCGAAAAGATAAGAGGTTGGAGATTTTATGATTACTTTAGAAGTGATAAAGATGCCCCTGCAAGATTACCTCAATTAGGTACACGTACACCTGTATTAAGTCAAGATGAACATGATTTAGCTACAGCTCTTACAAACTATTATCAAAATAGGAGATAGACAGGTATTAAAAGAAGCCATAGAAGATGCTTTTTCAGCAAGTAGATTAGAAATAAAAAAATATGAGAATAGCCCATTTATAGTTGAGTTATATCAAGAAGGGCTTCTAAGAGCATTATCCGCTTCTGAGCTTCACAGATGGAACTTTACGCTATTTATTTTATGGGTTGCTGTGCTTCTAAACCAAGACATCCTGAACTAATGGTCTTAAATGAGCCTGAAACTAGTTCGCATCCTGATCTGTTATCAGCATTAGCAAAACTTATTAATTAAAGCTTCTAAAAAAACATAAGTATGGGTAGTTTCTCACACAAATATATTGGTATCAGCTTTAAAAGAGTCAGAAGAAAGTAATTTAATAAGGCTTGAGAAAGAACTAGGTCAAACCAAAGTGTTATGGACGAAGGTTTACTAGATAAACCAAATTGGCATTGGCCAGATGTTAAATAATTATTAATGTAACTGTTAGTTACTATATTTAGTATCATTTTATAGTATATAAAATTTTAAGTTTTTTTATAAAATGCAGCAATGGTACCAGTTAGAGTTTATGCTAAAATCTAAGTTAGTGAAAAGCCACGAGGAATACAGATATTTTGAACAGATTTGGAGAGTTTCATTGGTGCGACAAAATATATTGCTGAGAATACGGAATGTGGTTTTCTTGATATAAATATTGGTTGTCCAATGCCAAAGCTTGCCAAAAAGCTTTAAGCAGAAGCGGGCACTTCTCAAAGATGTTGATAGAATGCATGAGATATTCAAGCGGTTGTTAAAGCTGTACATAAACTAATTACTATTAAAATGCATATCGGCTGGGATGAAAAAGTATAAATGTGGTTGAGGTTGCTAAGGCTTGTGAAGATGTTGGTGTAAGTGTTATAATGATTCATCTGACGTACTAGAGAGCAAATGTATACTGGTAAAGCAAATTGGGAAATTATCCGTAATGTCAGAAAAGCAGGAGTACCGTAGTGATTGGTAATGGTGATGTGTTCTGTCCTAAAAGTGCCAAAGCCGATGATAGAGCATACAGGTGTAGAGGCTATAATGTTAGGGTGCACCTCAACGTGGTAATCCATGGATATTTAAATAAATTGCAGAGTAACTAAATACTGGTGAATTAATACTGCTACCGACACCAGTAGAGCGTGTTGAGGGTATTAGGTGAGCATTTGAAATGCCTTATAAAATTTAAAACTGCTAAGTTGCTTTCAAAGAGATTCGTACTCACGTACTCATGCAAGTCTTTATCTTAGATTTTTTAAAGATCCTTTATCTAGAGTCTTAGCTGTTCTAAACAAGCTTCCAGAGTTTTTAGATCTTCTAAATATGTGTATTTTTCTACACTTACAGATTTAGGAACTCGTATAGGGTTAACTACACGATTATCAATACCACGAGCATAATTGTAAAGATTATTACCAAATTTACTAAAAACCTCTATCAGAGTAGTTAAATTTAGATGCTGCAATTGTGAGCAGGTTTCAACGTTCATGCTTTTTAGTTTCTCTTGAGATACCTTACCAACCCCAAAAAGTTTTTTAACGGGTAAATCTCTTATAAAATCATCGACTTGCTGTGGATGTTATTACATATAGTCCATTTGGCTTATTTATATCACTAGCAATCTTTGCTAGAAGCTTGTTTGGGGCAACTCCAGTTGAGCCTGTAAGACCAGTTTTATTAAATATCTCTCTAATAATAGCAGAAGTGGTTTTGTATTTTGCAAAATCAGTATTTAGAAGTATAAGATTAGGACATTTCTGCATAGCTACCGCTGTAGGTATAGCAGAATGCATACCATATTCTCTAGCAATATAATTACAAGTAAAGATTACACCCGTTTGGGATTTGTACCACCTACGGCAAAAGGTTTATTTTTAAGTGTTGGGTTTTTTATTTTTTCAATTTGAGCAAAAAAATAGTCCATATCTATATGAATTATTTTGCTCATAGTATAGGTCCGTTATTGTAGTATCTATTAGCCAAGATTTACTAAATTATATTATATTTCAATAAATTTTAGTATTTAAATTAAATTCATGTATATATACAAAATAATTTTATTTATATTTAGTATTATATTTTTTGATTTATGCTTTGCTAAAAATCCACAGTTATATTTATTCCTAGGAGGGGATGCCACAAAGGGTCATATTGAAGAACTAAATAATCTATGGGTTAAAGGAGTTTAGATAATTTACTCTTGGAAAAAATTATAGTCAGAGGAAAATAAGTATAATTTTTCAGCTATTGAAGGTGATTATCAAGTTCTAAAAAGCTATGGTAAAAAGTTATTTATTCAGCTACAAGATAGATCTTTTGATATAAACAATATTCCTGTACCAAAATACCTACAATCAAATAAGTATGACGGAGGTATTGTAGAGCAAAAGGATTTTGCTGGAGAAGGTCAGCTGATAGGGGTAGGTTGGGTAACAAAACAATGGAATCCAAATGTGAAAGCTAGATTTCATAAACTCATAGAGCAATTGGTAAAAGAGTTTGATGGTAAAATAGCAGGAGTTAACTTACCAGAGACTGTTATGGATATTAATCAAAAATTCTTTAAACATAAATTTTGTAGTATTTATGTTAATACAATTATATATAATATGCTTTTTTTAAAACAACAATTTAAAAAAGTAAAGTTATTTAATATGTTAATTTTTACCATGCGAATGGAATAATGATTATGGTTACATACAGAAAATATTTACTACTGCACGCAAAAATAATATAGGTTTAGGTAACCCAGATACCATACCATATAGAAAAGCGCAGATGAAGAATATTTCTCGATTTTTCAATAAATATAAGTAGCTTAGATACTATTGCAATTGCTGTATAGCCTGATTATACATATACAAATCCCAAAACATCAAAGAAATTTACCCCAGCACAATTATATGATTTTGCTAATAACTATCTTGGGGCTGATATTCTATTTTAGAATATCAAGCAACCGGAGTTTGAAATCGTTTTAAAACTATTCGCTAATAAATAATAGATTTAGATATAAAAATCTGCAAACTCATCAATACTTGGATCTTCTTGCCATGAATATTCTATCTCGATACTTTTTTACTTAGCTAATTGATAGCCTAGTAAATCTACAATGAAGTCTAAACTCATATCTATTCCAGCACTTACTTCTGAGCTAGTGTAAATGTTACCATCTTTTAACCCATCTTACTCTATCTATCCAGATCACATCAGGCGTGATCGATTTTGTCCAGTTAAGAGCTTTCTTATTAGAGGTGGTTTTTACCATCCAATAGACCGGTCTAAGAAAATAAAAATGATCCTGTACAGACTGTAAAATATATTTCGCCTTATTTGCGAGCTTAGTAAGTTCAGCTATCAATTTAGCATCATAAATTAGTTGCCGACTACTTATACCCTAGGTACAAATAGAACATACTATTTTGCACTTAGTTGCGACAAATATTTGTATTTATCTATACTGCTTGAGTACTAGTTGACTATACCACCATCAATTGAGTAGTATTTAATTTTAAAAACATCACTAAAACTTACTAAAATTTCAATTGGGCCAAATACATCTAAAGTTTCAAAATCATCATATAAGAAGTTACTATTTCTAACATCTTTTTTTTGATTAAATTTTATTTAGAGATAATACACAGTAAAACAAGCCTTTTTTATATTAACTCATAGAGTATATAATTAGCGCTAATAAATATAAAAAGTATAACAATATAATTTTCTTTAAAAATATATCCAACCAAGTTGAGATAAAAGAGCTTTTTGATAATATTAATTTCTCAATTTTTCTTAATCAAAAAGATAGGCCGGGTTGGTAAAAATGGTACAGGTAAAACAACGCTTTTTAATATTATACAAGGTAATCTAACACCGGATAAAGGTGATATTGAGATTGCTAAAAATACTCGTATAGTCACTGTTAAACAAGAGGTTGATGATTTTAGCCAAAGTAATTGATTATGTAGCCAATAGCATAGAATCTTTAAGAGAACTAAAGATTAAAATGCACGACTCTCTCTCTGGCAACAGAAAATTTTGTTGAGTACTCGAAGTATCATGAAGAATATGAATCTCTAGGAGGTTATGTAATAGAATCTCAAGCTTGGAAATTGTTGTCTGGTTTAGAGTTTGGTATTAGTCAGCTTCAACAAAAAGTAAAAAAGCTCTCCGGGCAGTTAGCAAATACCTCTAAATATAGCTCAAGCATTTTTACAAGAGTCAGATATTTTATTACTTGATGAACAAACAAACCATTTAATTGGTGTACGTGAAGCTTTGACTGTAGCACTACAAAGCTTTTAAGGTGCGATTATCTTAGTATCACATTTGAGTCAACTGTAGATGAGTACATGCTTGTAGGCGAAGGACAGGTTAAGCCATTTGATGGTGATATGAAAGATTACTATAAATATATCCTCGAAGTTAAGAAAACAGAAAATGAAATTATAAATTCATCATTATAACCAATCACAACAGATACTAAAAAGCAGGCTAGAAAACTCTCAGCTGAAAATAGAAAACAGCGAAAATCCCTTATTATAAGATAAGATTAAAAAACTTGAAAGAACTTTAGAGAAGTTAAAACAACAAGATTTACAAATGCAACAGACTCTTCAAGATCAAAGTTTATATGATGATAATAAGCAAAAATTACAGCAGACTTTGCTTAAGCATTCCGAGTTAAAAGTAAAAATTGAAGAAGTTAAACTAGAGTGGTTTGTAGCACTCGAAGAATTGGAAACTATTAACCAAGTTTAGGCGTTATAAGCTTCATCCCAGTTACCTGTTAAGCCCGCAACTTCATACTCAGTGACACGGTTTTCAAAGAAGTTAGTGTGATCTGCACCATTTAGTATCCACTCTAACCATGTTAGCGGGTTTTTTTCAATATTATAGATTTCTTTCAATCCAAGCTGATTTAAGCGTCTATCAGTGATATGACGGATATATTGCTTGACTTCATCAGCTTTAAGACCTTCGATAGTACCAAGTTCATAAGCTAGGTCAATAAATTTATCTTCAAGTTCTACAGCTTTGCTAGCCATTAGATAAATTTCTTTTTTGAATTCATTGTCAACTATGTAAGGATTTTCTTGACAGTAAATTCTAAATAATGCAGCATTACCTTCGACATGCATTGACTCATCACGAATTGACCATTCGACTACTTTACCCATACCTTTCATCTTCCCAAAGCGTTGGAAGTTAAGTAGCATTGCAAAAGACGCAAATAAAGCTACACCTTCATTGAATATAGTCTTAGCAAGGCATAGTCCTAAACCACGACGCGTAGTATGGTCTGCATCCATCATAAAGTCAATTTTGTCTGTCATTGCTTTGTACTCTAAGAATGCATGATATTCAGAATCAGGAAGACCTAAAGTATCATTAAGTAATGCATAGGCTCTTTGATGAATCCCTTCACGAGCGGCAAAAGATCCAAGCATATTTCTTATCTCATTGTTTTTGAATAAAGGAATAAACTGATCATAATAGTTCTGCCCAACTGCAACATCAGACTGGGTAAAAAGTCTTAAAATATTAGTAATATATTCTTTCTCAACTTTAGTTATTTTACCATTTTTCCAATCTGTGACATCTTCAGAAAGGTCAATTTCATCTTCTATCCAGTGAGCTTTTTCATGCTTTACAGTAAGATCAACAGCCCATGGATAGTTGAAAGGTTTATATGTTTTTGAGAAAGTAGTTAATGATGAACCTTTAACACGAGCAATCACTTCACCAGCTCTAGCCATAAGATTATCATAACCACCTATATGTACATCTCCAACAAATATCTGTGGTACTGTTTTGATGTGTTCTTCTACAAGAAGAATATTCTTATTTACTTCAGCATAGAACTCAGCTCTTTTGACATCATCGTCAAGTGATATCTGAGTAAAAGAGATATCATTAGCACCAAACCAACTTTTTGCAAGGTCGCAAAAAGGACAATTTGTTTTTGTATATATTTTTACTTCGACCATATTAACCTAATTTTTATTTAAAATTTTATCAGCGTTAGTCTTAAGCTCTGTAAAACCAACTATATGTTCATCATCGATGAATATTTGTGGCACAGTTGAAATAGGGAAAGTAACTTTGCCACTTTGGTTTATTTGATCATAAAATCTAGCGCGTTGAGCATAATCATCAATTACTGTTTCGTCAAAAGCTATATCATTTTCTTCGAACCATTGTTTTGCCCAAACACAAAAAGGACTACCATTTCTAGTATATATTTTTACTTTCATACTTTATCCTTCACAAGCGATACACTTATTTTCTGATTGCTTAAGCTCTGAGAATTCAATAAGTCTTTTTTTCTCAACTTTTTTAGAAATATTTTCAGCTCTATTTGAAGTTTCTGTTCTTAGATAATATAAACCTTTACAGCCATATTTCCAAGTATTAAAGTGTACTTTGTGAAGATATTCACGTGAAGCTCCAGCTGGGAAAAATACATTTAATGATTGTCCTTGACATAGATGTTTTTGGCGTTCACCACCTAGGTAGACCAACCAAACTTGATCCATTTCAATGGCAGTTTTGAAGACTTCTTTTAACTCTTTACAGAGAAAATCTAGTTGTTGAACTGAGCCGCCATTAGTAATAATATCTGACCAAACTTTCTCGGTATTTTTACCAATTTTTTCTAGCTCTTGTTCTAGATATTTATTTTTAGTTAGGTGTGAGCCAACTCGTGTTCTAGAGGTAAAGGCATTTGCTTTCCAAGGTTCAATACTTGGAGAGGTATTTAAGATAAGTGAACTATTGGCATTAGGAGCTATAGCAAGTAAATGAGCATTTCTACGTCCAGTACCAGCCATATCTGGTGCTTCTCCTTTTTCTGCACCAAGTATAAGAGTTTCTTCTAGAGCTTGCTCTTTTATACGCTTGAATATTTCTTCATTAATTTCTTTTGCTCTTTGAGATTCAAAAGGCACACGATGAAGCTGTAAATAAGAATGAAAACCCATAGCCCCTAGACCTAAACTTCTTTCACGTGAAGCACTATATCTAGCTTTGGTAATTTCATCACCAGCATGATCTATAAAAAACTGTAATACATTATCTAAAAATCTAATCAGATCTTTGATAAGAGAAGTATCTTTCCATTCATCATATTTTTCTAAATTTACAGAAGATAAGCAGCATACGGCTGTACGTTTTTCATCTGTAACTAGGTGAATCTCATTACATAGATTTGAGCCTTTGATTGTCAAACCAAGATCTTTTTGAGCTTTTGGTAAAGCTCTATTAGCTGTGTCAATAAAGTTTAGGTATGGTTCACCTGTACGATAACGTGTTTCTAATATAGTTTCCCAAATTCTACGAGCTTTGATAACATCTCTTACTGTTTTATCATCTGGATCAATAAGCTTCCAATCTTGATCATTTGCAACTGCTTGCATGAAGTCATCAGTAAGATTCACAGCATGATGCAGGTTTAGACATTTTCTATTGACATCACCTGTAGGCACGCGAATACCTAAAAACTCGATTATATCTGGGTGTGATACATCGATGTATGCAGCATATGAACCTTTACGAGTTTTACCTTGTCTATAGGCGACCATATCAGCATCTACTGTATGCATAAATGGGATAGGTCCAGGAGCTTTATCAGATACCGCGCGTACACTAGACCAATGTCCACCGACACCACCACCTTTTACAGATAACCATCTAAGTTCAGATGAATGTTCAATCAGCCCTTCTAATGAGTCTGGTACATAAGATAGAAAACAACTAATAGGTAAAGATTTGATTTTTGCACCTGGAAGTGGGGCATTAGAAAGTACAGGTGAAGCAAACATAAACCAACCTTTGGCTGCAGCATCATAAATACGCTGAGCTAGATTCATATCTCCAAAAGAATAAGCAACAGATGCTCTTGCAAAAGCGTATTGTGGAGAGGGTTCATTTTGTAAGCAATAATAATTTATCAGTAGTTGCTGAGCTTGCTCTGAAAGCTCGTGATCTTTAGATAAATCAATATTAATGCCAATATAGCTTTGATTAGACATAAAAAAACCTATTTAAAATACTTTATACTAACTATACTGAATCAGTATAATTGTAATTTCCTAGTGAAATTTTATCAATTTTTTCAAATTTTAGAATACTAAAAAGTCAAATATTGTGCTTGACTTTGAGGAATCAGTTATGAGATGTAGGCAGCACAATGCTTGCTGTCTAACTATCTTAAAAAATTATTTTGATAAAATTTCAGCAGCGGCTTTGTTAAGATCTTTTACAGCATTTATAGATATTTGTAATTGCTCTCTTTCTTTATCAGAAATCTCTACTTCTATAGGTCTGACACCATTTGCAGAAATTTCAGTTGGAACACCAACAAATAGATCTTCATCAAGGCCATACATACCAGCTTTTACTTTAGCAGCACATGGTAAAATCATCTTTTTATCTTTTAAGAAGCTCTCTGCCATTTGAATACTTGCAGCCGCTGGAGCATAATATGCTGAACCTGTTTTAAGTAAAGCAACGATTTCGCCACCACCACTTCTAGTTCTAGATACTATAGCATCTAAGCGCTCTTGTTTAAGTTTGCCTTCTTTAACTAACTGCTCTAGTGATACACCAGCAACATTCGACATTTTAGTTAGAGGAACCATAGTGTCACCATGACCACCCATCACATATGCTTGTACTTGCTGTACAGATACATTTAGCTCATCAGCTAAGAATGTTCTGAATCTGGCAGAATCTAATACACCAGCCATACCAACAATTTTATTATCTGGTACTCCTGAAAATTTTTGCAACATATTTACCATAATGTCTAGTGGGTTAGTGATACATATGACAAAAGCATTAGGGCAGTTGTGCTTAATACCTTCACCGACTGCTTGCATAACTTTGATATTAATACCTAGTAGATCATCACGAGACATCCCTGGCTTTCTTGGAACACCAGCTGTTACGATTACGATATCAGAATTTTCTAAGTTTTTGTAATCATTTGTACCTCTAACTTTAAAATCAACTCCCTCGATAGGGCAAGTTTGTAATAAGTCAAGTGCTTTACCTTGAGGCATACCTTGAGCAATATCAAAAAGAATTACATCACCTAATTGCTTTATAAGTGCTAAGTGAGCCAGTGTACCACCAATGTTACCAGCACCAACAAATGCTATTTTTTTTCTAACCATTAAAATCTCCTCTATTGTGCTAAAAACTAAATTAAAGTAGATGCTAATCATTATAACTAATAGCTTAGTCGTTATTCAATGAAAAGTTTTGTAAGCTCTATTAGTTTATAATTATAATTGTATTCAAGTAAACTTATTAACTAATTATATGATGCTCAAGAAAATCATAAATAATTTTGGTTTGGCTATAGGTATTATCGGAATGGTTATATTTATGTTTGGTCTAACAGAAACTGATATTGTACACAAAAATTTAATAGTTCTTTTTGCTACTTTTTTCTTGTTTTTGTCAGCTGCCATCCAAAAAGAGCTTTTTTTACAGATTTATAAGGCATAAGCATTTGTCAATGCTATTATGATTTTTTATAATTTAACTACGATATTATAATCTGTTAGTGTTTATATTTTTAGCATTTGTGTTTACTATTTATTACTTTTCTAGACATAAATTAAATATTGCTAGAATATGTGCTTTTTAGGATTAGTTGCACTATGTCTAGGTATACTTTTAGGTAGAAATGAACCAATGGTAGTATGTGGTATTTTTTGGTAATTTATACGGTATTTTCTATCCAATAAGGTTATTCAGTTGGTTGGATATTTCTAATACTTAATATTACTATTTGCGCTTGTTGCAGATAACGCATTGTATGGTTTTTACTAATGAGGAATTTTAAATTATGAGAAAGTTATCATTTTTAGACAGGGTTATTGAAGAGTTTGATAGTTATGCTAGATTTACAAAGGTACCACTAAATCCGAATAGAAAATCTCCTAGTAGTAATACTTCAGATGGTGAGTTATCTGAAGTCGAAAAGAAACATTCAGCTGGATTGATGAGAGTTGACTATACTGGTGAAATTTGTGCTCAAGGTTTATATAGAGGCCAAGCTAGTGTGGCGAAGTCAGCACAAACAAAAGAGCATCTATATCATGCTGCCGATGAAGAGTATGATCATTTGGCATGGTGTGGAGAGAGACTTCAAGAGCTAGGAGCTAGACCTAGTTTACTTAATCCGTTTTGGTATTGGGCATCATTTGGTATTGGTGTTGTTGCTGGGTCTATTAGTGATAGCTTAAGTTATGGTTTTGTAGTTGAGACTGAAAAGCAAGTAATTAAGCACATTGACTCGCATTTAAAAAGTTTGCCTTTAAATGATAACCGCTCACGAAAAATTCTCAAACAGATGTATATTGATGAGTCAGAACATGCTGTTGAGGCAGAAAAAGCAGGTGGCAAGAAATTACCCAAAGCTGTAAAAGCTATTATGAAATTACAATCAAAAGTAATGACTACTCTTGCATATAGATTTTAATTTAATTTTTTAGAGTTGACACTTTCGTAGCTGAGATTCGTATAAATTTGTATAAGCTTTAACCTTACAGCGATTTTTTATCTTGAGCTACTTTAGCTTGGTTTTTAAAAGTACCTGCCTTGTAACGTTTGAATCCAGTTGCTCCAAGCATATACGCCATATATAAATTTTTGGTAATCTGTCATTTTAATACTTAAACTTTTTGAGAGTTGCACCATATACTAACCAATAAATTCGACCATATCATCAAATTATTATGCTTAGCATTTATTTTGACTTGTTGTTAAAAATGTTTCTAAGTGCTATCGATTGCCTGAGTTTATCCGTAAGCTGATGAATATTTATTTTTTGCATTTGCGTCAAAACGTGACTCTTAATAAATCAAAGCCATAACAAAGGCTGGCTCAAGATTGTATTTTGCTTGTGCTTGTTTGAGTGATTTTCTCCAGTTAGGATGCTGTTTGGGTGTTTCACATGCCCCTGTATTAGTTTATCTATGTTTGTTGTGTCGGAGCAATTATAGTAATAATAAGCAAAATAGACTTATTATAAAACATCTAAAGCTAAGTTTTGTCATTAAAAAATAATTATTAATACTATAAAGGGTAAGGAATATAGAAATCTATTTCTAGTATTTTATGTCTTTTAAAATAATTAAAATCATCATCGATTATTTCTTTAATTATAATCCCTGCTATAGTCAAACCAAATAAAGAATGTATAACTAAGTGTACCATTTGTTGCTCTAGATCTGCCTTGCTGGTTAGGTTGTGGATCTATTGGAAGAAGGGGGAGAAATCCCTTTCTGTGTTGAAAATACTGCTTTGATGTAGATATTGTTTTGATACCTAATTGATGAGCAGTTTTGACTAAATTTATTTTTGCGTTTAGTGTGTCTATAGCATCGATTACATAGTTATAGCTTTGCTGAGTAATTAAATCTTGGTTATTCTGAGAATTTATAAATGATTTGCAGAGCATTAACTTGGCATTGTGGGTTGAATCTGTGATATGTTGTTGCATAACTTGTACTTTAGATATACCTTATGATACTGTTTAATGCAATGAGCTGACGATTAATAATTAGATGGGTCAACAATATCCATATCAACGATTGTCAATTTACCAATACCAGTTCTAGTAAGTGCTTCGATTACAAAAGAACTGACACGCCACATACGGCAATAAAGATATTTGCATTCTCAAGTTTTTCTAGACCACTATTATTGACTAAGATTGCTGTTCTTTGTGTGATAGTTTTTATTATAATTTATGAATACACCTTGTTCATATCATTTATATAATTATAGGCAAACAGATTAGCATAAGTCTCAGCCGTGACGTGATCAACCTCATTTATATATAGTTGAACAGGCAGCCAATCTGTAGTAGTAGTTAGGATTTTATTATTGTTTAAAACAAAACCATTAACGATTGCATTAGCGTTTTTCATGAATTTATCATAATTAAGTCGGGTAACTACAGAATCTTCTTTAAGAGCAAATAAGTATAAAGGCGTTCTAGTTTTCTCACCAAAATCAACTATATCCGCAGCTTTCATAGTTTTAATAAGTTCTGGGTTAGAAAAATTTTCTCATTAAATAGGTCATACATTGAGTTATTACCAGTTGGTATAGCATAATGAGAAGCTGATTGTTGATGAGGATATTTTTTGTATAAAGCACTGTTAAATACCGTATCAGCAAAATCTTTATTTAGGATGTGTTTTTGTAGGAATAGTGAGTTGAAAGTATAATGCTTGCCAGCGATGTTACATTTTTCTTGTGGGAAAGTAGAGCATTGCATTTCAAAGAAACCTTTATCAAAGTCATTGATAGAAATGGTTTTTGATATATTGCTATAATGTAGATAGCTCATCAATGTATTAGCCATTAAGCCTGGTTTTAGAATCGATGTGGCAAGCTTACTATGTAGAGCATATTTTTGTGAATCATTATTATCAATCATAAAATCTAGAGTTGTATGACTGATATCATATGCACCACTTAAACCTGCAGCAGCTCTATATTTGTATAGCTTACCTAATTTATTGACACCTTGGCAATTACCTTGCCACCCTAAGCATTTAGCACTCCATATTGAGTATCCACCACCTTCTGAATAGCCTACTGAGAAAAGATTAAGTGTATCACTAGCATCTAGATTATATTTTTTACGGATTTCATTGCTAACATCATTTAGTAAATCTACTGCTGTATTTACTGTCTGTTTAGGGTATAAAACATATGGATGATAATTTTTGTAGTCATCGCCTTGACCAATATAATCTGGTGTAACAACAATATAGCCATTTGCAACATATATTGCAGCATAAGTAACATCAAAAATAAGGCTTGTTTGATTATCCTTACTAAAGTTTGATGGTACACCAGCATTATTAAATACAGTGGGATGATAGTATAAGATAACACCTTTAGGTGAATCAATATCAGGCAACATTAGTAATCCAGATACTTTTGAGGTAATCTTACCTGTTGCAGCAAAAGTATTTGTTGTTTGATATGTTATTTTATCAAGTTTAATACTTTTGATATCAGTATTTCCTAGCGAATTAATATCAATACCATATTGTTTAATACTGTTAATATTTTTATTACAGTCTTGTTGAGAGAGGTTTTTATTACAAAAGTATTTTGTTTTGAAGTCTCTTACTATATCTGCTGTTTTCCAAGTAGTGGAGTTTACAACATTGCTATGACCCAAACAACAAAACAGAATTAAGCTTAAAAATGTGGTTTTTTCATAGTGAAAATTAGCTCTAAAAATTTTAAGTTATTATTTTAGCAATTATTTTTTTATAAATCTTTTAATCTAATTCAATGTTTCTAACATCTGTAACTGTCATACCAGCTTGTAAAGCGCTGATAAGCCCTGTAACACCATCTTCAAAAACATGGCATTCTCGAGGTCTTAGGTTATATTTATCTGCAAGCATAGTAAATGCGGCTGGAGTATTTTTACTTGGATGATTATCATCAGTAGTAATAATCTCATCAAAAAAATCTCTAAGCCCAAGCACATCAAGAGATTTATATACATTTAACTTTTTGCCACCAGATAACACCAGCATCGGCATTTTGTTATGATAGTGCTTAATTAAATCAACTATAGGTTCGATAGGCTTTGTTTGATTTAGTAGTTCATAGGTTGTTTTTTTAATTTTATCCGCTATTTTAGGTGTTTGATTATCATCAAAGTTAAAAACTTCTTTTAGGATATATTTGCTAGGTAAACCATTATATTTATCAAAGTCTACTGATTCAATTTCAACTTTTGTAGTTTTTAAAATATTAAGCCATGCATTTATATGGATATCCATATTATTTGCAATAGTACCATCACAATCAAAAATTAGTAGTTTAGTATTTTTATGAACAGGTAAAAGCATATTATTTTTTGAAATCAATATTTATTAACGATATTATATACAATAAATAGAGTTGACATAAGTGCAATTAGTAAGCAAAATTACAAGCGCTAATTTAAGATAAATTGACCATGAAACTTTAATTAAATGAAGGATGATATTAGTAGGTAAAAAAGCACCATTTAATGCCCTAGCTGTTTTAGGTAATGGTGAGATTGTTGATAGTTATGATTTTGCAAAAGCTATTCAAGGTAAGTATACTGTTGTAGTATTATATCCATTAGATTTTACATTTGTATGCCCATCTGAGCTTATCGTTTTAGATAAAAGAACAGCTAAGCTTAAAGAGCTTGGTGTAGGTTATTTATTATGTATCAATTGACTCACATTTTACTAATAATGCTTGGATAAATACGCCAATAAATGATGGGGTATTGGTCCAGTTAAATATACTATGGTTGCTGATATTAACCAAGAATAGTTAAAGCATACGATGTGCAATCTACTGGTGGTATGGCATTTAGAGATACTTTCTTAATCGATAAGTCTGGTGTGGTAAGTCATCAAGTAGTTAATGATCTACCATTAGGTAGAAATATGGATGAAGTTATCAGAATGGTAGAAGCTTTACAATTCTAAGAAGAGCATGGAGAAGTTTGTCCAGCTGATTGGAAGAAAGGTGATCAAGGCATGAAAGCTTCTCCTCAAGATGTTGCTGAGTATCTATCTGATCACCTTACAGATCTATAATAAAATTTATTCATTATATTAATACTTCTAACCTTTAAAAATTCTCGGTATTTTAAGCTGTATAGATGAGAAATATTTTATAACTTTGATAAGTTTGCTCTTGCTTACTTATTAAATAGCTATGCAGCTGAACAAATTTCTGATATAAATACGCAAAAACAACTTATTCAAACTAATAAAGCTAAGCAAGCAATTAAAACTGATAGCTCAGCAATTGATGTTGTTGAACAACATGAAAGTGAGTCTATAGTTGCTGGTAAAACTTTTGATGTTGATAAAATACTTTTGAAAAGAACTAATACAGATAAAGTTAAGCCACCATTTTTGGTATAGATAACTATGTGATATTTTATTAAGCAATACTTAATACCCAATAAGATATTAGTGATCCACTGTTTATACTACAAGCACGCCAACAAGGAATTCTAGCAGATGATTATATCTATATGAGTGCAAAACTTGCTGTAATTAACTAGCAAAGATTAAACAAGGTTCCTCTTAGCGGAGAAACTAAATTATTCACATATTCAATTGAAGCTATGCTGCTTCAACAATCTAAAAATGGTTTAGTGCTTTAGCAGGGTTTATACTTTATCAAGATTATCGTAACGGAATTAATATAACCTCGAAACTATATATACTAATTTTAGGCAATTTCTCAGAGAGTCCTTTTTTGGTTATGTAGCAAACTCAACAGTAATGTATGGTAACTTTGATGTTGTATCAAACTATGTTCCGACATTAACTAGAACGTATTTTATGCAATCATGAAGTAATATTAATCTTTCTTATCATAACTTAATTAAGATTTACATTTAAACATAGTACTTTTAGATACTAATCCTAATAGTTATTTCAATGTTACAAACGCTGGAAGTGAAAGCGGTGTGGGTTTTGCTGAATAGTAAGTATATTTATCAAATGGAGACAGCTAGCGATTATCAATTTTTTGACTTAACCTACTCAAATGTTTCTGGATTTCAAACTAAAATGGCTGTAATGTTGGCACATTTGATGTTAACTATGGTTTGGCAGTTTCAGATATAAACTTTGAAGCTGAAGCACTAATAACCGATAAAGGTGTCGGTGGTATTAATCATTCTTCAGCTGTTAGCTCACAAAATATGGCTAAAGTACCATTTTTGGTTCTATTAGACCTAGTGCTAAATTAATTTATGATGGTTTTTTTAGGTTCGGGGCTAATGTAGCATCATAGTCTGTACAAACAAGTTACACCGCTGCAGTTTTTAACAGAAGGGTTATCCCATATGTTAATTATTCTCAAATTCTTCAAAACACCAAGAACTATTCATATCAATATGGTGCGCGCTTCGATTTAATGTCTTTTATAGTTCTTGGTTAGGATTTGATTACACTGACATAATCTCACGTAGTACAAATTTTACGGAAAGACAAAACTATCTTTCTATAAACTATACATTATGATTTAAGTAATCTGTTGCTATAATTAAATTCTAGTATATTTATAAATATTTTTTAAAATGTTACGACAAGTTTTCATAGATACTGAGACAACTGGTTTTGATTATAAGATTGGTAATAGGATTATTGAGTTTGGTGCAGTTGAAGTTATTGATAGAAGGATCACAGGAAATACACTACATTTCTATTGTAATCCAAATTATGAAGTTGAAGCTGGAGCTTTAGCTATTCATGGCCTTACAAATGAGTTTCTTGCAGATAAGCCTCTTTTTGAAGATAAAGTTGATGAAATGATTAATTTTCTAAAAGATGCTGAAGTTATAATTCATAATGCTGCTTTTGATGTACCATTTATTAATTGGGAACTTAGCCTTTTAAAAAATAATAAGCACGGAACACTAGAGAAAAATGTTACTAAAATTATAGATAGCCTTGAGTTAGCTAGAAAAAAACATCCTCTCCAGAAAAATAACCTTGATGTGTTATGTAAGAGATATCAAATTAGAAATGATCATCGTACTTTTCATGGTGCATTATTAGATAGTGAACTTTTAGCTGATGTTTATCTAGCTATGACAGGTGGGCAGACTAACCTAAGCCTTCAAACAGTCAAAACAGTAAGCAAAAATAGTATTGATATTGATGTTAATGAACTAAACTTACGCAAAGCTGATGACAGTATTAGCGATATTTCTGCACATCATAATTATCTTAGTAACTTACTAAAACTAGAAGAAGATGCTAAATGGTAAGAAAAATAAATTTCCCAGAAGCCAAACAGCATGAGCTTATTTCAGTGGGTAAAGATTTTTTTGATCGAGATTTACTCTTAGAGAAAAATACTTATAAAGCGTGGTTAGCTCTAAAACAAGCAGCAACTAATGACGGTGTTAGTCTATTTATAGTTTCCGGCTTTAGAAGCTATGAGTATCAGCAGAAAATTATAGATAGAAAACTTGCTAGTGGACAGACTTTAGAACAGATTATGAAAGTAAATGCTTTGCCAGGAGAGAGTGAACATCATACTGGCAGGGCTATTGATTTAACAACTGGAGATGAAAAAGAGGTTTTGACAGAGAGCTTTGAAAAAACTTATGCTTTTGAGTGGTTAACTAAAAACGCATATAAATATAGCTTTAAGTTGAGTTTTCCACGTAACAATGACTATGGATTTGTATATGAACCATGGCACTGGTGTTATCACAATGAAAAATTTTAGTAAATTTTTATTTATAATTATATTTGTAATATTACTAAATTCTTGTAGTACAGCAAAAAAAGATGTCATAAAGCTAGAGTTTGTTTCTAGTAGTTATCCTTGGCTATTTAGCCCTGTGTGTAAAGAACTAGTTCAAGGTGACGTAACTGAGGCAATCAAAAAAAATAATAGTATCGGCAATGTTAGACAGCTTAAAAGTCTCAATCAATTAGAATCTGGAAGATTATCACAGTTAAATAGTGATTATCAAGCATCAATAACAGCCTATAACAAGGCTATAGAGTCGCTACCTAAAAATCATCAGCAGTCTTTAGATCAAGCTAAAAAAATACTTCTAAATAGAAATACATATAACTATTATGATATTAAGAATGCATATAATATTCCAGACTATGCAATTACTTTTTTGTATACTTATCAGGCTTTAAACTATCTCGAAACAAATAATATTAAGGAGGCAATACAAGCACTTGATAGCCTTGATAAGGCTAAAATATGGAGTGATGAGCAAGAAACTCTTGCTGAAGGGATGAAGCAGCTTGGAGAAAAAGACTTAGATAGAAATGAGATAACGAGCGATAATCTAGGTTTAGAAAATTTTAAAGCATTGACAAACATACTTGAGTTTTCAAAAAGAATTCCCAATGCATATGGTAATCCAATGAGTTACTATCTCAAAGCATTACTTGATTCTGCATTTCCAAAAGATTACCAAAAATCTTTGGTAGATATTGAAGATGCACAACAATATACAGTCGGCAATAGGTATCTTGATCAAACTGCTAATGAGTTTAGGTCAGCGATAATAAGCCAGACATCACCATTTGCAATGGGTTTGGGAAGAGTAGTAGTATTGTATGAGCAAGGACTTGTATATACGCGCAGATCTGCTCAAGCAAGTCTCGATCTTGGTAATATAGGTGTCAGAAAAATGGATTTGCCAGTGTATAACACAGATTATAATTTGTTTGATCCAAAGCAAGTTATAATCTCAGCAGGTGATACTAATGTAACCGATATATATACTGAAACTTTGTTAGATACAACTTTGTTTGCGATGAAATCTTTGGTAGAAGCATACTCCAAAGTTATAACTCAAAATGTTGTTATCGAGGCATTTAAATACGATTATGAAAAGAATTTCGCTTTAGGAGGTTTATTAGGTAGTACCTTGAAGTTTGATTTATCAAAAACCGATCCTAAAAGAGCTGATTTAAGAAGTTGGCTACTACTACCAAATAGTATTGATTTGTTTGAGCAACAACTCGATAGTGGTAATTATATGATTCAAGTCAACAATATTCGTCAGAAAATTGATGTTCAGCAAGGTAAAACTACTCTTTTATGGATCGTTGATATTGGTAAGTTTAAAAAAGTCTATTATTTTATTTTTTAATTATATCTAAATACTACTTTTACACCCCTAGTAGTCTATTATTATAGTCAACCCACCATAAAATTATCATCATGAATTTATTTCATATCTCATTATAAGTACTGATTTTATTGAGACATTAAAAAACAAGTTATAATGATTAGATTATTTTTTTGTATTACTTTTTTATAGTGAACTAGTATATTAATAAATACATATCTAAATTACCTAGATAGTAAATCAATACAGAATTATATTTACTCGCGACCAGCCAAGTGATATAAATAGGAGACGAAAAAGAGATATTTATGAATGATATTATAATTTTGAGTGCTGGCAGAGTCGGTTCACTTGCAAGTTACTTATTGTTTGAAAGCGGTGATTACAGAGTTTATTTGATTGACAGATATATTCCAGATGATAAGCCAGTCTTGGAAAAAAAATATTGATAATTTAAAATATGTAGAATTGGATGCAGCAAACTCTACAGAATTACTAAACTATGTAAAACAAAATGATGTTAAAACGATTGTTTCATGTTTACCATTTTTCCTTAATAAAAATATTGCTAAATTAGCTGGTAGACTTGAGCTTAATTATATTGATCTAACTGAGGATGTTGAAGCAACTAATTAATGATTTATTAGTATTGTATCTAATAACCTTATGCAAGAGTTTGATTTAATTGATACAGTGCGTATGAGGGTAGGTGCTTTACCATTAAATGTATTAAATACACTTCAGTATGGATTAACTTGGTCTACAGAAGGTCTTATTAATGAATATGCTAAACAATGTGAAGCTATTGTTGATGGTGAGAAAAGAACTTTAGCAGCACTAGCAGATATTGAAGAAATTAAAATAGATGGTTTTACTTATAAAGCTTTTAATACCTCTGGTGGTATTAGTTCGATGATCGAGACTTATGTTGGTAAGGTTGAAATATAAACTATAAAAGTATTCGCTATTCAGGACATTGTGAAAAAATGAAATTCTTGATGTAGAATATGAAGCTTGGTCAAGATTTAAAGACAATGGTTAAAATTATGGAGAGAACTATTCCACGTATTAATCAAGATGTTGTAATTATCTATGTATAAGTTGATGGTATACATAAAGGTCTAAAAGCCGAACGCCATTTTGCGCAGAATTATCTATCAAAATGTTATGTTTGGTAAGTATTTTTGAGCTTTACAACTAACAATAGCAACTAGCTTATGTGTAAGTATTGACCTTTTACTTGATGCTAAAAATCAGCCTAAAGGTTTTATAAATTAAGAATTGATATGTCTAAAAGATTTTTATAACAATAGATTTGGTCAATTCTATAAGAAATCTGGGTTATTAATACAAGCGGATTAATATAGTAGGGGAGTATGAGTATTTTAAAAGAACTAGATTTAGGTTTAGAAACACATATCACTAATGATACTAATAACGTTATAGAAACTTTAAATCCTGCAACAGGTGAGCTTTTAGCTAAAGTTAGAAATCAAAGTGTAGATGCTATGCAGTAGGCTATCGCAAAAGCTTCTGAAGTCGCCAAACAGTGGCGTCAAATTCCAGCATCTAAAAGAGGTGAGTTTAGTTAGACTGATAGATGAAGAGTTACTTAGAAATAAAGTCATCTAGGAAGTCTAGTATCTCTTGAGATGGGTAAATCTAAACAAGAGGGTTATGGTGAAGTTCAAGAAATGATAGATATGGAAGCTTTTGCTGTTGGTCAATCACGTATGCTGTTATAGCGTGATGATGAATTCTGAGCGTCATGATCATAGGATATATGAACAGTGGCATCCATTAGGTGTTGTTGGTGTGATCTCAGCTTTTAACTTCCCTGTAGAAGTATGGTTATGGAATTTTACACAGTAATTTGTGGTAATACAGTAATTTGGAAACCATCCGAAAAAACACTTCTATATTCTATCGCAATACATAATATTTGTCAAAAGGTAATTAAAGAGTATAATTACCCTGAAATTTTTTACACAGTTATTTCTAAAGATGTTGAGGTTTCAAAAACACTAGTTAATGATGAAAGAGTAAATTTAATATCTTTTATAGGTTCGACAAGAGTAAGACAAGATGTTGATCAGCAAGTTGCTAAAAGATTTGGTAAGTCAATTTTAGAATTAAGAGGTAATAATGCTACAATTATTGATGAGTCTGCGAATTTGAAACTTGCAATTCCAGCAGCAGTTTTTGGAGCAGTTGGTCAAAGATGTACTTACTAAAAATACTCTTTGTCCATGAGTCAATCTATGATTTAGTCAAGGAGAAAATGGTCAATGCTTATAAAGCAGGTCAAAGTTGATGATCCTCTCGATTAAACTAATCTAATGAGACCTCTTATAGATCAGGCATCAGTTGTTAACTTCTCTAAGATAGTAGAACAAGCTGTCAATCAAAATGGTAAAGTTTGACAGGTGGTAAGAGCATTGCTAAAGCTAGCTTTTTTGTTGAGTCAACGATTATTGAAGCTAATGCTGATATGCCGGTCGTTGCTGAAAAAAACTTTTGTCCGATACTATACATATTTTAAAGATATTGATGAAGTTATCAGGTTGAATAATAGTGTAAGGTATGGCTTATCAAGTTCTATATTTACAGACAATCTTCAAAATGCTGAAAAGTTCTTATCTAGTTTAGGCAGTGATTGTGGCATAGCTAATGTAAATATTGGTACCTAGTAGGAGCAGAGATTGGTGGTGGTTTCGATAGTTAGAAGTATACCGGAGGAGGGCGAGAAGCTGGTTCGATGCTTGGAAAGCATATATGCGCCGCTAAACTAGTACTATCAACTATGATAAAGATTTACCATTAGCACAAGGAATTAAATTTAATCTGGGGGAAGTAATGTTATGAGTATTGATATTTTAAATAAGTTATGGGATTAATATATTAGTGACAATCCTCACGCAAAAGAAATTGATGATCTATTTGTAAAGAATGGTGAAAACCCTTAAATGATCATATCACTTTACGAACCTTGGATGATGATAGGATAAATATCTGTAAGTAGGCAGAAGCTTTTGTCAATATAGCCATTATCGCGTCAATTTTTAGGATTTTCGCTGCAGCGATAGCTATATTTATAGGCTTAATAAGTACTGTTTCTATTTTTTATGCTGTTTATATCCAAAGGCGTGAGCTTAAATGTGTGTGCGTAGGAGGTAATAGCAATGTTCCTTTAGGATTTTTATCTTTAACAAAGAATATCATGATGATAGCTATGGGTATATTGATGTTGTTTTTATAAAGGTAGTTATAGATGAAGAAAAAACAAAATTAGTATTAGTAATAACTTTAGCAATATTAATATTTGTGATAGCTATTTATTTTATCCAAAGAATACTAATACAGAACTATTTGTAATATGATAAAAGTATAAAAGTTAATGGAAAAGATGTATCTGTAAAGACTGGCACATGGGGTTATTACACAGTTGTAGGTGATAAGTTCAGTATTACTGTTAAAAAATAAACTAAAAGAACCAGTTATATTACATTGGCATGGTCTAATACTACCAAATAAAGAGGATGGTACAGGCTAATACAAAGAAACATTAATCTAGGAGAATCATATAATTATCGTTTTAAATTAAAACATAGTGGGACATTTTGGATGCATTCTTACTATGGTTTTCAAGAGCAAAACCTTCTTGAGACACCTTTTATATTTTATCCAAAAAATTATAATAGTAAGAACGGTATTGTAGTAATGTTTCAAGATTTTAGTTTTAAAAAGCCAGAAAAAAATAATGAATGATCTTAAGCATAGTGATGGTTTTAATAACTAGCATATGCACAAAGGCGTTATGGCTATGAATTCAGATATGCAAATGGACTTAAATGATGTTGAGTATGATGATTTCTTAACTAATTATAAGACTAATGATAAATCTGAAGTTAAAGATGTAATATCAGGTCAAATATATCGTTTAAGATTTATAAATAGTTCTTCATCAACAAATTTTTGGATAAATTTAGGTAGTTTGAAAGGCAGTATTATTGCAGTTGATGGAGTAGCTGTTAAAGCCGTATAGGTAATGTTTTTCAATTAGCAATAGCTCAAAGAATGGATATAGAGGTTACAATCCTTAAAATAGGAATTTCCCCTATACTAGGTCAAGTTGAATGGCAGAAAAAACAAACAGGAATAATACTAACTACTAATAGAAATGATAAAAACTTAACTATTCCTATAGTAGCAAGCTCGAACTTAGGCGCTTTTAGTTATAAACAATTAGAGGCTTACATGATAAAAAAGATTCCATCAAAGTAGATAATATTGACAAAACTATAGAATTAAAATTAATTTTATGTTTGGCAAATAATGACCAAACTTGGCCAGATGTTTCTACAATAGAGCTTGAATATGGTAAAACATATTTATTTAAAATCCAAAATAATACTGGTATGTCACATCCTATACATATTCATGGACATGTGTTTAAGCTAGGGATACTATATATGTTGGCCTAACTCTAGTGTTACTATACACTAAAAGCAGATAAACTGAGGAAGTGGTTTATATATGCTTTATCACATGCATTCAGGGATGATGACTTTTATAGAAACTAAAAAAAGTTAATATATCCTAATAATTATTTGCAATTATTTTAGCTATCTTGGCAAATAGGTCCTCATATATTGAGCTTTTACGCATAACTAAATCTATTTCCCTATAGAAATCTCTATTGTCAATATCAATATATTTAACGTTTTCAGCCTTAGTACAAGCAATCTTAGGCACTAGAGTTATACCTTCATCGATAGATACCATTTGTTTTAGGGTTTCTAGGCTACTGCCTTTAAAGTTATTATTAAACTCTCGTAATGCACAGAGCTTAAGAGTTTGATCTCTAAGACAATGACCTTCATCAAGAAGCATAAGGTTGTACTTAACTATCTCTTTTACACATATTTGCTTATTTTTTGCTAATAGATTAGTTTTAGCTACAGCTACATAAAACTTATCATTAAAAACTTTTTTTCTTTTGAATTGGTAGTTTTCTGTAGGTGTTGCTAGTAAGGCAAAATCGATTTTACCTTGATCAAGCATTTTAACGAGAATATCTGTTTTTTCTTCAACTACAGCAATACTTAGATTAGGAAAATCTCGCTTGATAGCAGGGAGAATTTTAGGCATTAAGTATGGGCATAGAGTTGGAAATGCACCAATCGAAATGCTGATTTTACCATTCTCTAAAAGTGGTTCAGCAATTTTCTTAAGGTTATTTACTTCATCAAGAATTTTATATGCTTGGTTTACGATTTTCATTCCTGATTTAGTTATCAAGACTTGTTTTGTACCACGCTCAAAGATTTGAATACCAATATACTCTTCAAATTTCTTTATTTGCATACTTAGTGCAGGTTGGCTGACAAAACATTTTTCTGACGCTGTAATAAAGCTTTTAGTTTCATACACAGAAATGATATATTCAAGAGTACGGGTGTTCATATTCAATAAATAAAGCTTATAGCTACTATAAATATTATATATTTTAAATTATGTTCAAGAGTAATACAATAACAGTGTAGCTTAACAAAACGAAGGAGTTAGACATGACTAAAAAAGTACCTAATGTAACTTTTAAGACTAGAGTAAGAGATGAGAGTATTGGTGGTTCAAATCCATTTAGATGGCAAGATGTAACATCCGCTGATATTTTTGATAATAAAAGAGTAATTGTATTTTCACTACCAGGAGCATTCACACCAACTTGCTCAACTTATCAATTACCAGGTTTTGAAAACAATGCAACTAGATTTAGAGAGCTAGGTATAGATGAGATTTATGTTTTATCTGTAAATGATAGTTTCGTTATGAATAAGTGGATTCAGGTTCAGGGAATTCGAAATATTAAACCAATACCAGATGGTAATGGCGAATTTACCCAAGCTTTAGATATGCTTGTTGACAAATCAAATATCGGTTTTGGCAAGAGGTCTTGGCGCTATGCAATGATCGTAAATAACGGTGAAATTGAGAAAATGTTTGTTGAGCCAGGTAAGCGTGATAATGCAGATGATGACCCTTACGGTGAATCTTCTCCAGAAAACTTATTGAAGTATTTAGAGTCTAAGTAATTATGAAAAAAAGTTATTGTTGTTGGTGCAACTGGCACTATTGGTAAGGTAACTTCAAACTTTCTCAGAAATGCTAGCTGTCAAGTAGTTACTGTGAGTTTTTCTGGTGAGAAAACTGAGTTTGCTGTAGATATATAAGATTCTCAACCTATATAGAGTTTATTTGATAGATGCTTTGATATCAACTACTGGAAAGGTGGCTTTTAAAGATATCACAGCAATAGAACAAAACAAGATTAGAATTTAAACTTAAAAAATAAACTTTTAGGGCAAATTAATTTAGTGCAAATTGGTTCAAAATATATTAATGAGGGTGGCTGGCTTGTTTACACTTACTTCAGGAATATTAAATGTTGAACCAATAGCTATGAGTAGTATAGCTGCTACAGTTAATGCTGGTTTGGAAGGGTTTGTAAAAGGAGCTTCTTTGGAGTATAGCAAGTTTCGTATTCATGTTGTAAGTCCAACTTTTATTGAGGAAGCTCTTGATAAATATGCGCCATTTTTTACTGGGTTTAAAACTGTTAAAGCCGGAAGAAGCAGCAAATACTTACCTTAAGTCTGTAGTAGGTATAGTTAACGGCGAAGTTATAAAGTAGGCTTTTAACTTAAAAATCCTAGTTTAAATAAAATATTTAAATAATTATGTGCTTAATAACGGTATCAAATACTTCTTTTATAGAAAGCTCTGAAGTATCTACTATTATAGCATCATTAGCAGGCCTTAGCGGTACTACTTTACGGTTACGGTCTTGAAAATCTCTTTGTTTAATATCTGCTAAAATTTTTTCAAAGTCAGGATTTTGACCTTTAGCTTTTAGTTCATCATATCTGCGTTTAGCTGTAATCTCAGTACTAGCATCGAGAAAGAATTTATATTGTGCTTGTGGAAAAATCACTGTTCCCATATCTCTACCATCAGCAACCAAACCTTGTTCAGTAGCAAACTCTCTTTGCTTGTCTAAAAGTATAGCTCTAATAGCAGGGTAAGCAGCAACTTTTGAAGCAAGCATTCCTGTTTGTTCAGTACGTATTTCTTTAGTTACATCTTGATTGGATAGAAATGCCTTAACTAAATTATCTTCAATTTTGAAACTGATGTTTAAATTACTTAAAGTCTTACAGGCATCATCTTCATTTTCAAGATCGGTATTATTTTTGAAACAATGTAGCGCAGCTAGCCTATAAATAGCGCCACTATCTAGTAGCTTAAAATCATAGTATTTTGCTAGAGCCTTTGCTAAAGTACCTTTACCAACGCCGCTTGGTCCATCAATTGTAATAGTCTTAGAATTGTTCATTCTCAAATTCCTGCATAAATTGTACAAGTTTTTCAACATCTTCTATACTTACTGCATTGTATAAACTTGCTCTACAACCACCTACACTTCGATGCCCTTTAAGACCGTAGAAACCAGCCTTGCTAGCATTGCTTAGAAACTTATTTGTCAGTTCTTGTGTAGGTAAATGAAATATTACATTCATATTTGAACGATATTCAGGTCTGATATCATTTTTATAGATTTTTGAGTTATCAATAGTTGAATAAATTAAACTAGCTTTTTTATTGCTAAATTCTTCAACATTATTTAGATTAGTAAATTTTTCAATTAAATAATCTAGAGTTAACTCAAATGTTACCCATGAAATTACAGATGGGGTATTATAAACAGAATTTGATTTTTTCATCGCAAGGTAGTCAAAGACTACTGGAATATTATACTTTTCTTTGATTAAAGAATCTTTTACTATCACTATAGTCAAACCTGGAATTCCAGCATTTTTCTGTGCCCCAGCATAAATAAGCCCATAGTCTGAAACATTAATAGGTTTTGATAAAAAACTTGATGACATATCACAAACTAGTTCTGTATTGCATGATTTAGCTAATTTATTAATCTGGAATCCATCGACTGTTTCATTATCTGTGTAGTATATATAGTCATATTTATTTGCTTGAAATTTTTGTGCGATATTATCATCGTATTTAACGGCATCAACATTGATGAATTTAGCTGCTTCTTGAGCAGATTTCTCTGACCATTGACCACTACATACATACAATGTGTTATTATATTTATTAGCCAAGTTCATCGGAATCGCAGCAAATTGCGCAGTAGCTCCAGCTTGCATTAACAGTACAGCATAACCATCAGGAATATTAAGTAAACTTCCTAAATTTTTCTGAATTGAAGCATAGACTTCATCAAAAACTTTATCACGATGAGAAATTGATAATAACGATACTCCTGTATCTTTATAGTTTGTCATCATTTGTTGTAGTTGCTGTATTATCGATGTATGTACAACAGCAGGACCTGCACAAAAATTGATTTTCATGGCTAAAAATAATCCTTAATATACAAATTTAAATATATTTTATCAGACTTAATTAATTTGATATAAGTAAAATATTAATAAAGTTGAAAAGAAGAGTAATTTATATATTCTTGTTTAAGAAGTTGAGAATTGTCAAAGTATATTTTTCAAATTTGCTAAATGAATCTTCAAAAGTAATAACATCATTATCTGAATTATATGAATTTCTATAAAAGACTCTAATATAGTAATCATTATTAGTTTTATAGACTCTAAAATATAAATCAGCTCCGTAACTGGAGTTTGTTTTTAGTATTGTTTTTATTTTATTAGCTTTGCTAAGTAGGTAAGCAATATTGAACCTAATACCAGTATCATGTCCAACAAATAGAATATATTTAGGATATTTTTTGTTGTTTGGATTTGAGATGATTTGTTTTATATCAAAAATTATTTGACTAATTACTACACAGCACCATTAGAAGTTAATTAAATTTTGTAAATAATCTTTTGTAAAACCAGCAAAGCCAGCTGATTGAGATGGAATAGCAGAGTGATAGCTATTAAAATAAATACATCTATTAAGGTATCTATATCTTAGTTTGTAAGGGCTTTATATGTCTTGAATATTGAGCAACCTGATTTTGAACAATAATTTTTTAGTGGAATCAGTTGTGGTGCAAACTTAGTGATAGACTGTATGCATTTATATGCTTGTTGTTGTGGCGAAACTGTATTATCGCAATAGTCATCTTTAGATATATAACTATTTTTAGCTGAAATTTCAGCTAAATATTCTATTTTGCGCCATTCATCAAGCCAACCAGGTACGGAATCAATATTTTTGAGGTTTTTGTGCATACTTAACATTGGATCTTTAGCTTTAGGTATAATCTCAATAATATCAGATTTTTTATATAAGAGAACATTCCTAATAAAACTACTTGAGCACTAACGATATCTCTATTAGTATCATCAGCAACAATATAAATATTTTCGCGATAATACTCACTACCTAAAGCTTATAATATTTTTTGCTAAAATACTCAATTATATCTTTCCATCTCAAAGCCATATTGAGTTAACTGCACAGCTAGGATGTTATCTACTTCCACAGTGGAAGGTATTCTAAGTTAGGGTCATATTGTATCGATGTACGAGCATTATGTCTAATAATATCCGCAGCAAATACAATATTTGCATTATCTAATTGCAGCTGTTTGACATGATATGAATTTTTTGCAAAGAGTAGTATTTTACCTGTAAAGTATAGCATGCAGATTGAGGTTATTTTTTTATGACTAGTCTTGTTGTAATGTTTACTATTTAAGCCAATCGCGAGGTTTTATATATTGGTAGACTTTTTCTTCTTCAGAACCTGGTTCAGGATACCAATTGTATCTCCAAGTTGCCATTGGAGGCATTGATGAGAGTATCGACTCAGTTCGTCCACCACTTTGTAAGCCAAATATCGTACCTCTATCAAACACTAGGTTAAACTCAACATATCTACCACGACGATAGAGTTGAAAATCTTTATGCTTTTGTGAATATTGAATGTTTTTTCTTTGTTCTACTATTGGAATATAAGCATCTAGATAAGAATTTGCACAATCTGTTACAAAATTAAAGCATTCATGAAAAGATTTATCATTTAAATCATCAAAAAATAAACCGCCAACTCCACGACACTCATCACGATGTTTGAGATAAAAATATTCATCGCACCATTTTTTGAATCTAGGATAGTAGTTTTTATCATGCTTATCACAAACATTTTTTGCTGTTTGATGCCAGTGGATCGCATCCTCTTCAAAAGGATAGTAAGGAGTTAAATCAAAACCACCACCAAACCACCATATCGGATTATCACTATCAGTACCAGCAATAAAAATCCTAAAATTAGCATGAGATGTCGGCACAAAAGGATTACTCGGGTGGATAACTAATGAGACACCTATAGCTATAAAAGATTTGCCTGCTAATTCCTGTCTTTTTGCTGTAGCTGATGGCGGCAGCTCTTCACCATGAACTCGAGAGAAAGCTACTACACCTTTTTCAAATATTTCTCCACCCTCTATGATCATAGAATTACCATAGCCTTTAAGTTTTTGTTCTGTGTTATCTGGTTTTTGCCATTTATCAGAAATAAATTTTACAGCATTTGTTTCATACTGCTCTAGAGCTGTGGTAATATTTTGTTGAAGTTGTGTTAGAAAATCTTCAAATTTTGAAACTTTTTCTTGCATAATATTATTATATCCTTTGATTTTAAATTCTATTTTAGACAAATAGAAGTTAAAATTAATAAATACTATTTTAACAGTAGGGAAATAAAATTGCTTGTAAAAAATAAAGCCTTTTCAGTTCTTGAAATCATATTACTATTAGTATTTACGATAATTATTGCTAGCTCAATATATTCGATATATCTAACACATAAGTACACTACACGAATTCAAATACGATGTCAAAATTAAAACTAATAAAGACACAAGTAAGTGCCGAATTGAATTACGGTAATAGTCATATTGCTAAACAAAAGTCACAAAATGGCCTATACGTACTAACATATATCTGAAAAAAAGTTCAGGATTATAGCTTTAGCAATATTCTAATTAACGATAATAGCGAAATATCACTAAAATTTGATGATAGATATTTAGCAAAGGAAATATTAATAATGACACCATATGTCAAATCAATAGCTAAAATAGAAGATCCATATATAATTTGGGTTTGTTTACTAAATATTAACAAAAAAATAGCACAAAATTTAATGCCCGAAGATTGCGTTGTTGAATTAGTCAATAAATAGTTGCTACTATTAGCCTGTGATAGTATAATCTTTTCTTGCTCTTTGCTATACAAAATGTATGTATAGCTTATCAGTAAAAACAATCAAATGATAAACCGGAAGGAGTTTGTAAAATGAAACATTATGAAATTGTTTTAATGATTCACCCTGATCAATCAGATCAGTTAAATACAATGTTTGGTAAATACCGTGGCATAATCGAAGAAAAAGGTGGCAAAATCCACAGATTTGAAGACTGGGGACGTCGTCAATTAGCGTACCCTATAGAAAAACTTCACAAGGCACACTATGTACTATTTAATATTGAGTGTCCAACTGAATCTCTAGAGAAGCTTCAAGAATCTTTAAGATACAACGATGCTATTTTACGTCGTTTAATTATCGTTAAAAAAGAAGCTGTAACAGAGTCATCTGTAATGATGGAATCAAATGATAAAGAAGTAATTTAATAGAGGAATTGTATAAAATGAGTCGTCGTAAAGTTTGTCGTTTTACTGTAGAAGGTGTAAAAGAAATAGATTATAAAGATGTTAATAAGTTAAAAGCTTATATTACTGAAACTGGTAAAATCGTACCTATCCGAGTAACTGGTACATCAGCTAAGTATCAAAGACAGCTATCAACAGCTATAAAAAGATCAAGATTCTTGGCGTTACTACCATACTGTGATCGTCACTTTAACTAATACTGGAGATTGATTACAATGCAAGTTATTTTAAAAGAAAAAGTTGAAAACCTTGGTGTATTAGGTGATATCGTAAGTGTAAAACCAGGTTATGCAAGAAACTTCCTTATCCCATTTGGTAAGGCTGTTCAAGCTACTCAAGCAAATATCAAAGCTTTTGAAGTGCAAAAAGCTGAACTAGTAAAAGCTGAAAAGGCTAGATTTGAAGCAGCTGTTGCTGTAGCTGATGCGATTAAGGATAAAGTTTACACTATAGCTGCTCAAGCAGGTGAGGGTGGTAAGCTATTTGGTTCTGTAGGTACAGCTGAAGTTGCTAAAGCAGTTTCTAATGAATCTGGTAAGAAAATTGAGAAAAGCCAAGTACGTATGCCTGAAGGCGTTATTAGAACTCTCGGTGAATTCGAACTTACAGTTCATGTATATACAGATGTAGATGCAGATATCAAAGTAAATGTTGTAGCTGCTGAAGCTTAGTTTTATAATATACAAACTAACACTGTATTCTAATAAACAAAAACCATGTGTTAGGCATGGTTTCTTATTTTAAAGCAAGGGTTTTGATATCTATGGATTATCAGTTTAAAGCTGCTGAAACAACTTATTCTCTAGAAGCAGAAAAAGCTATCTTAGGGAATATCTTGCTATACAATCAAAATATAGAGTTGGTAGAAGATTTTCTTTTGATTGATGATTTTTTTGATAAAAGACATAAAACTATCTATAAACAGATTGTTATGCTTAACCAAGCAAACATTCCGTTTGATGTACTAATCTTAAGTGAATATCTCGCCACAGAGGGTCTTTTAGAAGAAGCTGGTGGCGAGACTTACATCGTAGACTTAGCTGCTAATACACCTTCAATATCAAATATTAAGACGTATGCTAATATCGTAAAAAACAAGGCAAAGCTTAGAAGTTTACAAAACAGCATAAATGATATTGTCCAAAAGATATATTCAGCAGATTCAAAAAATCCTGATGAAGTTATTGATTATGCTGAAAGTAGAATACTTGATGTAGCTAAAGAGCAAGAAACACTTACCAAAGGTCCGGAGTCAATAAAGTCTGTAATTCCAAAGCTTGTAGATAGAATGAGTGCTATAGTTGATTCTGGTAGTGGTTTGACTGGTATATCAACAGGCTTTATAGATCTTGATAAAATGACATCAGGATTACAAAGAGCAAATATGGGTATAATAGCTGCTCGACCATCTATGGGTAAGACTGTTTTAGGTATCAATATAGCTCAAAATGTTGCAAAAGTTGCTGATAAGCCAGTATTAGTTTTTAGTCTTGAGATGCCATCAGAAGATATCGTAACAAGGATGTTAGCTTCTCAGGCTCGTGTAGAGATGAATCTACTTAAAGAGTGTAATAGATTGAATGATGTTCATTGGGTCAAAATCACTAGCGCAATGAAAGCTTTAAGTGAAATGCCACTATACATCGATGACACATCAAGTTTAACTCCTGCAGAGATACGTTCTAGAGCGCGAAGATTATACAATGAGCATGGAGGTTTAGCAATGATCTTGATAGATTATCTGCAGCTTATGAAAATCCCAGGTTACGAGGCTAATCGAACGCTAGAGGTATCAGAAATATCTAGATTGCTTAAAGCTTTGGCTAAGGAATTAGATATACCAGTTATAGCGTTATCACAGTTAAATAGAGCTGTTGATGATCGTAAAGATAAACGACCAATGATGTCAGATTTAAGAGAATCTGGAGCTATTGAACAAGATGCTGACTTGATAATGTTTATTTATCGTGATGAAGTTTATAATAAAGATAAAGAAGACAATAAAAATCTAGGTGAAATAATAATTAGCAAGCAGCGTAATGGCCCTATAGGAACTGTGCACGTGCGTTTTGATGGCCAGTTTGCTAGCTTTACTAATTTAACCAATGAAAATGATCATATTTTACCTGGTGACATAGGGTATAACGAATAATTTTATATAAAGATTAAAAGAGAAATTTCATGCAACAAGATAAAGTTAACTTACTTGGGTTAAATCAAAAGGCTATAAAAGATTTTTTCATTTCTATAGGAGAGAAAAGGTTTCATGCCCGTCAAGTTTTTAAGTGGATTCATAAAAAAGGTGTTATTGATTTTGATGTTATGACAGACCTTGGTAAAAATTTACGCCATAAACTTAAGGAAAAACTGAGATAACTATTCCTAAAGTAGTATTTAGTAAAGCATCAAAAGATGGCACACATAAATGGTTAATCGATGTGGGTGGTAGTGCAGTTGAGACAGTGTTTATTCCAGAAGAAGGGCGTGGGACGTTATGTGTATCTTCACAGGTTGGCTGTACTTTGAATTGTAGTTTCTGCTCTACTGGTAAACAAGGATTTAATAGAAACTTATCAGCTGCGGAAATTATTGCACAGCTATGGATAGCAGCTAGAACATTATCAAAGACTAATGGTGAGCATGATTTCACAGTGACAAATATTGTCATGATGGGTATGGGTGAACTATTGATGAACTTTAAAAATGTTGTCCCTGCTATGGATATTATGATGGATGACTTAGCTTATGGATTATCTAGACGCAAAGTAACTTTAAGTACATCTGGTGTAGTTCCGAGAATATATGATTTGTTAGAGCAGTCAGGAGTATCCTTAGTAGTGTCTTTATATGCACCGAATGGTATGCTGCGTAATGAAATGTACCTATCAATAAAAAATATAATATTGATGAGCTTCTTGAAGCATGTAAGCTATATGCACAGAAAGGTCCGCATAAACATATCATATTTGAATATATTTTAATGGAAGAAGTTAATGATAATTTATCTGATGCTGATGAGTTAGTTACATTATAAAATACGTGAAGTTCCTGCTAAAATTAATCTTATTCCATTTAATTCATACCCTGGCACCACTTATAAAAAGCCAAGTAATAACAGTATTCATGGGTTTAAAGAGTTTTTGCAGCACAGTAGTTTTGTCACTACTGTGAGAAAAGCTCGTGGTGATGATATTGATGCTGCTTGTGGGCAATTAGCTGGTGATGTCATGGATAAAACTAATAGAAAGCAAAGATACCTAAAGAAGCTTGGAGATATTAATGCAAGTTAGTTTAAAAAAAGTTATAAGTATTTCACTGCTATCAGCTCTTTTATCATCATGTATGACTTTAGAAAAGTCTACTCGTAATTCTATCAAAAGTAATTCGCAGTTGCAAAATAATACAAATCAAAACCTTAATACAAATAGTGCAGAATTCATTTCGCCAGATGAATTTACAATTAGTAAGGCTGACTATAAAAAAGCCACTATTTTAAATGCAGAATTAGCTATTGTGTACTCAACTGAAGGATATTTAGATAGAGCAAAAAGTAAGCTTATAAAAGCACAAGATTTATCAAAGGAACATAGCTATAATCTTGCTATTGTCGATTATGCCGCAGGGTATTATTATCAAAGTATAGGGGCAAATTCGATTGCTAAGAAATATTATAAAGATGCTTTGTATAACCACCCTAAGGATTTTGAAGCAAGGAACTTTTATGCGCAATATCTATGTAGCCAAGAATCAGACTATGATAAAGCACAAAAACTCTTTGATAAGTCTTTGTATGCTCCTAATAATGATGATATGGCTCAGACGCTATTTTTGTATTCTCAGTGTATGTATAAGCAGGGTAAAAAAGACCAAGCGCTTGTGTATATGGAGAGAGCTAATAGATTTAGACAAAATTACAGAGCTGCTAAGTTAAGATTGGCAGAAATGTATTTTGAAAGAAAAGATTATACAAATTGCTACAAAGTTATCTATAATATGAAAGATGACTCAGCGTTCTTTAATAATAAGCGTATTTTAGATTTGAGATTAAAACTAGCTGAATATGCACATAATAAAAATGAAGCTACAGAAGTAAGACTGATTTTATCTTCTAACAATTATAATGATGAAAATATTCAAAAATTCTTCTCAGCAGCAGATCAAAAGGATATAGATAAAAATGCGTAGAGCAAAGCAAACTAATGACAAAAATCCTGAAAGAGTACAAAAGCTTTTAGCAAAGTATGGTATTGGATCACGAAGAAAAATAGAAGAGTATATCGAGCAAGGTAGAGTTAAGGTAAATGGTAAAGTTACCACTCTAGGAGATAAAGCTAGTGAGGGTGATAAGATTAGTTTTGATGGTAAGGCTCTACACTCATATGGTCAGCCAATGACTAGACCACGAGTATTAATTTATTATAAAAGAGAAGGTGAAGTTTGTACTAGTAAAGATGAAAAAGATCGAAAGACTGTTTTTGATTCATTACCAAAATTAGCAAAGTCTCACTGGATAATAGTAGGGCGCTTAGATATCAATACTACAGGTTTACTACTTTTTACTACAGATGGTGATTTGGCAAATAGATTGATGCATCCTTCTTATCAAATCGAGAGAGAGTATGCTGTGCGTGTATTTGGAGAACAATTACCTGATGAAATTATCAATAAACTTAAAGAGGGCATACAGCTAGAGGATGGTATGGCTAAGTTTAATAGTATAAAATTCTCAGGTGGCGAGGGTGCTAATCTTTGGTATCATGTGACACTTTCAGAAGGACGTAATCGAGAAGTAAGAAGAATGTTTGAAGCGGTAGGTGTTACAGTTAGTCGACTAACGAGAATTAGATTTGGTGATATAGTTCTTCCTAAATTTATTTCACGTGGAAAAACATTAGAATTAAATCCTTCAGAAGTTAATCGACTTAGAAAATCTGTTAAGTTAAAAGAGTATAATTTCCCTAAAAAATTGGTTGAAAGGTTAGAGAAAAAATAATGAGCTTTGTAAGTCAGATAGAAGAAGTTTTTGGCGTAGATGTTTGGGAATTAAAACCACAATATAAAGCTATGCAACAAAATCAAGCTACTAATGACACTCAACAACAAGATGAAATTATTGCAGTTAATCCAAATCATTTAGAACTTATCTATTCAAATGAAGTTAAAAGTTCTAAAATTATAAATATTCTTTTATCAGCTAAATTAAATTTAGCTTTTTTAAAAAATATCGCTAATAGTCTATTTTTAAATTTAAAAGTTAGTATCTATAAATCAAATGATATTAGTTTTTTTGAGAAGCTTGAGGGTATTAATCTCAGTGGAAAAGATCTACTTAATGATAACACTGAGCTATTAAGCATTCAAAACAAGAAATATATATTGTCAAAGCTATATGAGTATGCAGATTTCATTTCTAGGTAATACTTTCTTTGCTAAAGTTGTTGAATTAATAAGACTTTCTGATAAGGATTTCAGTTGGTCAGATAAGCAAATTTTAGAATCTTTGAACAAAGATTTAACTTTAGGGTTATTTGAAAATCAACAACTTTCAGCTGTAGCTATTTTTAGCCAAATATTCGAGACAGCTGAGCTTTTATATATTTGCATTGATGTGTCTAAGCATAATAAAGGTTTAGGTTTTAAGCTTTTGGAAAACTCTATTTATTATCTTGCTCAACTGCAAATCAAAGAAATATTTTTAGAAGTAGATGTTAATAATCATAGCGCCATCAAACTTTATCTCAAGCTTAAATTTAGAAAAATATCATTGCGTAAAAATTATTATAAAAAAATTGATGGTAGTTCAAGTGATGCGCTAATTTATCAGCTAAAAATATAAAAGTACAGATACGACTAACAACCCACTATAAAAGTAGTATAAGCAGTCTTTACTTGTGGCTCTGGAATAAATTCAGTAGGATATTTTTATGGTGGATTAACTATAATATGTTGTAGTTATGTTTTGGAAACAACAGGGGCTATTTTTATCTAAAAATGGCTGAGAAGTGACCCTTTGTACCTGATCTAAGTAATATTAGCGTAGGGAGTTTGTTTGGTTATCTTTTTCTGAAAGAACATCACACAAACTCTTATTATTTGATTAAAATAATAGGAGAATCAATAATGGAAAATTTTGGTTACATAACATTAAATATATCTTTAATAATTTATTTCATACATTTTTTACCACAAACTATTCATAATCAATTTAAAC
This sequence comes from Francisella-like endosymbiont, assembly GCF_003069505.1. Lineage (NCBI taxonomy): Bacteria > Pseudomonadati > Pseudomonadota > Gammaproteobacteria > Thiotrichales > Francisellaceae > Francisella-like endosymbiont. The sequence continues at coordinate 85,458 of NZ_QAPC01000002.1, read as the reverse complement.
ATAAGACATTTGAGATTAGTTTATGGACTCATTCTTTGATGATTGTTGCGAACTCTTTAGATTTAATTTATGCTATTGGTTTTAATATGCAGTGGCAGTATATTTTAGTTGATATAATTTTACTGAGTTTTTTAACTATTCAGCAGCTTCAAATCCTAAATGATCGGAGAGAAAAATATATATTAATACATACATTTTTTATATTTTTATATTTGTCTTTAGTAATTGTTATGATTTATCTTATTAGCTTAAGTAATCAGATTTTGTTGTGGTGTGGCTCAATAAGTGGAGTTATTTATAACCTTTACTGGTTACCACAAATTTATAAAAATTACCGTCAGAAACAAGCAGAAGGTTTCAGTATTTTTTATTTAGGGCTTTCAGTTATTAGTATTATCTGTGATATCAATAGTGCTATATTTTTAGGTTGGCCATTGGTATCTGTGATTGTCTCTAGTTGTTTATCTATTTTGGTATTGACACAGATAATTCAATATTTCTATTACAAAGGAATGATTATAAAGTAATATCACAAAAGTATATAAACTAGCTGTAAGCTTCTGAACTCTCTGTGTTAAAATTATTGCTATTATCTTTGAATTATTATAAATAATGAAAAATTTTAATAAATTTATCTTGCTTTTAGGAGTATCGGCTTTGGCTATTGCAGCAGAACATTTAACATATAGTGCATATACTATTGGTCAGGCATTAGGTAAAGCTTCTCATAAAAGTTTTACTGCTATGGACCAAGAGTTAGTCAAAAAAGATTTCATATTAGGTTTTGATAGTACTCTTTTAGAACATAAGCTTGATATTAGTAAAATTTCAGATAAAGACTCATATGAAGTAGGGATGATTATTGCAGCGCAGTATAAAGTAAGATTAAAAAAAATGATTACACTAGATAAAGCTAACTGCCAACAGTTTATCAAAGGTTTTAATGAAGGTGTTGATATAAAAGATACAAAACTTACCACTCAAGATAAACAGATATTAAAGCATTTTAAAATATCTCGTGATGAAGATAATAGATTATTTACTAATATGTATTGATAAATATATTACGCTACTTTATTCTTAAACCTAATTAGTTAAATACTATCAATAAAATAATAATGCAACAGCTAAAAGATATTCAGACTCTTATCAAAGAGGATATACAAAATAGTAATCAATTTATAATTGATTCTCTTTGTTCAGATGTAGTGCTTATTAATCAGATTAGCCACTATATAATAAATAGTGGTGGTAAGAGATTAAGACCTTTGTTGGTAATGTTGTTTGCCAGAGCCTTAAACTATAACGGAGACAAACATTTAGCATGTGCAGCTATTATTGAGTTTATTCATACAGCGACACTTCTTCATGATGATGTTGTTGATGATTCGCAATTGCGTCGGGGTAAACAAACAGCAAATAATGTTTTTGGTAATGCTGCAAGTGTTTTGACTGGAGATTTTCTTTATTCTAGAGCTTTTCAGATTATGGTAAGCTTAGATAATATGCAAATTATGCAAATATTGGCTGATGCAACTAATAAAGTCTCTGAAGGAGAGGTGTTACAGCTACTAAATGCACGCAATACAGAACTTAGTGAAGAAGACTATATTAAAGTGATATATTGCAAAACAGCAAAATTATTTGAGGCTACTTGTGAATTAGCAGGCGTAATCAGTCTAGATAAACAAAGTTATTCTAAATATCAAGATAATATTAAAAACTACGGTGTTTATTTAGGTAATGCTTTTCAGATTGCAGATGATGTTTTAGATTATGTTTCTGATGTAGAAAGCTTAGGTAAAAATATTGGTGATGATCTTGATGAAGGTAAAATGACATTGCCAACAATTTACACACTAGCTAATGTTACTAAACAACAGCAACAAATTCTCAAAAAAGCAATTGAAAAGGGTGGATATAATATTTATGAAATCATTGCTATGGTTAAAGATAGCGGTGCTGTAGATTATTCATATAACGTAGCTTGTCAGTATGCTGATTTAGCTAAACAGCAAATAGATTTTTTGCCAGATTCAAAATACAAGCAAGCAATGATTTTATTATGTGATCTAGCAGTAAAAAGGAAGAATTAATTTTTATAAAAAACTTTTTATTTAAAATCTTTAAGTGTAATTTCAAAAGAAATCGCTTGGTTAGGTCCTATAACAGCAGGCGCTCTGGTTCCATATGCCTTGTCTGGAGAACAATATAAGATTATTGTTGAACCATTAGGTACTTTAGGAATGGTGTCTTTCCAACATTCGATTAGGTTTCTAAGCGGGAATGTTGCGCTATCACTTGAGTCAAATGTATCACCAATTAGTTTAGCTTCTTTGACCTTGTTTAGTTTTGATTTATCATCTTCGTAAGCTATAACTGGCGTAGTTCCTTTGTAAGCTATTGTAACTTGACTATCAGCATTAGGTTTTTTGCCATCGCCTTGCTTAATTATTTGATAGTAGACACCATCATCAACTTTTATAGCATTATCCATTTTAGCAATTTGTGCCATAAATTTTTGTGATTTTGTTTTGTTTAAATTAGCTGTATCTAATTGCTTTTTAATTATTATATCTTTAAGATTTTCCATATTTCTGTGGATTTGACTCTCGGAAATTTTTGGCTTATTACCATTAATAGCATCTGCAAAACCAGTTATTGTTTGCTTATCATATAAGCCGAAATCTTGTTTAGTTATACCGGCACCCACTTGATAGCCTACTACATAGCTTGCATTAACTCCCATTTTTATTGTTGAATTATCTTGAGATATTGATTTGTTTATGGAAACATCTTGCTTAGCTTGGGTAGTTGTAGCTAAATCATAATTATCATTTTGCTGTTGTATAGTCGTAGCATTTTTACTTGTTTGTTGAACATTTGCACTATCTGTAGCATCTTTGTTTGTTGAACATGAGCTTAGAGTTAGTCCCAATAACGAGCATGATGCAACTGCTAATATTTTCTTTAACTTCATCTTTTATCCTTTAATTACCTTTGTATATTATACTTTGAGATATTAAAAAAAATCAAAAAGCTCTCTATCTAACATCTGTGATGGAGAAATATTTGATAGAGCCTTGAATATTACGTTTTTTCTTTGAGGATTGTTTTGTTCCCATCTATTAAGCATATCTTTTATAAACACTCTTTGCAAATTATCTTGTGATCCACATAGGTTACAAGGAATTATTGGAAACTCTTTTAATTGGGAATATTCTAAGGTTTCTTTTTCGCTTACAAAAGTGAGAGGGCGTATTACGATATTTCGTTTATCATCACTAATTAGTTTAGCTGGCATAGCTTTAATTGAGCCATTATAAAAAAGATTCAAAAAGAATGTCTCGATAATGTCATCACGATGGTGTCCTAAGGAGGCTATTTTAGTTACATTATTTTCTTTGGCAAAATCATATAATATGCCACGACGCATACGCGAACATAAACCACAGGTAGTTTTTCCCTCATGAATTACACGTTTGACTACGCTATAAGTATAGCGCTCAATGATATGAAATTCTATACCTTTATTTTTTAGATAGTTAGGTAATACCTCCTCAGGAAAGCCTGGCTGTTTCTGATCGAGATTTACTGCGATGATATTAAAGCTTATTGGTGCTTTTTTTTGGAGTAATAACAACATTTCAAGTAGGCAATAAGAATCTTGGCCCCCAGATAAACATATCATAATTTTATCACCATCTTCAATCATGTTATATTGATTGATTGCTTTAGCAGTTTTTCTTAAAATCTGTCTTTCAAGTTTCTTTAAATTTTGTTTATCAGTATCAGTCATTTTCTTCTAAGATTAATTGTTTTAATTGTGTCGGAATTTTTTGTAATCTACCTGTCTTAGCATTATAGCAGGCTAGTTTTGCTTTTGCTTTAGTGATAACTTGATCACTGCCTAATATACGGATTTCATATTCAAATTCCATACTAGCAGTACCTATTTTAGCAATATATTGTGTTACTTGTATTTTATTTGGATGTTTAAGAGGTATAATATATTTACAAGTTTGTTCTGTAATAACTAATTGAATTGAGTTTTCTTTAGCCCAAGTCATTAACCCTGTATTTTCATATGTCCAAGTTGTTCTTACTTCTTCAAAGTAGTCAAAATATTTACTATTATTTACGTGGTCATTTTTATCAGTATCTGACCAACGAATGTTAGTTATTATTTTAAATACACTAAATTTCATTTTTTACTTTTAACATTTAAAATATATACGATAGTAGCGGTTTACGTGGAACTTCACAGTTCTGTAATTGGATTAAGTATTTTTGAGCTAATTCGGCAGTTTTGCGAGCATAATTTTTTAGGAATGAATTGTTTTTATGTGTACCACGCTTATAACCACCTATACCTTCGTGGTATGCTAGATATAGATTATAAGTGTCTGTCTTGCTGATACCTGTTTTATTGTGAACATTATTCAAGTGCCAGCCAATAAAGTCTATTGCATCTGCAAAATTTGACCTTGAGACAAAAGATTGTTTTGTCTCTTTTTTATAATGCTCCCAGGTGCCATCTAAGGCTTGAGCATATCCATAAGCACTTGAAGCCCTACCTTTTGGTATAAAACCAAAATAATATTGCATTGATGGCTTAGCATCAGCTCTAAATGATGATTCTTGACGGATGAAAGCCATTTGTACATTCATAGGAATTCCCCAGCGATCATACGAGTTAAGCATATCATAATACCAATCAGGAAATTGATGAATTATGCTACAAGCATTATTTATATTTTTTGGGGTTTCTGTAGCACAAGACCCAAGAGTTATTATTATGATAATTAAAGTTGTAAGTTTAATTATTACTTTCATTTATAAATTCCTATAAAAAGCATCAACTACTTTATCTTGAAATCTTCGTGCATTATAACGATCAGATGGTTTAAGATCATTAAGCATGATCGAAAAACTGATACGGTGGTTTTTAGCTGTTAATATATATCCTGACAATGTTGAAACTCCAGATAGGGTACCAGTTTTAGCATGCACTCGTCCAAGAAGTTTACCACCCATTCTATATGAGATTGTACCACTCATACCAGATGCCGGTAAGTAATTGTAGAATTCTTTGCCGATCTGACTATTATAAGTTTTGGTCAAAAAGTTGACCATAAACTCAGGAGTTACTCTATCTAAATGAGACAATCCTGAGCCATCATGCATTGTCAATGCTGATGTATCTAAGCCTAGTTTTGAATAAAGTATACTTTGAACAGCTTGTGTGCCTGCTTTAGTTGAGCCAATACCTTTTTCTTTTAATCCTATAGTATTTAAGATAGTCTCTGCATATAAATTATCAGAGTATTTGAGCGTTTGATCGATAAAGTGTCCAATAGTTTCAGATCTTGTCGTAATTTGTTCAGTATAACCAGTAGGAATAGTACCAGCTATGATAACATTGCCATGTTTAATATCGTCAGAATTTAAAAAGTCATTTACAGTATCTAGTGTTTTAAGTGCTGGATTTCTAACTGCTAGTTTAAACATTTTCTCAGCAGCTCTTGATAAGTATCCGCCAATATATAAAATATTGTCATCATTCATCGCTATCATAATTGCACTTGAGGCACTAGTATATTTTGCAGTATTTTTTATAGTGATATTACTAGCGTTACTTAATTCAACAACTCGTGTTGTTAAACTGTTAGCATTTTTGACTAGTTTGATGACTGTACAATTTCTATTAAATGTGAAGCTTGATGCTGGAGCACCATAGCAGAATGTACTATCTTCTTTTGACCAACCATCTGGAATGTATGGCTCAGAAAAAACTCCAACAAGATAAACATCACCAGTTATTTTATATATGCCTTTTTCAGTTTTTATTTTTTTAATCAATACAGCTAACTGATTAGCAGTTAATGCTGGATTACCAGTAAATTTTATGTACATATCTCCATATAGAGTATGATCTTTTACTTTATCTGAATGGTACATTATTAATGTTGTAAATCTAAAATCATTAGATATTGTAAAAAGTGCGGCAACTATTGTAAAAACTTTGTTATTACTTGCTGGTTTCATTACTCTATTTTGGGCATATGAGTACAATTTGTTACCGTTCATAGTCCTTTGAGTTGCTATAGCAATCTTTGCATCAGAAAGGTTATATTTTTTTACAAGATATTGAATTTCACTACGCGTAGATGCTTGAGTAGTAGTTATACTTACAACTAATATAGATAATGTTGTAAAAAGCTTAGTTTTTTTTATCAAAACTTTACCATATAAATTTCTAAAGAATCCTAAGTTGAGATAATAGCATTTTATCTCTTATAAATACAGTGAGTTGTATTATATTATCATAATCTTAGGTGGTAGTTGTTTATAGTTAAAGTCAAACTATAACTGGGCTTGCATTTAGATATTAATATGGTAAAATCATTGACTATCAAAATAAATTGTAGGGACGACAGTATAGTTCTTTTATTTAAACGTAATGAACTGGCATTTAAGTGAGGTGAAAGGATATACCAAGCGTTAGAGTCAAAGAAAGAGAACCTTTTGATGTTGCTCTTAGAAGGTTTAAAAGGTCTTGTGAGAAGGCTGGGATAGTATCTGAACTATGTCGTAGAGAGTACTTTGAAAAGCCAACTTGAGCACGCAAAAGAAAAAAAGCTGCTGCTGTTAAAAGAGCTTATAAGAGTAATATAATGGTTAAAAGGTAGTTAAATTTAATTCATCGTTGAGAGTTTTAACTCTCCCTTTCACTAGGAATTCTTTTTAAAATGTCACAAATTTTTAATCAGTTGACTCTTGATATGAAAGAGTTTATGAAAAATAAAGATAAAAATAGATTAACAACAATTCGTATGGCTATGTCTGCGATTAAGCAAAGGCAGATTGATGAGAAAGTAGAGATCACTGATGAGGTTATAATCACTGTAATTACAAAAATGATCAAGCAAAGACAAGATTCATATGATCAATACATCAAGGTAGATAGAGCTGAGCTTGCTGAAGGTGAGAAAAGAGAGATTGAAATACTAACTCAATACATGCCAAAGCAACTAAATGATAAAGAGGTTGTTACGATAGTTCAGAAGGCTATAGAATCTGTTGGTGCTACATCGATTAAAGAGGTGGGTAAAATCATGGCAAGTGTAAAAAAAGAACTTGCTGGAAGGACAGATATGAGCAAAGTAAGTGCTATTGTGAAATCTAACCTAGCTTAAGTTCAAAGCTTTAATCAGTATGGCGAAAAAAGTCTCGAATACTTTTATAAAAGAGCTTGTAGCTACAGCTAATATAGTTGATGTTGTTTCAAGATATGTCAACTTGAAAAAAACAGGCAAAAACTACAAGGGTTGTTGTCCTTTTCATAATGAAAAAACACCATCATTTTTTGTTAATTTAGAAAAAAAAATTTATCACTGTTTTGGCTGTCAGACATCTGGAGATGCGCTAACTTTTATCAAAAAGATTAATAACCTTGAGTTTATCGAGGCTGTAAAAAATCTTGCTGAAATTGTTGGTAAACCAGTTGAATATGAAAATTATTCTCAAGAAGATATCCAAAAAGAACAGCTTTATAACAAATGTATCAGCTTTTTAGCGGTTGCACAAAAGTATTACCGTTGGAATTTAGGTAATTCTGTCACTAAGGATAAAGCTATAAACTATCTTAAAAAAAGAGGTATAGATAGTGATCTAGCTAAATTTTTTGGTATAGGATATTCATCTGAGGGCTGGAATAATATTACTGAACTAGCTAAATCAGTAAATATTCCAGAAGAGATATTAGTTGATACTGGACTTGCAATAAAAAATGATAAGGGAAATTTATATGATCGTTTTCGTGGTCGTATTATGTTTCCTATTCGAAATATTCAAGGTAATGTAATCGCTTATGGTGGTAGAGTAATAGATAATTCTCAATCAGTTAAATATATAAACTCCCCGGAAACTTTAGTTTTTCAAAAAAATAATATTTTATATGGACTCTATGAATATCGTGAAAGAAAAAAACAATATCCAGATTTGATAAATCAGCGCCTTGTAGTAGTTGAAGGTTATATGGATGTGGTTGGTTTAGCACAGTATGGTTTTTATGCTGCTGTAGCTACATTAGGTACAGCATTTTCACCAAATCATGCCAAGATTTTATTCCGTGAAACTAACTCAGTAATTTTGTGTTTTGATGGTGATGAGGCAGGGCAAAAGGCAGCGCTTAGAACTATAAAAATTCTATTACCAATATTGGATGGTAATAAAAAATTAAAGATTCTAACTCTACCAAATGGGGATGATCCAGATGATTATATTAAGCAATACGGTCTAGGAAGTTTTTATGCCGCTTTGGATAATTCTCTAGCTGTAGCAGAGTTTATAGTTGACAAACTTATTCAAGGCAAGGATTTAACTAAAGCAGAATCAAAAGCAGAAGTTTTGGAGAATTTAAAAAGTTTTTTATTAGATGTAGCAGATAATATTTATTCAGAAAGTATTACTGCTACTATAGCTGATAAGGTTAGTATAAAAGTTGAGCAACTTAAAAATTTGCTTAAAAGGCGTAAACAAACTTTATTAAATGTAACTAAGCAGCAAAATATTCAGCAAAAGATACTAGCGAAGAATCTCTTACTTGAAGAGGTTGTTCTTGCAGAATTATTTGTCAATCTTGCAGATTTTCGCCTTTTGCAACATACAAATGATTTTGAAATATTTGCTACTTCGAAAAATCTTGATATCTTATCAAAAAGCTTGAAAATTTTAAAAGAAGACTCATCTAATCAAATTGAAGCTGTTATACTTATACAGCTATTGGCAGAGGACTATCCTGACTATAGAGAGTATTTTTTTAAGTTGTTAAGTTATGGTATACATAATACTCAAAAAAAATATGCTGAAGATAAGTATCAAGTACAAATGCTTGATATGCTAAAAAGAGTAGAAAATTCTAGTGTAAAAAAAAGATTAAAATACTTAGGCTCATTACCTTTTAGGACAGATGTTCAGGAAATGGAGCGCAAGTATTTAGTAGCAAAATTAGGTAACAATAATATAAAATAAAATTCTATTGGAGTACTAGATGACAAAAGAAGATTTACTCTCTGATTTAAAAGACTTAATAATTAATGGTGAGGAAAGAGGATATTTAACTAGAGCCGATATTTTAGATGCTCTGCCAGGAGATGTTTCAGAAGATCCTAAAATATATGAAGAAATTGAGGCTATACTTATTGACGTGGGTATTGATGTCTATGATAGAACTCCCCAGCTAGAAGAAGATGATGAAAGAAAAGTTAGCGAAGCTAATCTTGATGATCTAAAAGGTAAGACTTCAGATCCTATTCGTATGTATATGCGTGAAATGGGTATTGTTGATCTTTTAGATAAAAAAGGTGAGACAGATATTGCTGTTAGGATTGAAGAAGGTACTACAGAAGTTTTTAGTACGATTTTAAGTTATTCTATAGTAATTAAAACTTATATTGAGCGTTTCCGTGAGCTAGAAGAAAAAGCTATGGATTATATGAGTTCTCAAGATATTGAAGATGAGCCTGTGGCTAGATATATTCGTTTTAACGAGATTATGGCTCGCTTTAGTGATGAACATATAAATGAAGAAAAGGTTGCTGAAGATGATCATGAGGAAAAAATTGATACTCAAAGGGCTTATGAATTCTTTACAAACTTAGAGAAAATGTTTGAAGAATATCAAGACAAGCCTAATAAAAAACTTTATAGTAAAATAGTTAAGGAATTTGATAATTTAAGGTTATCAACATCACATTTACAAAAGCTAGTTGACTATATTAGACTTCCTTATGCTCGAGTTAAAGAGTTCGAAAGAAAAATTTTAAGATTATGTGTTGAAAGATCAAAAACACCACGTCAAGAGTTTATTAAGGTTTATAAAGTTGGTTCTGTAGAATGGTTAGAGCCATTAACTAAAAAGTATAAATTTACTGAAAACACTATCAGAGAAATAAATAACCTCACTAAGCAAATTAATCAATTTCAAACTTTAATGATGATGGATGTTGAAGAGCTTAAACAGGTAAATCTTGAGATTTCAAGAAGTGAAGCTAAAATTACCCAGGCTAAAAAAGAAATGATAGAAGCAAACTTAAGATTAGTTGTTTCTGAAGCTAAAAAGTATACTAATAGAGGCTTACATTTCTTAGATATTATCCAAGAGGGAAATATTGGTTTAATGAAAGCTGTAGATAAGTTTGATTATCGCAAAGGGTTTAAGTTCTCGACATATGCTACTTGGTGGATACGTCAAGCAATTACTCGTTCGATTGCAGATCAAGCTAGAACTATTCGTGTACCAGTACATATGATTGAGACAATCAATAAGGTAAATAGAATTAAACGCCAGATTCTACAAGAAAAGGGGCGTGAAGCTACAGAAGAGGAGATTATTGAACATACTCCTAATATGACTAAAGAGAAACTTAAAAAGATTCTCAATATTTCACATACACCAATTTCAATGGAGAGTCCAATCGGTGATAATGAAGATTCTACTGTAGGTGATTTTATCGAGGATAAAAATAACTATTCTCCTATAGAAGCAGCTAATTTAGAAAACTTACGAGAAGCAATAAAAGAGCTTATTGAAACCGGCCTAACTGAAAGAGAAGCTAAAGTTCTGATGATGCGTTTTGGTATTGGTATGAATACAGATCATACTTTAGAAGAGGTAGGTAAGCAGTTTAATGTTACTAGAGAGCGTATCAGACAAATTGAGGCTAAAGCTCTTAGAAAACTTAAGCATCCTTCTAGATCAGCATTTTTGAAAACATTCTTGTAGTTCTATATCTTAATTTTTTTTAAGTTTTTCTATTTTAAATATTCTCCTTATCTTATCTATAGCTTTGGGTCTTGTTATAATGTTGTGGGTAAGTGTAAGTGGCGAAGAGATATGAAAAGAATAATAGTTATAGGAGCTGGGTTCGTTGGAATTAATTTTCTCAATAAAATAGCTAAACAAAGTAAAAATAAATATCATATCATTTTATTTGACAAAAATAATCATCATGTTTTCAGCCAATGTTATATCAAGCTGGCTACAGCTTGTATTCCTCTAAATAATATCGTTGTTTCGATCAGAAAACTATTTGCTCAGAAAAATATTGAATTTAAGATGTAAGAAGTTGTAGATATTTTACCTAGCCAGCAACTAGTTAAGACTACAGTAAATAATTTATATTCATCCGAATATTTAATTGTCGCAACTGGAATACAGTATGATTATTTGGGTAATAATGATTGGCTAAAGTATACTTTTTCTCTAAAAAATGCCTACGATGCTCAGAAGATTAAATCACACATTCTTATTCAATTTGAGTTAGCAGAGGTAGATCAGACTGATGAAGAGAAAAAATATCATTTAAGCTTTATATATTATTGGAGCAGGAGCAACTGGTGTTGAAATCACGGGAGCCTTATTAGACTTTTACATACAGATTTTTAAAAGACTTATCATAACTTTTCAATAGATGATATTTCTATTCCTTTAATCGAAGAAGGTGAAAGTAGTCTTTCAGCATTTCCAAAAGAGCTGTCGGACCATGCTTATAATTCATTAAAAACAAGAAAAGTAAATATTCATCTTAAAGAACTGTAACTAATATTTAAAATAGTCTTGTAACTACTAAAAAAATAGTTACCGAGGAGCCACAATTATTTGAAGCACTACATAAAAGATAAATGAATAGGAAGTTGGATGAGTAATCAAATCGAAAAAGGTAAGATAGTAGTTTTAGATAATTTAACTCATCGAGATTTTAAAAATATATACTTTTCTGGTGATATTTCTTATATTAAAAACAATCCTTTACCAGGTTTAGCAGCAGTAACTAAGCGATAGGGAAAATATATTGCAAAAGCTATAATTAAAATAGAGAAAAGTAAAAAGTATAAAGGCTTTAAATATAAAGATTTAGGAACTATGGCTATTATTAAAAAGCATGAGGCTATAACTAATATATTTGGAATGAAGTTCAAGGTAAGTTAGGTTGGTTAATATGGGGAGGAGTACATATAACTTTTTTATTAGTATAAGAAATAAGTTTGTAGTTAGCTTTGATTGGTTAAGCTATTACATCTGTAAAAGAATAGGCTCTATTGAATTTATAAAACCTAAGTAAACTAAAAAGATAAATAAATTTGAAAATTTGGTAAACTTTTTATAAGCTATATTTAATAAATAACTAGATTTGGGATTATATTAATTTAATAAACTCAGCTGTGTATTGTTGTTGAACTTTCTTTACATCAACTTTTTGACAAAAGTCAGCTATCTGACACATTTTTAGACCACTATAACCACATGGATTGATGTAATTAAATGGTGTAAGGTCCATATTAGTATTTATAGCAATACCATGATAGCTTTTACCTTGTTTGATTCTTAAACCTAGAGAAGCAATTTTTTGATTATTGATGTATATACCATGCGCACCATCAATAATATGAGCCTTTAGGTTATAATATTTATCAAGCATATTGATACAAGCTTGCTCAACGACAGTTACTAATTTTTTAGCCCCAAGTTTATTTTTCTTCATATCAAGAAGAAAATATATCACTGCTTGACCTGGACCATGATAAGTAACCTGACCACCACGATCAGTTGCAATTATTGGGATGTTATGTGAATTTAAAATATGTTCTGGCTTACCATGTTTACCTTGCGTAAAAACAGCAGGATGTTCAACTGACCATATTTCATCTTTAGTTTCAGGAGTTCGTGTCGAAGTGAACTCGAGCATATCCCCAAATACTCTGGAATATTGTTGCAAACCTAAATCTTTGTGATAAATATTATTCATAACAAAAATATTATAAAACCATATGAACTTCTGGATGTGCAGAAATCTCTTTGTAGATATTGTCTAGCTGTTCTTTACTATCTGCAGTAAAAATTGCAGTTATGGAAATATATTTACCAGTTTTACTTTCTTTAGTATTAAAATCTATCTCGTTATGATTTGATATATACTTCTCAAAAACACTTAGAATAAATTCAACGGTTTCTTTATGAGGATTTGCCATTATTTTTATTGGAAACTGGCAAGGAAACTCAAAAAAAGTTTCTTGTTGATTCTGGTTATTATTTTCAGACATTTATAAATCCTTAACTATAAATTTTATTGTTATTACCACCAACCCTTTTGTGAAATATTATTCATAGCTACTATAGGAACGCTAGCAATTTTCTCTTTAGTATCACATAGTGTAATCACTAAATTACCTACAGCTTGACCTATTTTAATAGGAGCTTTCAAGCCTAGGTTAAACTCTATACCTTGTTTTAAGTAAGACACATAAGTTTTAGGCACGGTTTTATAAATGTTTTGACTTGAAGCTACAATTATCTTTTGCCCAGCTTTTGCATTTGGAATGCTATCAGCACTAATTGTAACTGGTGAATTTGCTTTATATAAAAGTACATTTTCATATTTGCTTAGCGCATATCTTAGTAGTTTAGCTGACTCTGAATCTCTTTTAGCAGAACTAGTAGTGCCGAGAACTACAGAAATAAATCTTTCACCATCTTGTTTAGCAGATGAAACTAGACAATATCCAGCAGCATCAGTATGGCCTGTCTTTATACCATCAGCACCATCAAATGTGAATAGCAATCTATTTCTATTGTTTTGTAATACGAAATTATCACCTTTAGGGAAAAGCTCACTACATTTATCTTTAGCCTGGTCATCAAGATCTTTAGCTGTATAGCTCTCTAAAACATTTCCGCTAGCATGATCAAATTTAGGTAAACATTGTTTACGATCAGAGATACTTACTGAATCTTGTTTTGAGGCATTCCAAACTAGGCCTTTATCATCATATACTTTATATGCTTCTGGGAAATTGTATATATATGATCTTGCAAGTAATGCCATATCGTGAGCAGTAGTATATTGCTCTCCACCTGGAAGTCCATCTGGATTAGCAAAATGAGTGTTATTCATACCAATAGCTCTTGCTGTTTGATTCATCAAGTCAGTAAATGCTGCTGTAGTACCACCAATATATTCTGCAAGAGCAATAGTAGCATCATTACCAGAAACCACATCCATACCAATTACGAGATTTTTTACAGAGACTCTAGCGCCAGCTTTAACATACATCTTTGAGCCACCTGTAGAAGCAGCATTTTCACTAATTGGGACCATTGTATCCCAGCTTAGATTGCCAGCTTTTATTTCACTAGCAACTATATAATAAGTTATGATTTTAGTTAAGCTTGCAGGAGCTCTTCTAACATCCATATTTTTTTCACTAACGATATCGCCAGTACGATAATTCATCACTACCCATGCCGGAGCATCTAGCTCAATATTTATAGGTCTTACAATAATATCTTTCTGTGCTAGTCCATTACCGTCGTTAAAATAAAGATCATCACCGGCAGATATATTAGGTGCGGCAAAAACTGCACTTGCTGTCAAACTAGCTGTTAATAAGGCTATTTTTGTTAATTTCATATTTTTTCTCTTTATCAATTTATCAAAGTATATAATTCTAAACTCATAACTTATAAGTATTTTAATATTTATATGTTATAAATACAAAGGTTTTTGTGATAGACTCTTTGTCAGTGTATTAGGTGTTAATAATTTAATAAAAATATAGGAGAAATTACGATGCTAAAAAATATACCTTGTGGAAAAGATATTCCTAATGATTTTAATGTTGTAATAGAGATACCTCAAGATAGTGACCCTATAAAATATGAGTTTGATAAAGATAACAATATGATTGTTGTTGATAGATTTATGTCATCTACTATGAGATATCCTTGTAATTATGGTTTTGTACCAAATACTCTTTATGATGATGGAGATCCTATTGATGTGTTGGTTTTAGCACCATATCCTTTAGCAGGTGGTTGTGTAATAAACTGTAGAGCAGTTGGTGTGTTTAAAATGGAAGATGATGATGGTGTTGATGCTAAAGTTATCGCTGTGCCAAGCTCTAAGCTGACTAAAGAATATGATCACATTAACGATGTTGATGATTTACCGGTATCTTTAAAGCAAAAAATTGAACATTTCTTTACACATTACAAAGATTTAGATTCAGGTAAATGGGTTAAAGTAGAAGGCTGGGATAATGCAGCCTTTGCAAGAAAAGAAATCGAAAAATCTGTAAAAAACTATAAATAGTTTGTCCTTTTGTTTTTAATATATTTTAGTCTTTTTATCATTTGTGATAATATCTCTGATTGAAGTTAATAATTCTTTTTAAACTTAGTAATGAAAATAAATCACTCAAGAAATATTAAGTTGTTGATACTCGATGTAGATGGCGTATTAACAGATGGCAAAATAATAATAACTAATAATGGTGATGAGCTTAAGAATTTTGATGCTAAAGATGGTTTAGGAATTGTCCTTGTGCAGAAGTTAGGAATTAAGGTTGCTATTATCACAGGTAAAGAATCAAAAATTGTCACTGATAGGTTTATAAGCTTAGGATTAGATCCTGAAGATATTTTGCAAGGACAAAAAAATAAATTAAAAGCTTATGAATTACTCAAGTTAAAATATAAGCTAAATGATGATGATATAGCATATATGGGTGATGATCTACCAGATTTAATTTTGATGAATAAAGTAGCTATTTCAGCAACCCCAGTAGATGCTATAACTGTTGTCAAAGACTATGCAGATTATATTTGTCAAGCTAATGGTGGCGCTGGGGCGGTAAGAGAGTTTTGTGAATATATTATGAAACAGCTAAATCTATATGACAAGGTTGTGAGCGATTATATCAAAAGTGGTGGAGTGAGATAAATAAGCAATGAAGTTTTTTACAAAATACTCCTTGTCTGCTAATGTAATCTCTATAATAGTAATTATCCTATCAATGTTGTATATAAGCTATAATGCTCTTGATAGTGGTAGGCCACTCAAAAATCTACCACAAAAAAATCGTATTGAATTAAGAGTATTTGATTTTAATTACAACAAGTATGATGAAAATGGCAACCTTGCAATGAGCTTTTTTGCAAAAGAACTACAACGCTATCTCAATCAAGATTTGTACATGACAGATATTACTGAAAAGAGCTACGATAAAACCTCTGGAGAGCTTGAGTGGCAAGTTCAATTAAAACATGGTTACATACAACAGTTCACAGGTCAGAGCTTAACTCATTTATATGATTGTGTAGATGCTATTATGTTTACGAAAAAAGCTTCTGGCAAGAATCAAAGAACTTCGCAAAGTGATTCATCTCCAGATAAAATTTATATAAAAACTTCAGAAATGTATTATAACTCTGGCTCTAAAGATTTTTATAGTAGTAGATTTACTAAAATATATGATCCTAAAACTAGCAATAACACCACAGGAACAGGTTTATTGGGCAACTCGGAAACTAAAATTATAAGATTGAATCAAAATGTGAGAAGTTATTATGCAACGAGCTAGACTATTGATTGTAATTTCACTTTTATTTGTTTCTAATGCTTTTTCAAATGTTGAAGAAAATAAAATTGACTATAGCTCTCCTATATATAATTCTTCATTACAGGAGGATAGTGTAACTGATGAAGAAAAAGAGAATAACTCTAATGATAATAACTTGAAAGAGTATGGTCCAGTAACTATTTGTGCAGATAATGCTGTTTATGATGATAACCAAGGCATACTAACTTATTTAGGTAATGTTTTCGTAATGCAAATTCATAATAAGCATATTTTGTGCCATCAGCCTAGTAGCTTTAAAAAAGGCATAAATTATTTTATAAGAGACAATAGTTTGCCATTTAAACAATTACAACAAAAGTGGTTAGAGCAAGCAAAGTTATTATGTTCTCAGGAGAGAGAGTGTAATTTTATCTCTGGTCAAAAGCTGATTATAAAGTTAGATAAAGATAGAAAATTCAAGACTTTTACGATGCTTTCAGAAGGCGATGAGAAATCACAATTTTATACATTTCCGACCAATTCAAACCCTAATTATACTAACCTAAAAACATTAACTAGAGGGCCTGTTCAAGGAAGTTCTATAAAAATTGTTTATGATGTTGATGATAAGCATTTAGAGCTTTATAAAAAAGCTATAGCTTTTCAAAATGATAATGTATATAAAGGCGAGAAAGTGATTTTTGATATTGCTCATGATTTAATATCAATCCCAGGGTGTGAAAATAGAAGATCAACTATAATCTTAGATGGAATTCAGAATCAAACTAGAGTTAATACAGGTCTTACACCTATTAGTGATTATCAAAAAGATTCTCAAAGAGGAAGTGTTATAGGTTTAAATACTTATAACTCTAATATTAAAATGATAAAAATGTAGGTAAAAATGGAAAAATACACATTAGAAGCTAAGAGGTTAGGCAAAAAATACGGTTCACGCTGGGTTGTAAATAATGTCTCTATGAAAGTTTCAACTGGTGAAATAGTTGGTCTTTTGGGTCCAAATGGATCTGGAAAAACAACATCATTCTATATGATTGTAGGTTTAGTTGTAGTTACGCGTGGTAAAGTTCGGATGGGTCAAGAAGATGTAACAAAAATGCCGATTCATCTAAGAGCTAGAAGAGGCTTGGGCTATTTACCTCAGGAAGCTTCTGTTTTTAGAAAGTTAAGTGTCGAGGACAATATTATCGCAATTTTGGAGACTCGTAAAGACCTAAATAAAGTCCAAATTGAAGAAAAACTTAATGAGCTTTTAGATGAGTTTAGTATTCAACATATCCGTAAAAGTTTAGGTATGAGCTTATCAGGTGGTGAGCGTAGAAGGGTTGAGATTGCTAGAGCGTTAGCAATGGATCCTAAGTTTATCTTACTTGATGAGCCATTTGCAGGGGTTGACCCTGTGTCGGTAATAGAGATTAAAGAGGTTGTGCGCCATCTTAAAGATAGAGGTATTGGTGTTTTGATTACAGACCATAATGTACGCGAGACGCTAGATATCTGTGAAAGAGCTTATATTGTAAATGCTGGTAATATGCTCGCAGCAGGTACTCCAGAAGAAGTTCTAGCTGATGAAACTGTTAGAAAAGTATATCTAGGCGAAGATTTTAAATTATAAAAAACTCAATTATAAATTATTAGTATATATTCGTCAAGGAAAGCAAAAAAATGCAAATTGATCTAACAAAGTCAAAAGTAGTTTGTGTTGGTAGAAATTACGTTGAGCATATTCATGAGCTTAATAATGAAGTTCCTGATAATTCTGTTATTTTCATAAAACCTAATTCAAGTATAACTAAAACTCTAAAATTATCATCAACAAGAGAAACTCACTATGAATGTGAATAGTTTTTGCTTCATCATATTAAAATGGGTTACTCAGTAGAAGAGAAATAGATTCAACCTTAGTGGAATAGTTTGGATTGAATTTATTTTCTTATATTATTGGAATTATTGATTGACTTAAGCAAAATTTATTTTATAAGGACTACCTGAATGATTTAGAGCAAAGAAGTGTAGAGGATAAATTTATATTTTCAGATGGAAGTGATAAAAAATTACAAGGGCTAATAAAAAACAAAAAGATTTTTCTTAACAAAACATTCAACATAAAATCAAAATTGAAAAAGTAAAGTGTGATGAAATAGACATAATAAAAGAGAATATAGAAGAGTCAAAAAAAGTATAAATCTAATTTTGGAGAATGCTCAAAAGACCTTGAAAAAACATGAAAAGACTAGTTTAGAGAGTAACCAATATAAAAAGCAAATAGAAGATTCAGATGAAAATTGCATTTACTGTCGGCAACCCCTAGATAGTAATATGCAGGTAAAAATAAAGAGCTTATAGTTGACTATATCGGTATGAAAACAGCAATGAATAAGACTCTTAAACAGTTTTCTAGTATTGATAGCCAAAACTTTGAGGATATAGAGGCATTTATAGTTTTTTGTTAAAGAAGCTAGATTTATTAGCAAAGTTGTTTTATAAATTTGATAATAGTAGATATTTTGATGGTTGAACAGTTGAGCAATTAAATTGCTTAAATTTTGCCAGTGAATATATCCAGCTAACAAAAGAATTAGAAAATAGATTTATTTATATCATTAAGAGGATAAAAGCAAGCTTATGATATTTGTTGTGGTACAGATTTTTAATGATCATGAGAACGATCTTATCCATTTCTATTTAGCTGTCCACTCTATTGTCGTTAAGCTAACTAAAGGAGGAGGGCTCCCAGAGCTACCCACTCAGATGAATAGAAGGGTAGCCAACATGATAGAAGAGGCGATCAAAAGTGAAGGAGTTGAAGAGATATTTAAACTTGGTAGTAATGATGAATCAAAGATTGATATTTTTAATAAAGATTATCTAAATAAGATTGATAAAGTAAAACTTCCAAATACTAAAATTAAGCTTCTACAACAGTTACTAGCAAAGGCTTTAGAAGATTTTAATAAAGTAAATAAAATGAAAGCTTTAGATTTTTCTAAAAAACTTAACTCTCTTGTAGAAAAATACAACGAGAGAAAAGAGCAAGATGTATTGGTTAGTGATGTTTAAAATGACTTCACAGATGGTATTGTTGATTTATATCATGCTCTAAAGAAAGAAAAAGAATCTTTTGATGAATTAGGAGGTATTGGCTTTGAAGAGAAAGCTTTTTATGACATTTTAAAAGATATAGCAATTAGATTATGAGTTTGATTATCCAGAATATAAGCTTATAGCCTTAGTTAAAGAGTTTAAAAAAATGGTTGATGATAAATCAAAATATACTGATTGGAATATCAGAGAAGATATCAAGGTAGAACTTAGGGTTACTTGATAATACTTTTAGCAAAGTACAATTATCCACTAATTACAAAAGATAAGGTTTCAAAAATATCTTTGAGCAAGCGGAGAATTTAAGAGGAATAAATAATCAAAAAAATATTTCTGTAGTATTTCAGAAAATATTAGGTTTAAAAATTGTAAAAAATAAAAACCTTCAGACATAAAAAGCCCTTATTTAAAATGGCTTTCAAGGTGGCGGAGAAAGAGGGATTCGAACCCCCGGACCTGTTACAGTCAACGGTTTTCAAGACCGCCGCTTTCGACCACTCAGCCATTTCTCCGAACTGATGAAGTATATTATACAAATATTTATAAGCTTTACAAGGCAAATTTTGTCAAAAAATCAAAGATATTTAAAGATTTTTATAGTAGCTTTGATAAAGGATAATATATCTTCGATATGAAGGCATCTTAGAGATGTTATATGATGATAGATTATCTAGCAAGAAATCAAAATTGCGTAAAAGTAGCATCATGGGCAGGGATAGTATTTTCAGTATTATTATTTGCGAATTTTTCTGTATATGATACACATTTTTGGGGATTGATTAGTATTCCTTTGTATTTATTTCATCAGACAGAGGAGCACTATGTTCCAGATGGTTTTAAAAAAATATGAATTGCATAGTTATGGCACTACCAGAAGGACAGAAAAAATTAACTGATAAATATCCTTATGGTGTGGCTAGCATTTGCGATTTTTGGTGCCTTGAGTTTTATTGATTTAGGTTTTGGTTTCTTGATTATTATCTAATTGTCTGACATATAATATAGCCGAGGCTTTAAGCGTAAAAGTTGGAATCCTGGCTTAGTAATAGCTATGTTTGCAGCATATTATGTTACAGCTCATAGTTTATTAGATAATTCTATAGCATGGTGTTTAGGCACTGTCATATTCTTAATAGTTGCTCATATCCTACTAGTTAACTTAGTAATGTCTAGATTAAGATTAGTCATATTTACTTATTATCAATAGACTTTAGTTACTCTAAGCATTATTATTTTGTTAAAAATCTATCGATAACCTGATAAGAGGTTGAAAATGTCAGATAAAAGATATCAAATTACCAAAAAAGTTACTCTTGTTGGCATGTTCATAAATGCTTTGCTTGCTATATCTAAAACTTTAATAGGTGTAATAGGACGTTCACCAGCTTTATTTGCCGATGGTATACATTCATTTTCTGATCTTTTAAGTGATTTCATGGTTTTATTTGTGGCTAAATATGCAAATAAAGGTGAAGATAATAATCATCCTTATGGGCATGAGAGACTAGAAACTTTAGCAACACTAGTATTATCAGGGCTATTGATAACTATTGGTTTTATGATCGTTTATCATTCTCTAGGAAGTTTATTTAGTGGTGAGTATGTTATACCATATAAATTTACTGTTTATGCAGCTATTTTATCGATTTTGGGTAATGAATTTATCTACCAATATACAATGAGAGCTGTAAATAAGATTGATTCTGATATGTTAAGAGCTAATGCTTGGCATAGTCGCTCTGATATGTGGTCTTCGGTAGTTGTATTAATCGGTTTAGTTGGAGCTTTTTTAGGTTTTGCTTGGATGGATGCTATAGCAGCGTTTATTGTGTGCTTTATGGTTGTCAAAATGGGGATTAAATCGGTATACTCTGCTGTTGCCGAACTTATAGATGAAGGAGTTGATAACCAAATGTGTCAAGATATCAAAGTAATAATCACAAAAACTCAAGGTGTTGAAGACTTTCATTATCTTCGTACTAGAAAAATGGCAGGAAAAATTGTCCTAGATGTACATATTTTAGTAGATAAGTTTAGTACAGCCTCGGAGGGACATTATATCGCAGAGGTGGTTAAAAGTAATATTTACTATAATATTTATAACATAAAAGACATAACGGTACATGTTGATGTTACAAACCATGAAAGCGGAGTTATTAAACAAGAGAATTTTGAGCCATCTCGTATTGAAATATTAACTAAAATAAAAGAGTTTTTTGCTGAAAATAATATAGATGAAAATGTTATTTTAGATAAAAAAATGTCGATATATTATTTTGATGATGAGATCTTGGTAGATCTATATGTAAAAAGATCTAATGATTTAAAAAGACTTTCAGAAGCATTGAGTAAACTTTCATACAACGGTTATAATATTTGTGTCGCACTATACTGTAATCTAGTTAATAGCTAATCCAAAAGGAGCTAAAATGAAAATAAGAAAAGCAATTTTTCCTGTAGCTGGGTGGGGAACTAGGTTCTTGCCAGCGACCAAGTCATGTCCTAAAGAAATGCTAACAGTGGTTGATAAACCTCTAATCCAATATGCTGTTGAAGAGGCTATAGAAGCAGGCTGTAAAGAGATAATATTTGTTACTAGCTCAAATAAAAAATCCCTAGAGGATCATTTTGATAGAAACTTTGAGTTAGAATATTCTTTGGAAAAAAAACAAAAGTATGAATTATTAGACTTAGTGAAAAATATAATTCCCAAAGACGTAAATTTTTTCTTTGTGCGTCAGCCAGAAGCTTTGGGGTTAGGCCATGCAGTTTTATGTGCAAAACCACTGATTGGAATCGAAGATTTTGCAGTTATACTGCCTGATGATTTAATTTATAATTATAAATGTGGTACTGGTACGTTAAGGCAAATGATTAAAGCGGTTGAGGGCACTGACATTAGAGGCTGTGTTGCAACCCAACAAGTCAAGAAGGAAGAAGCAAATTCGTATGGTATAGTTGCAAAAGATAATGATAATTTTATAAAAACAATTGTTGAAAAACCAGCTCCAGAAAAAGCACCATCAACTAATGCGGTTGTAGGCAGATATTTATTACCAAATAAGATTTTTAGGTGTTTAGAATCAACCTCAGAGGGTGCAAGTGGTGAGATTCAATTAACTGATGCAATCGCTAAATTATTAGATCAGGATGAGAAAATTTTATCTTATGAATTTAAAGGTACACGTTATGATTGTGGTAGTAAATTAGGTTTTCTAATTGCTAATTATGAGATAGCCTTACAGCATAAAGAGTTAGGTCATAAGTTTAAAGAATATCTACAAAATAGATAGCACTTATCAAATATTAATTATTGTTGTTAAATATTAACAATCTTTATTTAGTAGTGAGATATTACAATTTTAGCTAAATATGCTAATATGAAATTTAGTATAAAATTTAAAGACAAAGTGTAGGTTGTACTCAAAGCTTCAAGTATCCCAGGATTGTATTGCTCAAGGCATATTAATTCCGAACTATATGAAAAACTTTATAAAGAATCTCTAGAAAACCCAGAGCAGTTCTGGGCTAAACAAGCGAATCGTATACATTGGAATGAACCTTTTACTAAAGCCTATTTTGCTCCAGTTGATATAAAGTGGTTTGAAGATGGGTAATTAAATGTATGCTATAACTGTGTTGACAGACACTTACCAGCTAGAGCAAACCAACTAGCTTTTATATGACAGGCTGACAATCCGAAAAAATCTAAGAAAATAACCTACCGAAAGCTATATCATCGTGTTTGTGAAATGGCTAACATATTTGAGGCTAATGGAGTCAAAAAAGGTGATTTTGTAACTATCTATATTGCCTCTAGTGCCAGAGTCAATATATGCTATGCTAGCATGTGCACGTATTGGTGCAATTCGTTCTGTAGTTTTTGGTGGATTTTCAGCAGAGTCGCTAAAACAGCGTATTGACAATGCTAAGAGTGATTTTATTATAACAGTTGATGAGGCTGTCAAATCAGGCAAAAGAATAGCTATGAAAGCAGCTGTTGATAAAGTTGTTACTGAAATTGATTTTATAGAAGTCTTAGTTGTGCATAACACTACCACAGATAATATTAGCTGGAATGATAGTAAAGATATTTGCTACAAGAACTAAAAAAAGTTTCAAAATGAGTATGCCACAAGCTTTTGCTGGTGAGACACCTTTATTTATGCTCTATACATCTGACTCTATAGGTGCTCCTAAAGGTTTAGTGCACTCTTCAGTTGGATATTTGGTTTATGCAAGTATGACTCATAAACTTGTTTCTGATTATAAAGATCATGATGTCTACTGGTGTACTGCAAATATTGGTTGGATAACAGGGCACACATATGTTGTCTATAGGTCTCTTACAAATGGCTCAACATCAGTGATATTTGAGGGTGTATTTATTTATCCAGATACTTCAAGATTATGGCAGGAAGTTGATCAACATAATGTAAGCATCTTATATACTGTACCAACTTTGATAAGATTTTTGCTAAAAGATGGTGATTAGTTTTTAGCTAATACTAGTAGAAATTCTTTAAGGGTATTAGGCTCAGTTGGCGAACCAATAAACCCAGAAGCTTGGAATTGGTTTGTTGAGAAAGCTGGTAATAATCAAGCTCCACTTGTATATACAGGTGGAAAACTGAGATAGGTGGTCATATGATAACTTCTTCGCTACCTGGTGCATATAAATTTAAGCTTGGTTTCGTTTCTAAATCTTTCTTTGGCGTTAAAGTGACATTACTTGATACTGATGGCAATGAGATAATAGGAGTTGGTAAAGGCGCTTTATGTATAAAAAGAGCAAGACCTAATATAGCAAGAAAGTTATAGTGATCATGATAAGTATCTTCAAACTTATTTTTCTAGTTTTAAGGGTTATTATTTTTCAGGTGATGCTGCTAGAAGAGATGAAGATGGTTATATTTGGATCGAAGGGGTATGGATGATTTATTAATGTCTCTGGCATAGGGATGGCAACTACAGAGATTGAAGCAGCACTAAACACTCATCCAGATGTTGCTAAGAGTGCGGTTGTTGGTATGTAACATGAGATTAAAGGTGAGACTATATATATCTACTATATATTTAAACATAAAAGTGATACTAAACTTTAGATGAAGTTAGAAAATCTTTGGTTAAATACGTCAGACAAGAAATAGGTCTAGTTGCGCCTCCAGAAGTTATCCAATTTACTCCAGAGTTACCAAAAACTCGTTCAGGTAAAATCATGTGTCGAATCTTAAGAAAAATAGCTGCAAAAGATTTTGAAAATTTTGGAGATATCTCTACACTATTAAATTCAGATATAGTAGAGTATCTGATAAAAAACAGATAACTGTAAAAATCATGAATTCTTCATTAGTAAAAGGCTACGCTAAGATAGTTTTAGCTTTGGTGTTTTGGGCAAGCTTATACCATATAGCTCCTTTACCACTTAGTTATGTCGACATATACCTAGTTGGTTTGATTCGCTATGCCTTTGCATCGTTGATTTTTATTGTAGTACACTACCATTTTACAAAGACATTTTTCCACGGTTGAATCTAAAACAATGGACATATGTTATTGCTGTAGGGTTTTTTAGTGTTTTTTTATACAACGTAACATTTCTATGGGCTGAGAAACTAATCTCGGGCAATATTGTTGCTATTATCTATGCTTTTACCCCTTGTCTAATAACGATTTTGTCTAGCTATCTTTTTAAGATGAAAGTAAATCAACAGGCTAAAATAGGTATACTTGTTGCATTGCTTGGTACGATTGGCGTGGTTTTATTCTCTAATGGTGCAGTAGAATGCTTAAATGGTGTTCAGATTAACTTAGGTGAAGTATTAAGTGTCTTAGCTGTAGTATGTTTTGCAGCTTATGCAATCTTAGGTAAATGTTGTGTCAGAGAAGGTGTACACATGATTACGGTAAATACTTATGGTGCTATAGTTGGTATGATAATGTTTGCTATTGTAAGTTTATTTAAAGCAGATTTTTCGCAGTTAGCACATACCGATTTTAAATTCTGGGGAAGTATGCTTTATATAGCGGCTTTTGCAACTGTAGTAGCTTATATATGGTACTTAGGGGCTCTTGAAGAGATTGGCATATATAAGACAGCAGTATTCCAAAATACTCTACCATTTTTAGTTATTCTTATTGGTTTTCTTTTTTATGGTGAGACTATTTCAACCTTATCTTTGCTATTTAGTAGTGTAGTATTTTTGGGTGTTTACATCACTAATGCTGCAGTTAATCGCAAGTCTAGCAATTAGTCTTATAGTTTATTACGAAAATCTGCCCTATAAGGTGAATATGTAAAAACTAAACTGTCACGATTATGTACTTTAACTAGCTTTGAGTGTAGATTAGAGCTTGTTGATGTTTTTTCATGATATTTATTCCATAAATTTTTTTGATAAGAGTCAGCACAACCTGTTAGTATAATAGTATATTAGATAGAATTATGATTTTTTTTAGCATAATTGAAAATGATGTATTAATATATAAATTTAAACTAATCAAAATATATTCTATCAGATTAAATCAAACAACAGAGATCTAATTGCGATTTTACTTATTATTTTTTAAACTGCAGCTTTAAATTTTTACTATGTACTTATAAATAAGTATAGTTAATCTAAATAAGTTTTTTATTTTATATGACCAACTTTGTGAATGATAGTTGATTTTCATTAGTAGAGTTAATGGTGGTGATAGCCGTAATTGCTATAATTTCTTTTATAGCTATACCGATGTATTCAAATTATCAAGTTAGAGTAAAGCTTTCTAGAGCAGATATTACAGCTCGAAGTATATATTAATGAAATCACTAATTATACATATGAAAGTGGAGAATTTCCTGATGAAGATTCTGAGTTTTTGGGATGTGTAGAAATAAATAAAGACAATTTTATACAAGTATGTAAAGAGAGAGCTGATGCACAGAATGCAACTGTCAAAGTTTATGTTGAAACAAATTTGGTACCTGATGTTGTGATCCATACTATCAGTATAATTTAATGCTGACTGATTAAATATTTTAATTTAGAAGTATAAATTATTGAGTATTAAAAAGTTATCAGTTTTAATGGGGGGTGTTTTTCTAAATATTTATTTTTTTAATGCTATAAACTTGAAATAAATAAAATAGCAGGAAATATTCCTAGTAATATGGTTTACAGGTATTTCTAATTAACAAAATGCTTTAACAGAGTATCTCCTTCATCACCACATCTATTCCATCTAATCCTTTACTATAATAGAAACTACGACAACTGGAAATATGTGGGGTATTTTATGTTCAGGTCCTAGACCTGCAACGAGATCAATTCTTCCAGATTGAAGCAAGGGATGTTTAACAGGTGATAATGGTATCTTACTGTTGACTTTTAGAGGAGATAATCAAAGAGTAACTTCAAGAACCATTCTTAGTGATGGCAATGAGTATGATATAATAAATGAGCCTGATAGTGATTATGTTTATATTCAAAGAAATAATTCAGAAAGGTTAGGAAATCAAACTAATCCCGAAGTTGTATCAATTATCGAAGATTTTTTTAATGAAAAAGGTGATTTTATCGCCGGGGTTGGTCAAGGTTCTGCAATGTGTGATAGTTATTCGTGTGATGAGGATATTGCAGGTTTTTGGAGTAAGTTGTGTATAGTACCATAAATATTATAGAATCTTTTATTTTCTTTATTTTCTCTAAAAACCATTTATCAAGAGAGATTATACAATTACTATATTTGATCGATTGATAATTACCACTTTTATAAATTGAACTAATATTAGAACAAAGACTATTACGATATTTTTTGAAATTTTTAATATAATGGTTTTGTACATTATTTAGTTTTGTATCATATTATTTGCATTTGTGACTTTAAACACGCATTTATTTTATAAGTATTGCTATTACAAACTTTATTTGCAAATACTAGAGAATAGGGAAGGTTACTAAAATCGTAAGTATTGTTTTTTCATGGTTTTTAATCCTTATAAGATTTATATTTCTAATATATAGCTATCTGAATCAATAAATTCATCAATTTTATTTTTTTCTGTAGTTGTTATAAAAACTTGTGATTTAAGTTTTTTAAGATAGTTAAATAATGTTTGTGTATGAGTATTATCAAGTTCAGAAGTTATATCATCTATCAGATAAATACATTTATTATTATTTTCAGAGTTATGAATTTCTCCTTCTGCTAATTTTAGTGCACAAATAAGTAATTTTTGTTGTCCACGCGAGAAAGTATCTTGGATAGGTTTATGATCTACAGCTAGAACTATATCAGCTTTATGTGGACCATGATTAGTGACTTTATATTTATTGTCATAATTAAAAGATTCTTCTAGCACTTGAGATAGATCTTTATGTAAATTCCAGCCTCGAAAATATTCTATATCTAGCTTTAGTTCAGGATTAAACTTAGCTAGAATTTCATAGACTTTAGGCTTGAGTTTAGCAAAATATGTTTGTCTTTTATAGTCAAGTATTTCAGCAAACTCATAGAGTTTTTTATCTATACTGAGTATATAGTTATATGGATAGTTCTGTTTTAAGGCTGAGTTTCTTTGTTTTACGAGAAATTTGCTTTGTTGCCATATTTTAAAAAAAGTTTTATCAAGATAAAAAGCTCCCCAGTCGAGCATTTTACATCTTTGTTGTGCTCCAGAGTTGATGATATTAAAACTCTCAGGGTTTATTAGTTGTATAGGAAGATTACGCGTTATTTCAGTATGATTTTTTTGTATCTCTGAATTTAGTTTCGAAATATTATTACTATTTTTTTTGCGTGATAGCGATATGGTTATTTCATCTGGGTTATAAGCTTTTGTGTAGAGTATAAACTCGTCACAATTATGATTTATTATTCTATTTAACTGTGAGCTACGAAATGAGCGACTATGTGATAAAAAGTATATCGATTCAAGGATTGATGTTTTACCTGAGCCATTTTTACCAACTATAAAATTTATACTTTTTTTAAAGTCAAAGCTTTTAAAAGATATATTTCTAAAATTTTGTAAGCGTAAGTTAGATATATACATTTTTTAGATAAATTCTAAGCTAATATTGTAAATTTGTTGTTTAGTATAGCAGGATTTAGCTGATAAATATTGCTTAATAGCTCAAAAATCTTAGGGATATTTTCTGGAGTATTGATATTATCACTACTATTGTAGAGCTATATATCTGGTGAGTCTGTTTCTAAAACAATATTTTGTAGCCCAATTTTTTGTAGAGTCTGTTTGAGTTTTAATTTTGTATGCGAGATTATTCCCCAATTCCTAATTTAAAACCGAGATCTAGTTAATATCTAGCTGGTTAAAGTTTTGTAGTAGTTTTTGACGAGTTTTATCAAAAATATCAAAATCTAAGTAACAATGCGTATCAATAAACATCGATGTCTAGTTAAATTCTTTAGGTTATTAAGTTATAATATAACCCAATATATTATAAGAATAATACTTTTCGTCATCCTAAACTTTCTTATTGAGTGAGTATAGATGAAGTACAGAATCTCATATAACCTATATTTATTGTGAGATTTTGGAATAAACTCAGCATGATGTTGAGATAGTATTAACAAGAAAATAAACATTTATCTATAAGGTTTGTAAATGAGTAAAGTTACAAAAGATTTTTTATTTGAGTTAGGTACAGAAGAGCTACCACCAAAAGCACTAAGAAATTTAGCTCATTCTTTATTAGACAGTGTAGAAAGTCAGCTAAAAGAGGCAAAAGTTAGTTTTGGTGATACTAAATGGTTTGCTTCACCAAGAAGGCTATCTTTTATAGTCAAAGATTTAGCAGAGTCTCAAGAAGATATAGTAATTGAAAAGCAAGGACCATTGGTAAGTATTGCCTATAAGGATGGTGAACCTACTCAAGTAGGTTTAGGCTTTGCAAATTCTTGTGGAGTTGATCTTGATCAATTAGATAGAATTGAAACTCCAAAAGGTGTCAAGCTTTTCTATAAAACTACACAATCTGGTCAATTAACAGTTTCTCTATTACAAGAAATTATCATCAAAGCACTTAAACAATTACCAATTCCAAAGATGATGCGTTGGGGAGATTCTGATGTTGAGTTTGTAAGACCAGTACATTGGGTCTTAGCACTATATGGTAATGATATTGTTGATATCGAAATTTTAGGGCATAAAGCTGCTAATATTACTTATGGACATAGATTCCATCATCCACAAGCTATAGTAATTGATAATATTAGTGATTATGTCAAACTACTAGCTGATGTCATGGTGCTTGTAGATTGGGATCAGCGTAAGCAAATGTTGGTTAAGCAATCTAAAGATATTGCCAAAGAAAATAATTATCAGGTAGTTTTAGATGATGATCTAGTCGAAGAAGTTTGTGCTATAGTTGAGTATCCAAATGCAATGCTATGCAGTTTTAGTAAAGATTTCTTGAGAGTTCCACAAGAGGCTTTAATATCTTCTATGGAAGAGCATCAAAAATGTTTTGCTCTTTTGGATAAACAGGGTGATTTAGTCGCTAATTTTATTACAATTTCAAATATTCAAAGTAAAAAGCCGGAACTGGTAACATCAGGTAATCAAAAGGTAATGAATGCTAGGTTAGCAGATGCTACATTTTTCTATGATACCGATTTAAAGACACCTTTAGAACAACTACTACCTAAACTTGAGCATGTAACTTTCCAAAGTAAACTTGGCAATATGTATCAAAAAGCTCAAAGAATAGCTAATACAGCACAAAAGTTAGCAGAGCTAAGTAATTTTGATTCACAAAAAGCATATAGAGCGGGGCTTTTAGCAAAGGCTGACCTAGTTTCAAATATGGTGTTTGAATTTACAGATTTACAAGGAATTATCGGTAAATACTATGCAAAAGCTCATGGTGAAACAGAGACAGTAGCAGAGGCAATAGAGCAACAATATTGGCCAAAGTATTCTGGAGCAGAGTTGCCAAAAACTGATGTTGCTGCATGTGTTGCTTTAGCTGAGAAATTAGATACCTTAGTCGGTATATTTGGTATTGGTCAGAAACCAACAGGTAACAAAGATCCATTTGCGCTAAGAAGATCAGCAATAGGTATCTTACGTATATTAAGAGATACAAGTGTTGATATATCTCTAGAAAAGGTTATTGATATAATTCTAGAAAGTTATAAAAAAGTTAATAATTTAGAATTTAAAGCTGATGTAAAAACAAAAGTAATATCTTTTTGTATAGATAGACTCAAAAATCTCTATAAAGAAGAGGGTGTTGCTGTAGATATTTTTGCAGCTATTAATAATACTAAATATGATTCAATTAAGGATTTTGCTGCGAGGGTGCAAGCTGTAACTAAGTTCTATAATTCAGATAAAGCTCAGAGTCTAATAGCTTCAAATAAGCGTGTAACTAATATTCTTAGTAAGAATGCTACAGATAAAGCTTACTATTATGATATTGAACTTGCTAAATCAGTGGGTAATGAATATGAGTTAGCACTTGCTTATAGTATCGAAGAAGTTGTTCCTGATTTTGATAAGTATCTCAATAATCGAGAATATGGTTATGCTTTAGAATTATTAACTTGTCTTGATAAAGTAATTAGTGAGTTTTTTGAAAATGTAATGGTAATTGATGAAAATATCAAGATAAGAGAAAATAGAATTGCATTGCTTGCAAATTTGCGTAAGATGTTTATTGGAGCTGCTGATATCTCTAAACTTTAATCTAAAAATATTTATTTCATTATGTTGTTTAGAGCCAAAAACTGGCTTTTATAGTGATGACTTTTGCCGTACAATAATCATGATCTCATGTCGTATGTGCAATAATGACACAGGAGTTTTTAGAATATACCGCATCTAGAGGTAATGATTTATCGACACCGAATCCTTTTTTTGATTTTACTGGTCTTAAGCCGGGAGGTAAATGGTTTTTGTGTGCTCTGTGATGGTTAGAAGCATATCAAAATGGTGTTGCTCTAGAGGCTGTGCTTGAATTAACCCATTAATCAGCTCTTGATGTAATCAAAAAAGAGTATCTATTTGAGAAGGCTTATTTTAATGCAAATGCGTAGATAAGAGTTGAGCTAAAAACAACATTACCACATAGCACAAACATTGTTAAAGTGTAGATTAGAGCATTATCTAGATCTAAGCTATTAAATATTATTAAAGTAATGAAGCTTAGAATGATTAACACGCCACTATAATATAAGAATTTTAATTGTTGTACTCTGCTTGAGTATTTCTTTATGAATATATTTGCAAAAATAGTACTAACACAACATAAGCCATAATATAAACAATACCAGAAAGAGCCAGTTGCATAATCACCGATATATCAAAGCTGATAATGATATATATAAATAATGCTGCAAAAATAGTGCCAATAGTAACAGTTGCTAACATAAAACTAGGATTGGTTAGATGTTGGAAGTAGCTAGGGATTAGTTTTTAGTAGACTTGATTTTCTATCTTTGTGTTTTAAAGTTTCTTCAATTAAGCATGCACAGATAAGCATAACCACACGATAAATAGTGAGAAAATGAAATGTACTTTGCCATATGTGAGTTAGCTTAGTTAGGATAATACCAATTATTGGTGCTTCGATAGGAGCAATTAGCAATATTATGATTATAGATACAAGTAGTAAGCTGGTAAGTTTAACGACTTTGTAGCAATCGTGCGCAATTGAAAAAGCAATTACAGCACCTACACAGTCAGATAAGCCTTAAAGTAGACACATAATCTCAAGCATCTTAAAGTTATAGCTATAAGAGCACAGTACTTATAATATAAATAATACTTCCAATGATTATAACTTTCTTGCGACCATATTTATCAGATATAGCCTCCCAGAACAGCATACCAAAAGAGAAGCCAATAAAGTAGGTTGCAAAAGTTGTCAGAACTGTACTATTACTGATATCAAAACTACCAGCTATTAAGGGAATCGCTGGCGCATAGGTGTTTACAGCTAGAGGCGGTAAGGCAGCAAATTATGCCAAAATTATAGGAAATAGTTTAGAATTTTAGTTATAAGTTTCATAGATCTAAATTGTAGTTTGAATAATTTTATTTTGTGCTATCAACAGTATATACTCTTTTAATTTTTTGCCAACTATTTCGTATCTCCAACCAGTAAGGAGTTTGTTATTTGTGTAGTTAATATCAATACTTAGATTATATGCTAGTAAGCGAATATCTTTTCTTGAGGCAATTATACTAGAATCAAACTTAAGTTGCTTAGTATGTGTATCAAAAAAATCAACTATCTTATCATTTAATTCTGTAGATAATTTACCACCACTCTTTTGTTCTAGGATTACTTGATCTAAGCTTTTAGTTGAGCTAAGTGCTGTAATAACACCTTTTTTAATCCAAGGTTTTAATCTTTTTAGCTCATCGTGGTCAAAAGAGCTAATAGATTTAGGGTTTATACGAGCTATCGTATATAAGATTTTATTATTAAAAATAAACCTTACAGGAATATTTTTTTCTTGAGCGATCATTTCACGCCATTGTGCTATTAAAATAGCGTTTTTTTGAGTTTTTTCATCAAATTTTTGGATATTACCTATTTTGGTATGGATACTTTCAATAGAGTTAAATTGTGCTTTTTGTACTTCAATTAGTTCTTGCTCAAAAAAATCTTGATATTGACTTTTAGCTAGTTGTTGTTGCAAATACTCTTTTAGTTGTATGAGATATTCAACATCTTTGATAGCATAGTTAATTTGCTTTTGTGTTAGTGGTCTATTGTGCCAATCTGAAAACTGAGATTCTTTTTCCATTTCAATACCTAAAATTTCTTTCAGAAGAGTTTTTAGAGACAATTGTGTTTGAAAACCAAGAAAGGCAGCTGCAAGTTGTGTATCAAAAATATTATTCACTTCACAGTTAAAGAACCTTTTGATAATAGGAATATCATTAGTTGCCGAGTGGATTATTTTTTGGATATCCTTATCCGTAAAAATGTCCTTTAACTTACTAAAGTCTAGTTCTTTAAGTGTATCTATTAAGAATATCTCATTTTCAGTCGCTATCTGTACTAGACAAAGCTCAGGATAGTAT
Organism: Francisella-like endosymbiont; assembly: GCF_003069505.1. Classification (NCBI taxonomy): domain Bacteria; kingdom Pseudomonadati; phylum Pseudomonadota; class Gammaproteobacteria; order Thiotrichales; family Francisellaceae; species Francisella-like endosymbiont. The sequence goes on along the minus strand of NZ_QAPC01000002.1, from coordinate 51,887 downwards.
GTACGCATCCAGTAAAATTCAGTATCTATAGCTAGCCGAGATGTGTTTCTAAGAATTTCTATCACATCATTTAATTGCTTATTTGTATTAATTATCATCGTTTTTTTAGTTAAAATATTTATAGAAATTTAAACTTATCTATTTAGTTAGTATAAAAGTTTATATATGTTAACATTTTTCATAAAATCAGTGTTTAATAAAATTAGATGATTTCAGATAATTCTAAAGATTTTGATTTAAAAAGCTTTTTAGCTAATTTAACTACGCATTCTGGTGTTTATCGGATGCTTGATAAGCATGGTGAGATAATTTATGTTGGTAAGGCAAAAAATCTTAAAAATCGTGTTAATAGTTATTTCTCTAAAGGAGCTAAAGATAGTAAAATTATAATAATGGTAGAGCAGGTAGCTCGAATTGAGATAACTATTACCCCTAGCGATTATGAAGCATATTTGTTAGAAAATAGTCTCATCAAGCAACATCGCCCTAAGTATAATATCTTTTTTAAAGATGATAAAAGTTATCCATATTTAGTGATTTCTCGTAATAAGTTTCCGCGTGTATTTTTTTATCGTGGTAAATCTGCATATAAAAAAGGACAATGTTTTGGACCTTATGTTTTGATATCATCAGTTAAAAATACACTAAATATTATCCAAAAAATCTTTCCAATACGTCAGTGCAAAAATTCATATTATAAGTCTAGAGTTAGACCCTGTTTACAATACCAAATCAAACGCTGCTTAGCACCATGTGTAGGTTTGATTTCTCAACAACAATATGATGAACAGTTAGTGATACTAAAAAAGTTTTTAGCTGGTAAATTTAGTACTGTTTTAGAAGAAATCTCTGAAAAGATGTATCAAGCTTCTGAAAACATGGAATATGAAAAAGCTCAAGTTTATCGTGATCAATTAGTGGTATTGCGTAAATTACAACAACAACAAATAGTTGATATTCAAGCAGATAAAACTTTTGATGTAATTGGTATATATATGCAGGATAACTATGCAAGTATAACTTTATTACAGATTCAAAATGGTAATGTCGTTGCAGATAGACACTGGAGTATAGATGCAAAAGGACAAGATAAAACCTCAATAATGCATGCTTTTTTATCACATTTTTACTTAGGTGATGAGACCCGTAATATTTGGCCTAAGAATATAATCCTATCAAAAGTAGATTTTACGGATATTACAGATCTTATGAATAGTATTTCACAAAAAATTGGTCAAGTTATAAATTGGATAGTCGTCCCAGCAGCTGATAATCTCAAGTGGCTGAAGTTAGCCGAGGTAAATGCTCGACAAAAGCTAAATACCTATACAAATTTAAAATCACAATATCAAAAGCGTTTGGAATCTCTAAAAGAATTTCTTAAACTAGAAAAAGATATTAAGCGTATTGAATGTTTTGATATTTCTCATTTTCAAGGTGAAGCAACAGTAGCATCATGTGTAGTATATACAGATGAAGGCGAAGATCGTAAATTTCATCGTAGATATAATATTAAAGATATTAAAGGTAGTGATGATTATGCAGCGATTTATCAGTCAGTATCTCGTCGTGTTAGTTATGGATTAGAGACAAATAATCTACCAGATGTAATAATAATTGATGGTGGTAAAGGTCAAATTCATCAAGCAGAGATAGTTTTTAGGGAATTTGGAATCCAAGATAAAGTTCAGCTTGTCAGTTTAGGTAAGGGTGTTGAGCGTATAAGTGGTAAAGAAAAAATCTATAAAGGTTTTGATGATACTGAATATACATTAGATGAGCATCATCCAGGATTTCTATTGTTACGCCAAGTTAGAGACTCTGCCCATAATCATGCTATCAAAGGTCAGCGTAAAAAAGTAAGCTCAAATAGACAGTCATCAATTATAGAGGAAATTGAAGGAGTTGGACCAAAACGCCGTAAAGCTTTAATGATGTATTTAGGTGGTTGGCAAGAATTATCCAGAGCATCTGTTGATGAGATTGCCAAAGTTAAAGGAATTAGTAAAAAGTTAGCCCAAGAAATTTGGAAATGTTTCCATTAAAAAATTAAATTATAGCTAATTAATACTGTAGAATTTTGGTATTTCAAAAAATATAAAGTCTAAAAATGACTAAAAAAAGCTTGTTATTTATTATTTTAGGAATAATATCGATATTCTTTTGCTACTTCTTTGTTGATAGACACATAGTATGGCTTTTGCACGAGTATAATTCAAGGCAATACACCTTCATGAGATTTTTTTCTGATGATATGTTTTTTTCTTAAACATGTCAATTTTTGTATTTTACATATATTATTTTATTAAGCTTTTATACAAAAAAGTATCTGCTTTTGATGCAAAGTTTTTGTTAGTGCGAATGCTGTACTTACAGGTCAATTTATCAAAGAAATATTAAAAGGTATTTGTGGTAGGTATTGGACAGAAACATTTAAGAATTATAATTCTTCATTAGTCAGAGATAATCTTTATGGCTTTAACTGGTTTAAGTTTAATGGTGATTATGCTTCTTTTCCTTTTAGTCATGCTACATTTATATTTTCATTTAGCGTTAGTATGTGGATTTTATTTCCTAAATATAAGTGGCTTAGGTTTATTAGCATTTTTAGTGCTAATTACACAACTACTGCAATATTTTCACTTTGCTAGTGATCTAATTGCTGGAGCTATGCTAGGCTCAATCATTGGTTACTATACTGCTTTGACATATCAACAAAAGAGTTAATTTTTTTTAAAACCATAGGTTTTAAAAAAGTAATAGTTATAAAATATCATTATGTTAGAATTATTACAAATATTTAATTTTAATGATTTTATACAAAATATGGGTGGAAAAAAGACAAATTAAAGCAGTATCACTTATTTCTGGTGGTCTTGGCTTAATGTTAGCAACAAAAATGATGCTTGATCAAGGCATTCATGTTGAGGGAGTAAATTTTTTTACTGGTTTCTTGCAAATATGAATTCATGTTTAGATTGTAAGATTTTTATGGTGCGTAAAGCTAAAGAATGGGCTAGGAAAAACGATTTTGATTTTATAATTGCTGGTGAGGTTATTGGTCAAAGATCAATATCACAACGCAAAATAACTATGCCTGTAGTCCAAAAACAATCTGGTATTGATGATTTACTTCTTAGACCTTTAAGTGCTAAAAACCTACCAGAAACAAAACCAGAAAGAGAAGGCTGAATTGATAGATCTAAGCTAATGGGAATTACAGATAGAGGTAGAAGAGATCAGATGAGAATAGCACGTGAATGGGGTATAAAAGACTATGCTTCTCCTCCTAAGGGTTGTTGTTTCCTTACTGATAAACAGTACTCTGATAAATTAGTTGATTTATGGCAAGCGCGTAGTTTAAAAGAGTATGAGTCTGATGATATTAGCTTCTTAAGATTGGTAGACATATTAGCTTTAAGCTTTATTTATAAACTTATAATTGGTCGTAAAGAGAGTGAAAATAATTATTTAAACGGTTACAAAAATCAATTTATAAGTGTCTATTGCTCATTACATATAGGTCCTTTGACTTTGATAGATGGTGGTTTGACAAAAATGATGAGCAATACACAACACAAGTCTTAGGTAGATTTACACAAGGCAACTATGGTATTTAACTATCTAGATAACTATCTAGATGGTACGAGTAAAGAAGTCACTGTCAAGCCTATACTGATGAGATTAAAAAGGAGTGGTATATAATAAATACAGCAGTTAAACTTAGAAAGGCTTCTTTGTCGGATGCCAGTTATCAAAACACAGAATGCTCTAAGAAGGGGAGCAATTAAAAGTAGTTTGTACTGATCCTGGTACTATGCATGATATCCCAGCATGGTGTAAGGTAAATGATTATATACTTGTCAAAGCAGAGCAAGTAACAGATAAATATGAATTTATAATAGAGGTGAAATAGTGGATCATTCAGTTTTAAATGTGTTGGTTTGTCCAATTTGCAAATCAAATTTACATTATGATAAAGAAAATCAAGTTTTAGTATGTAAAGCGGATAAACTAGCTTATCCAATTCGCGGGAATATTCCAGTAATGTTAGTTGAAGAAGCTAAAAAGCTAACTCTTGAAGAGGTGAAAAAATATGACTAATATCCATATTGTAATTCCAGCAAGGCTTAAATCAACTCGTCTACCAAATAAGATGCTAGCTGATATTGCTGGTAAGCCAATGATTCAGAGAGTCTATGAACAAGTAGCCAAATCAAAGTTTGATAGTATAATAATAGCTACAGATTCCCAAGAAATAAAAGATGTAGCTGAGAGTTTTGGTGCAAAAGTAGCTTTGACAAGGGCTGATCATGAGTCAGGTACAGATAGAATAGCAGAAGCCGTTAGTAAATTAGGTTTTGCTGATGAAGATATTGTTGTAAATGTCCAAGGTGACGAGCCTTTGATACTTGTTGAGAATATTGAGCAAGTGGTACAGTTATTGATAGATAAACCAGAAGCAGTAGTCTCAACATTGTGTGAAAAAATCACTGATGTAGAAGATATTTATAATCCTAACAATGTTAAAGTAGTTTTTGACAAAAATAATTATGTTTTATATTTTAGTAGAGCATCTATTCCTTTTGAGAGAGGTTTTTCTGAGGATCAGCAAGTTAGTATTTCAGAGTTTTTTAGACATATTGGTATATATACATATCGAGTGGCTTTTCTAAAGCATTATGCTGAACTTACAGTTTCACCAATTGAAAAATACGAAGCATTAGAGCAACTTAGAGTTCTATATAATGGCTATAAGATTGCAATAGCTCAATCATCTAAATCAACTCCAGCAGGTGTTGATACACCGCAAGATTTAGAAAAAATAAGGAGATTTTTAAATGTTTAAATTAGATCCTCGCTTAGCAGCTGATACTTTTGAAGTTTGTGAGCACCTAGACTGTAAAATTCTAGTAGTAAATAACTCTATCGTACCTTGGTTTATAGTTGTACCTTTTACAGATAGAACAGAGTGGTATCAGCTTGTTGATCCTGTTCAATACAATATAAATATTATTATCAATAAACTCTCTAGATTTATATTTAAAGAATACCATGTTGATAAGTTAAATATAGCTACTATAGGTAATGTTGTTAAGCAAATGCACCTACATGTAGTAGGGCGTTTCGAAAATGATCCATCTTGGCCAGCTCCTGTATGGGGGAATATCCAATCTAAACCATATACACAGCAAAAAAATAATCTACTAGAAAAAGTTAGAAAAATATTTTAAATTTTATGAGTATCTTGACAAGCTTTTGAAATATAAAATACTGGTTTTATATTAAATTTTTCTCTAAGTAGCTAAAGTAGCTAGTATAGTCTTTAGAAGCTTGGTAGATAAAAGATGTACTGTCGAACCACTAAAACCATCATCAGTCATTCTAGCATCATAAATTCCAGCAAAGTTTTGAGATAACTTAACTAGGTAATCACGTTCATCACAGCTGACCTTATAATCATTTTTTAGTGAATTATGCGACTGATAAATTAGCTTACCTAGCTTTTGCCAATCTTTAGCTGCTATTGCTTTAGTAACTTCTTTCACTCTTTGATTTTCTATAAATATATGTAATGCTAATTTATAATCTTCTTCAGAGAGTTAACTTTTATACGCTCTAGTTTTTATATATCCAGCTCACGCAGAGATTTTATCTTATGAAATATAGTATATTTTCACAAACTTGGTGGCGCTTATTGTAGGCAGAATCTGCTAAATTATACTTAATATTGGTATCACAAATTAGTACTGATAGATTATCAAGCTCAAAAAAGCTATTATCACAATGATGATTATTATAATCAATCATTGTTGCAGCATTTTGCTGTGAAAACAAACAAGCCATTTGATCCATAAGCTCACATTTTGTACTAATGTATTGATGCTCTACTTTTTGTGCAATCTTAGCAAGATCAAGTTTAGAGATGTTTAGTTAATAGATTTTATTATAAGCAGGTATTTAGTGAGGTAGATGATGAAATCACTAAAAATATAAATATTTGCTCCTTTAATATCACTACAGAAATCTTGCTTGATGATATTTATAGTTCCTTTTATATAGTTTTGCCAAGTATTAGTTAGTTCTTGCATAATTTTATTTGTATCAAAATAATGCAGAATCATAAAGATTTTTACTATATACATTGACAATGTTATCATCCCTAGTTGCGATAGATATAAAAGTACCTTTATTGATAGCAAATAGTATTACAAAACCATTGTTATAGTCGGTGGTGTGCTCACCTATTAAATTGATTTGACTTGGCGAAAAAATACTTCAGGATTAAACGATTGGTTAAATTATCTTTGATACAGTCCATCATAATTATAACTCTCTTAAAACTTGTGCTGCTAACTCTGGAGTAATATCTCTTTGCGATTCTCCAAGCATTTCAAAACCAACCATAAATTTCTTGACTGTTACTGAACGGAGCAGAGGTGGATAGAAGTATGCATGAAGGCAAGTAGTCGCACTCTGTAGCATTTATTGAGCTATGCTAGCCCATAGAGTATGGGAAAGAAGTATCAAATAGTTTATCATATTTTACTAACAATACTTTTAGAGCATTAGCTAGAGATTTTTTTGCTGATTATTTAAATGATTTAGATGTAAGAATTTAAATTTTGGAAGCAATAAAGCCTCATAAGGCCATGTTGCCCAAAACGGTACAACAATTAATCAATCATCTTTTTAATAAACAAATTCTATTTTTCTCATTAATCTCGCGATTTACATAATCAAGCAGCATAATTGATTTGTGTTTTTGAAAGTATTCCAATTGTGTTTGATGTTCTTTTTGAGCTTCTGTTGGTAAGAAATCATAAGCCCAGATTTGGCCCATATGGATGAGAGTTGGAGCAACCCATAATCGAGTCTTTATTCTCAAAAACTTGTACCCATTGATATTTTTTACTTAATTCTGCTACTTCAGTTGCTCATAAATCAACTACTCTAGTGGTATCATCTTATTGCATTGATGCCATTGTTAGATTATGTTTTGCAGAGAAGCAAATAACTTTAGCAATGCCAGTAGAACTACTTAGCTGAAATAAATCATCATTTATCTCAAGGTTTTTGTCTATTTTTTCTTTAGATTAAAGCAGAAAAATCATTCTCAAATACAAAAGTTTCTTTAAACTCAGGTAACTTCTCCATTAGCTCAAGTGTTAGTCGGACAAAGATAACACTTGTCACCATACTCTGGGAGAGTATTTTTTTGAGTCTATTCAGACTGACCTTGCCATGGTCTATTAAGCCTATGAGGTGATACCAAAATCTACTCATTAGTTAAGATACTCTTACGACGATTCGAGAATTTGAGCTGTAATATTGTAGCTGAAATATTCATTTATAAATCAAAAAATAGTTGTTTTGTATTTTGAGTATAGTATAATCATAAATGCTGGAACTATTAGCTAAATTGATGTAGGAATTTTTGTATGCAAAATGAAAAAAATTTTGTAGTCATTCGCGTGGCTATAATAGCAACACTTGCTAGGTTGCTTTTTGGTATGGATATTGGTTATGTTAACGGCTTGCTGCATTGCATATCAGAAACATTTGGTTTAAGTATTGAGTAAAATGGTTATGTCTCAAGTGTATCGCTGCTTAGAGCTGCTTGTGGGGCGTTATTTAGTGGTTTTTTATCAAAGCAGTATGGGACGTAGAAAAGTACTTCTAATTGCAGCTACTATTTTTTCTATTTTTACAATAGTCGGAATTTTGGTATCTAGCTATCAAATTTTTATTAGCTCAAGATTCATTTTAGGTATTGCGGTAAGGATTGTTTCATTTATTGCACCTTTATATTTATTAGAAATTGCTCTAAAAGAGTTTAGAGGTGCTTTGATTGCTTTATACCAATTAATGATAACTATTGGTTTATTTTTGGTTCTTTTAACCAATTCAGCTTTAGAAAGTACAGGTTCTTGGAGGATTATGCTTGCAGTATTGGCAATTTCTTCAGTGATAATGTTCTTTAGATGTTTAACATTGCCTGGAAGTCCAAGATGGCTTGTTTTAAAAGGTAATGATGAGGCTGTTATTGTTCTTAAAAAAATAAGATCGAGCGAAGTAGAAGCACTAGACGAGCATAACGAAATTAAACAAACAACACATAGAGGTGTTAGTGTTTTTTCTTTGCTTAAGCAAAAGTTTTTTATAAAAGTCTTATTTTTAGGTATAGCTTTGCAAGCATCCAACAGTTCACCGACATGAATGCTTTTATGTATTACTCAACAGATATCTTTAAATTAGCAGGATTTACTAATCCTTCAACATCGACAATAGTGATTGGTTTACTTAATATGCTGACAACCTTTTTGGCAATTAAGTATATCGATAAATTTGGGTGTAAGCCAATTTTTAAACTTATTGATAATCTCGTGTATCGTTATTGGCTTTATCTTTAAAACACACTTTGTCTATGGCCAAGCAATGGTTTTATCACAAACATTACAATGGACTGCTTTGATATTTTGTTTGTTATTTATCTTTGGTTTTGCGATATCTTGGATAGTTTTTATATTATTTGTTAAGCTTTTGTTCCTGAAACAAAAGGTATTAGCTTAGAGAAAATAGAAGATAACCTTATCGCTGGCAAATCTTTAGCAAAAATTGGTCGCTAACAAACAATCTATAAATAAATGGTGGGAGAATATGGAAGTACAAAAAGAATATAAAAGAATAGTATATCTAATTGCTACAATAGCTGCATTAGGTGGTTTGCTATTTGGACTAGATCAAGGATTTATTGCAAACGCAGGTGAAACACTTGATCATATTTATAATATTGCTCCAGGCAGTATTACAGAAGGTAAATTTAACTCTATTTTAGCTTATGGCGGTATTTTAGGTACAATTTGTAGTGGTTTTTTCTCCCGTTATTTTTGTAGAAAAAATACTTTATTAATAGCAGGGTTCTCATTCCTTATTGGAGCATTAGTTTCTTCACTTTTACCACCACTAAATATACTTACAGTATGTAGGTTTATTCTTGGCTTTGGGGTTGGCTTAGCTTCATTTGCAACACCATTATATCTAGCAGAGACAGCTCCAAAAGAAATAAGAGGATCAATATCTTCATTATTCCAGTTAATGATTACGTTTGGTATATTTTTAATATGTTTGGTAAATGTTGTCATAGTTGAGTTAGCGGGACATACTAGAGTATCGTTGACTTTGATGTTTAGTGTTATTACTATTTTTGCAGCATTGATGTTTGTTGGTTGTTTCTTTTTACCTAAGAGCCCAAAATGGTTGATGATGAAAGATAGAGGAGGAGAGGCTAGAGAGGTATTAAAAAGATTAAGAAATCAAGATCAAATTGACAAAGAAATACAAGAAATAAGTCAGTTAAATCATCAAAAATCACACTCTGTTAAGCAAGTATTAAGTAAGAGCTTTTTCTGGAAAATACTTATAGTCGGTGTAGTAATTCAGATGTTCCAACAATTAGTTGGTATCAATGCGATGATATATTATGCACCAAGCTTTTTAGAAGGAGCTGGTTTAAATATTATCTTAGCTGGTTTAGCAGTATTTTTTGTTAACTTTTTATCTACATTCCCAGCAATTCGTTGGGTTGAGAAATGGGGTAGAAAAAAGCTCCTAACTGTTGGAGCTACAATCATGACAATGACTCTTTTAGTTGTAGCCCTATGCTTTTATGCTATTGATGTAGTTGGTGTAAGCTCGAAATTACCTAAGTATATATTATTGATTGCATGCCTATTATATATTTTTGGCTTTGCATGCTCATGGGGGCCAGTTGCTTGGATTTTATGTTCTGAGATATTTCCACAAAATATACGTGAATTTGGTATGACTATTACAACTATTGTTAACTGGACATTCGTATGGATAGTTGTAGCATACTCAAATGTGATAATGGAAGCAGGAGTTTGGGGTAAACCAATGATATTTGTTAGTTATGCTCTTTTCTGTATCATTGCAATAATATTCTTAAAGCTTTTTGTTCCTGAAACAAAAGGTATTAGCTTAGAGAAAATAGAAGATAACCTTATTTCAGGTAAAAAATTACGTAATTTAGGCCAATAGCCGCTCTTTAATAAAGTTGTATATTTACACTAAATAATGTATCCTTAGGAGTGTAATTAGTAATAGTTAAATCCAAAAATAAGGAACTATAATTATGAAAGCTTCAGGTAGGCATTTGCTAGTACAGTCAGAATCTGAATGTCAACAAATCAAAAAAGATATAACTGAAGGTAAAATAACTCTTGAAAAAGCAGCTAGAAAGCATTCTCTATGTCCATCTGGAGCTAGAGGCGGTGATCTAGGGACTTTCTCTCAAGGACAAATGGTTCCTGAGTTTGATAGAGTTATATTCAACGATGAATTACATAAAGTTCATGGTCCAGTACAGACTCAATTTGGTTACCATCTATTAGAAATTACATCTCGCGGATAATTTAAATTTCTCATAATTTTCAAATTATTTAATAAAATTTCTCATACAAAAATTTACGGACAAAATGAATTCTGAAACTAAAAAAGATTTTAGTCAGCTTGGGCTAAGTCAAGGTATTGTAGGTACTGTTATTAAATTAGGATATGAAAATCCTACACCAATTCAACAGTATGCTATTCCATATATCTTATCGGGTAGAGATGTGCTAGGACAAGCACAAACGGGTACGGGTAAAACTGCAGCATTTGCATTACCATTGATAAATAACATTGATTTAAAATCTAAAGATAAATCGCCACAAGTTTTGGTATTAGCTCCTACTAGAGAATTAGCTATCCAAGTTGCAGAGCAATTTGAAGCATTTGCCAAAAATGTACCAAATTTAGATGTTGCTTGTATCTATGGTGGCCAAGAATACGGTTCACAAATTAGAGCACTTAAAAAAGGGATCAAAGTAGTAGTGGGCACTACAGGGCGTGTCATGGATCATATTGAAAAAGGTACGCTAGAGCTTGATAACCTAAGAGCACTAGTCTTAGATGAAGCTGATGAAATGCTTAGAATGGGCTTTATTGATGATGTTAGATTTGTCTTAAGTCATATTTCTGATCAGTGCCAAAGATTACTTTTCTCAGCAACAATCCCAGCTGATATTGCTGACATTATCGAAGAGTACCTAAGAAATCCTTGTAAGATACAAGTAAAAACTAAGACAAAAACTGCCAACACAGTGACACAAAAATTTGTCGTAATCAAAGGCTTTAGAAAGATAGATGCTTTAGATAGATTGCTTGAGACAGAAGAAACTGATGGTGTTATTATCTTTGTTAAGACTAAAACTAGCACTATCGAAGTTGCGGATAACTTAAAGGCGCTCGGCTACAAAGTAACTGCTATAAATGGTGATATGCAACAATCGCAGCGTGAATATATTGTTGATCAATTTAGAAGTGCTAAATCAGATATTCTCGTTGCTACAGATGTAGTAGCTAGAGGTATAGATCTTGAGCGTATTAGCCATGTGATTAACTATGATATGCCTAATGATACAGATACTTATATACATAGAATTGGGCGTACAGGTAGAGCAGGGCGTGAAGGTACATCAATTTCTTTAGTGTCACTCAAAGAAATGAGATTCTTGCGTACTCTTGAGAGATTTACAGGCTCGCCAATCCAGGAAGTATTTATACCAAGTGCCAAAGATTTAGCCCAAAGTAGGGTAGAACACTTTAAAGCTAGAATAATCTCAGCATTAGATAAAAATAAATCTTTAGATAAATATAAAGAGATTATTACTGAGATTCGTGAGCAGTTAGAGCTTGATTTAGATGAGCTTTTGGCTGTACTTGCACTACTAGCGCAAGGTAAGAAAACTTTCTTCCCAAGAGAGATTCAAGCTAAAGAAGAAAAGCCAGTCAGTGATAATAGAAATTCTAGAGATGTTAGAAAAAATGAAAGATTTCAACGTAGAAATAAACAAGGTGATAGAGTTAGGCGTTTTGATAGAGCAGATAGAAAATCGCGTCATATTGTAAATATTGATTTAACTACTTATAAGTTAGATGTTGGTCGTGATAATGATGTTCAACCGAGAAATATCGTCGGAGCTATAGCTAATGAAGGTAATATTGACAGTAAACATATCTGTAATATCTCTATTCAAAAAGATTATACATTAGTTGATTTACCATCTAACCTTTCACCAAAAGTGATAAATCACCTTAAAAAAGTCTGGGTTGCAGGTAAAAAATTAAATCTTACTGTACAATAAACTTATTAAATTTTTTCTTATAAGTTTAAATAGTTAATTTCTAGGATATTATTTTGTTTACCACTCTAAAGTTGTATAATTCATTGAATTAAACTATTTAATTATAATTTTTACAAATGAGTAACTATATCTTTATAGTTTCTGCGCCATCTGGTGCTGGTAAAAGTTCTTTATTAAAAGCTTTTTTAGCCACTAAAGTAGGCAAAGAGAACTTTGCTGTAGCAACATCTCATACTACTAGAGAGCCTCGTGCTGGCGAGATTAATGGTAGAGAGTATTATTTTGTGACAATCGCTGAATTTGAACAATTGCTTAGTCAAGATGGATTTATCGAATATGCTAAAGTTTTCAAAAACTATTATGGTACATCAAAGGCTGAGATTGATAGATTACTTGCAGCTGGTAAGAATATTATCCTTGAGATTGACTGGCAAGGTGCGCAACAGACACGCGCTATTTATGGTGATAGAGCTAAGAGTATGTTTATATTACCACCATCATTAGATGAGTTAAGAAAACGTTTAGAAAAAAGAAATACAGATTCTAAAGAAACTATGGATTATCGTATGGAGCAAGCACAATCAGAAATTTCGCATGCTGATGGATATGATTGTCAGTTGGTTAATTATGATTTTAGTCAGTCATTAGAACAATTATGTAAATATTTCGAAGAAAATATCCAAAGTTAAAAACTAAGGAGAATATTTGGATGTTAAATCAAAAACTTATAAAAGATAAAATATCACAAGCTAGACAAAATCTACCTATTTGAAAATAAAAGATACTGAAAAACAAAAATATATGCAGGAAATTCAAGAGTTATTAGAACGGAATAATGCTTGTTTGGTAGTACAATATTATGTTGATGCAGAAATTCAAGAACTAGCTTAGAAAACTGATGGGTTCGTCGGTGATTCGCTTGCTATGGCTAAGTTTGGTTTATAAAGTAACTGTGATACTCTACTAGTAGTTGCAGGTGTTAGGTTTATAGGTGATTCTGCAAAGGTTCTTAGTCCTGAAAAAAAAGTACTAATGCCAACTTTGGAAGCAGAATGGTTATTAGATTTAAGTTGTAATAATAGTGAATTTGAAAGATTTATAGCGGCTCAGCCTGATAGAGAGAAGTAGTTGTATATGTCAATATTTTCGCAGAGATTAAAGCCTTAGCTGATTGGACTGTTACTTCTTCAAATGCTTTGGAGATTTGTTCTTATTTGCATAAGTAAGGTAAAAAGATTCTTTGGGAGCCAGATAGATTTTTTTGGTGATTGGATTGCTAAGCAAACTGGTGCGGATATGCTACTGTATAATGGTAGTTGTATTGTGCATGAAGAGTTTAAAGTTCAAGCTCTAGATGATTTAATGCTTGAGCATCCAGATACTGCAGTTTTAGTACATCCTGAATCTACGGCAGAGATTATCAACAGAGCTGATACAGTTGGTTCAACATCTCAATTAATAGCAGCAAGCCAAAAGCTTAACAATACAAAATTTATTGTTGCTATAGATACTGGTGTATTCATATAAAATGAAACAGCTATCGCCACATAGAGAGTTTATTCCAGCACCTACTGCTGGTTGTGGCGCAAATTGTCAATCATTTACAAATATCCATGATGTCGATGGATGAGACTAAATCAGCTTAAAAATTTAAAAGAATGCTTAATCAATCAGACTAATGATATATTTTTTGATAAAGAGGGGGTGCTTACTCTATTAAACGGAATGATAAATTTTTAGGAAATAATATGTCTGATGTGATGTTAAATACTAATCAAATTAGTAAAATTCCCGATAGTGTTATCACAAGGTTAGTTAGAGAGTCTTTAGCAGAAGATATAGCAACTGTGGAGATATTACACACAGCTAGCTGAAAATGTTGATACTACAGCATTTTGTATCACTAGAGAAGATATGATCTTATATGATCAAGATTTTGCTAATGAAGTAATTAATCAGTTTGATAAAAGTATATAGATAACTTGGTTATATAAATAATGCTCAAAGAGTACCAGCTAATGCAAAAATTTTTGAACTTAAGGATAATGCTCGAAACATCTTAACAGCAGAAAGAACGATGTTAAATTTTATCCAAATGCTTTCTGCTACTGCTACAGCGGCAAATAAATTAGTCAAATTAATTTCTCAATATAAGACAAAGCTACTTGATACATGCAATACTATCCCAGGATTTCGCTTAGCACAAAAATATGCGGTTAGGTGTGGTGATTGGTTTTAATCATTGTATTGGTTTATTTGATACTTATTTAATCAAAGAAAATCATATTCCCTCAGCTGGTTGTATTGCCAAAGCTGTTGCTAAGGCAAAAAAATCAGATAGTAGTAAAGTTGTTGAAGTCGAAGTTACAAACTTAGATGAATTAAACCAAGCGATAGCTACTAGAGTAGGTATTGTAATGCTTGATAATTTTAGCAGTGCAGATATTGATATAGCTGTGAGTGTCGCTAGAAGTAAAGTAGCATTAGAAGTCTCTAGAGATATAGACAGTAAATCTATAGTTGTTATGGCTAAAACTGGCGTTAATTTTATTTCTGTTGAGGCAATTATTAAACATATCAAAGACTATCCTAGTAGAGCAGTTATTACAAGCTTATATAAGAACCTTAATAACTTTAAAAATATCAATATTTATACCGAACATAATGTTATAGTATAGAGTTAATAAAAAAGATAATAACTGTATCAGGCTGTATAGTTATGATAGTAAATATCAAATTACTAAATTTATTACAAAAAAGTCATACCTGCTTCAGGTGGTGCCTCAGGATTATATAAGTATGTAACTAATGCTACAGCTGAGTAGTGGTAGTGTGATGATTATAGTTTATGATATTGGTTGCCAGCTTGAGAATCTAGAGTTTATTCAATTTCATCCTACTTATTTTTTTGCTCAAAATGGAGTACTTATTTTGATCTCAGAAGCTATCCGTGGCAGTGGTGCTGTGCTAGAGACTAAAAGGTATCAGAATTATGAAGTCAGTTCATTAGCTGCAAGATTTAGCTCGTAGAGATATTGTGTTGTTAGACAGATATATATAAATGTGCAGGTTGGTAGAGATATTTACCTTAATGCGACACATTTAAATACAAGTCAATGGCAGCAAAAATTTCCATATATTTATGAGAAATTATTTGATAATAATATCAATCCAGCTAATAATAGAATCCCAGTCTCTCCAGCTTTATACTATAGTTATGGCGGTATTAGTGTAGATAATAATTCTCAGACTAGTATTGCTAGTTTGTATACTGTAGGTGAGGTTGTCTGTATTGTCTTACATGGTGTTAATGGGTTAGCAAATAGCTCATTATTAGAGTGTATTGTCTATGCTTTAGCAGCTAGTAAGGAGATTTTAGCTAATATAGATGATAGCTTTATTGAGTGTAATCAAAAACTAAAATTATTTAACTCAAGTAGTGATTATTTACAACAACTAAATCAGATACGCCAACTAATGTGGGATAATGTTGGTTTGGTCAGAAGCCAAGCAGGACTTAGTAAAGCATATCAGCAGCTACAACTATTAGAACAATCAATAAAGTACGGACACAGTATTAGCAAACTATTACTATAAACTTGAAGCTTATAGAAAAATAGTTAAGCTAGCTAAATTAATACTTGAATAAGCTATCAAATGCAAACAAAGTGTTGGTAGTCATTTTTTAATTTTAAAAGAGATACGATGATAGATAATATTTTTTGATACCAAAAGTTGTTTTAATAACCATCTTGATGGCAGTTTGCGTGTAGATACTATTATCGAACTTGCTGCTAACATAATATTAAACTTTCAAAGTATACGCTAGATGAGCTTTTAGAGTGGTTCTATAATGAGTTTTCATCGAAAAATTTTGATAGATAATGCCTAAAAATATTCTCTCTTTTGCAAATATAGTTATTATGAATTTAAATACTTCAATAGCTGCTTTTTATTAATAATGATAACAAACAAAAAATAATAGCAAAGCTAAAATCTTTTGCTAAAGCTGAAGTACTATGATCTTATTATAAGCTGTTTGATTCTTACAACTATTACACCTATCAGCATCGCGTAGATAAAATTGATAATCACTGGTACGACATAGCTAAATATTACAAAATATACGCCATCAAGATATATAAGAGCTTTTTGAGGTGTTTTATTAATATAGTTAGCAACCCATTGAATGAAATCTTCACTAAAAAACAGTTGTGGAGCAACTTGGATTTTTGTAGTAAAAACAATATTGCATAATGCACCAATAAAAATCCCTAGGTTTGTAAGTAAACGCTGATAGTTTATATTGCTAATTTTAAATGATTTAAAATAGACAATCTCTAAGTAATTATATTCACATAAAATAAAAATTAGTAGAAAAACTACAATATAAATTCTAAAGTTTAATGGTGGTAGTTTATTCATTAGATACAGCTTGATAGCTAAGGCAACTAAAATCACAAAAGTAAAAGCTAATAAAAATATTTGCGCATTTAGATAAGAGCTTAAAACTAGTATAAAGGCACAAAATATTAACCAGTTAAATAATTTCCACAGCTTGGGTTTGATGATAGCACTAGTGGTATCTTGGTTATTATTTTCGAGTTCGAATGTGTCAGTAGATTTTTTGTTTTTAAACAACATAGTAAAATTTATTTGTTTTTTATACTATTATGGGGTTTTAAAAATTTTTATAAAACATTATATTATTAAATATTATTTTAAAACTAGAGCTTAAAAACTGAATATATGAAAAAATACCTTATAATGGCACTTTGCCTTGCTTTTTATAGTTCATCATTTGCGATGGCACAAAATAATGCCACTAAGCCTTCGGTAGAGTGCTATAGGACTAAAATTATGAATGCTGATCAGCAAATTATACAACTAATTGCTGAGCGTCGTGGCTTGAGAGATAAAATGTTAAAGCTTGAGAAAAAGCAAAATTTACCAAATTATGATCCATTTAAAGATCAATCACTAGCAAATACACGCACATCGTTTGCGATACAGTGTGATGTTTCTCCAAATTTAGTTGCTGAGGTTTTTGATCTTCTAAATAGAAAAAATTTACAACCAGCAGATCAAAGTTTTTAATAAAAAGTATATAAGAGGTAAAGATAACATGTCTATTTATGATTTTAAGCTAACTGCGAATGATGGTTCAGAATATAATCTACCAAAAGATAAAGTACTTTTGATAGTTAATGTTGCAAGTAAGTGTGGCTTTACTAAGCAGTATCGTGGTTTACAACATCTGCATAAAATATATCCAGATTTAGAGATTGTAGCATTTCCTTGTAATTCATTTGGTGGTCAAGAGCCTGGTAGTGATGAAGAGATTAAAAACTTTTGTGAAACTAACTATAATGTCACATTTCCAATTATGAAAAAAACTAAAGTAAATGGTAAAGATGCTGAGCCATTATTCGAGTATCTCAAAGAAAGAGCAAAAGGCGTGCTTGGTACAGAAAGGATCAAATGGAATTTCACTAAGTTTTTGATATCAAAAGATGGTGAAACTGTCGTAAGATATGCACCTAAAACTATTCCAGAAGATTTAATCCCAGATATTGATAATTTTCTAAAAGACTAAAATTAATATTATAATAAAACAACTTTTTCCTACCAAAGAGTATAACTATGATAATTATTTCACTATCTTATATTTTATAATCGTATTGATTTCAAGTAAATCTAAGTCAAAATTATTTGAATATTTTCCAGCTATTGTGATTATTATTTTGTAATTGTATTGTTATTAGCTTGTGGCTTTTGGAATACTAAATCGACCGAGATAATTTAGACAAGATCACAACTACAAGATTTAATATTACCGATTATGCTATTTTTGATGCTAATTCGCTGTGATATCCGCATGGTGATTATGCTTGGGCGCAAGCATAAGTATCATGATTGCATTTGTGATAATGTATCTAACTATTGGAAGATATATATTCCCAGATACTTGGAAAGGTTTATCGGTATTATCAGTTAGTTGGATAGATGGTACTGGTAATATGGTTGCTATCAAGAGGCATTAGCTACTACTGATAATCAAATGCGCTATATACTTTTAACAGACTTGATTAGTTACTCTATTTGGTTTACATTTTTATTTGCACTAATATCACGGAGCAAATATCTTTAATAAATGGACAAAAGCAGGTTGTATCGAAGAGCATATCGGTAATGTTTATATTAATAATTCTTATCATATTAAGAGTGAGATTAATTTTATTGGGATATTTTTGTTGATTGCAGTGGTTTTTGCCGCTACAGATATCGCAAACGATACTCTCTAGCTATCTACCAGCAACTGAGCTAATTTCAGCTAAGATATGGACAATACTGTTGGTGACATTGTTTGGCTTTTTAGGAGTTATGAAGCCAATTCCTAAGGTTAGAAGTGATAGCATTATTGCGAGTATATTCTTGTACTTTTTGGTAGCATTTTATCATAGCTTCAGGTTCAAGTTTCAAAGGTTTTTCTCAATTACTGATATATATTGTTTGTGGGGTTATGGTACTTGTTATTCATGCTATACTAATGATGATAATAGCCAAAATTTTTAGATTAAATTTAGTAATGTGTTCAATAGCTTCCTTAGCTAATATTTGTGGTATAATAGGTGTGCCAATTTTGGCAAGTGTATATCTAAAAGTTTGGTTTCTATAGTGGTGGTTATGGCATTACTTGGCTTTTTGATAGGTACTCAAGGTAAGTCTAATCGTGGCTAAAATACTTTGATGATTTGCTGGCTAAGAAAAAAATATCCCGGTAGCTATAAGCTCCTTGGAGCAAAAATAATATTATAGAAACCGATGTCTCTATAAGTTGTGGCACAGTTTCTTGAGACTATTACCAATATTCAAAATGGAATTGAAGCTAACTTCACAGCTATCAAAGTCAAAACTGGTGCAGATTTTAATAGAGACATACAATTATTTAAAGCTCTTGATAGTGAGTTTAGCAAAAATATCAAATTTAGGTTTGATGTTAATCAGGGCTAGAATATTTCGTAGACAAAACAGTTTATCGAAGAGTTAAATAAATATAGCCTAAATGTTGAGATAATTGAACAGCCTATTAAGTATTATGATATTGCTGTAATGCTTGAGATTACTAAATTTAG
Organism: Francisella-like endosymbiont; assembly: GCF_003069505.1. NCBI lineage: Bacteria > Pseudomonadati > Pseudomonadota > Gammaproteobacteria > Thiotrichales > Francisellaceae > Francisella-like endosymbiont. The sequence continues at coordinate 32,542 of NZ_QAPC01000002.1, read as the reverse complement.
TAATATTGCCATAGTGGCAGATGAGTCAGTATTTGATGTTAAAGATGCTGAGCGTATCATTCTGAGTGAGTTTAATATTAAGCTTGCTAAAAGATGGTATCCTTAGAGGCACAGAAAATTAAAAGATTAGTTGATAATGCCGGAATACCTTTATGGTTGGCTGTATGATGGAGTCGCCAGCTGGTTATCTTAGCTACAGCAAGTTTTGCTCTAGCTGAGAGTATCACAGTAACAGATCTTGGTCTGTTAGATTGGATTGCTAAAGATCTATATAATGACTATCTAACTTTTGATGAGCTGAATATTATCTTAAAAGATAATATAAAATGATTTGGTTTTAATTTATTAAAAATACAGATATATGAACAAAGATAAAGTTATAGTTCTAGTCATGGTTTTATCGAAAATGGCAAAGTTTAGCGAGTCCTTTAAAAAAATTATGATGATATTATGCTGTGGATTTGCCAACTACTTTTGTAACTATCGATGTCGCAGTTACTAAACTTTGCCAAGTTATACAAAACATCCCAAAGACAAAGTCTATACCTTTATAGCGTATAGTTTTGGGTTGGTATATTAGTTTGTAAGTGTATAGATAAGCTACAGCTTGAAAATATTGATGAATGTGTATTTATTAGCGATACCATTTACAGGCTCAAAATTTGCTGATTTTGGAGATGGAGTTTCGTTTTATTCCAAGATACTAAAACCAAATAAAGAACTAAAAGTAACTGATGACTAATTTGAGATTTGTAATAAAGTTGCAGCTAGGATTCCAGTTCATCTAATTGCTGGCAACATAAGCATTCAAGATTTAATCTTTTGGCTAAATATTGCCTAAAAAGTGATCATGATGATTTGGTTGAAGTAGCATCTGTTTTTGCGATAAATAGTGCTTATAGGTTATCCTAAATAAAAATCATAGAAAGATTCATCATAATGATGAAACACTAAGTAAAATAGATTGCTTTTTACAAACTGGTAAATTTTAAATCTGAGCAAATACAATTAAGCTAAAATAAAATCTTGTGTTGGGAATGAAGTATTATTTGTTGAGTTTACTTGATGGACAAAAGCATCAAAGCTTATTGTATTTAGGGTGATTATGAGAGTTGTTGTTAGTTCTAATTTTTTCATTTTTATTACCTTTTGAATTTTTAGTCTTTAAGTTTATGTGACTATTATTGCAGGAGTTTTTATATATATAAATACTAATGATTTTTATAATAGATATCAGTTTAACTTATATAAAGGCGGGGGTTTATAGCTGATTTATATTCAGAGTAAATATTGTTTTATTCTATTATAGAGATACATTTAGTGATATAGGTCTAGTTATCATGGACTTTCTGACATTAAAACAAAATTGCCAAATTGAAGAGTATACTATTTCCCAAGGTTTAAATCTAATCGAAAATGCCTCTGATGAGATTTACGAGAAAATCAAAAACTCAAGCATAAGTATTATATCTCTAAGTATCGATAGTGCTACAGCAGTGACGCATAATGATTTCAGAAGCCAAAAGGGTGCTTTTGAGGCAATTGTAAATGCTGCGCTTTTTTTTAAAAAAATGGTAATACCATTTTTTTAAACTCATCATTTACCAAACGTAACCAGCATGAAATTAAAGATGTTTATAAACTTGCTAAATCACTAGAGGCTACAGCATGGTATCTATTTATGATCGTGTGTCTACAGGGCATGGTGAAGAGCTGATATAGGAGCTAATAGATATTAGATGATTACCAAGATATTCTCAACTGGCACTACGATATTGAGGCAGATGAGCAGGATATGTTCGTGCGACCAACTTGTGCACCACATTATTATTGTATCCGTTTTGAGCGTAATAAACACAACGGCGCCAAAGTTTGCTCAAGAGCTCTTAGTTTTAGTACTGGGGCTAGTAAGGGTTGTATTGTAGAACAAAGTATTTGCCTACTTAATGTCGATGGCAATGTTTATCCGTGTAGCTACCTACCTATGGGTGCTAGTAGTGTCAAAGAAAAATCTTTTGCTGAGATTTGGAAAATAGTAAGATGCTAGAAGATATGCGTGATTTGAGTGCTTATAAGGGTAAATGTGGTGCGTACGAATTTATCAAAATATGTGGAGATTGTAGAGCTAGAGAATATAATATTCACGGTAGCTTATCTAGGAGAAGAGCTATTCTGCAATCCTATGCTAATTAGGATGAAGCAAAAAGAAAACTTAATTTTATAGTCTATTGTTTTGTAAGCCAACAACTTCAGACATTTCGACAATTTGTTTAATATCTGTGTTTGGTGTCGGTTTTTTTCCTCTACCTTGTACTTGAAGTGGTATATTTACAAAATTCATAGCTTTAAAATTATAAGTAATATAACACTATCTATACTCATAGCATATACTCCAATAGAACCAGTCCCTTGATATGCAGTAAGCAATAGTTAGGTTTTTTAGATCTTTTATAGTTGTCCAGAGAGTCATAGATTTTTCGTAAGGAGGTACGGAAACATTTACAATAATTAATGTAGCATGATAAAACGCTTATCTTTTGATTTTGGCTCAAGCATAAGTTTTAGATAGTATATAAGCTCTTATAAAACGAGATATAGAACTGGTACTCTTTGATATTTTCTAAATGCCAGTTTATAGCTAGGGGCATTGGTTAAGACATCTTCAGTTTCTTTATATATTTGAATTTCACCATCAAGAAACTCTATCACAGCACTATTGCCTAGTGAATCTCTAAGAGAGATGTAGCGGAATATTTTTGATAAAAATACCATGTTTAAGTTTGATAACACTATTAACTATCTGATGTTCAGATAGAAACTTTATAGCTTCTGTTACATTTTTACCATCGCTAATAAAAAATTAAAAATTACCAATATCATATATAAAAAGGACTGGGAGTGTATATTTAGGATCATATGTTGGGTATTTGGTTATATCACAAGATATAAAACACTAAAATAAAGTCATTGTGTTTAAACCATCTGCAATACTTCTATCAAAGCCAAATCTATCAAAATAGCCTTCCAGCTTGTAAGCTGCTCTATAAGAATCTTGTCTGCGTCAATAATAAAATTTGTAGTATTCTCAATTCCTACATAATCCCAACCATTTTCAAAAGCAGGAAATCCATAGATCTTGCTTCTATTTTATAATAATTTTTATTTATAAATACATTTGTACACATGGCTTATCCTTTTTTGTATATGAGTTCATATTTTTAGGTGGTATACTTAACATTATTAAAATATACAGTATTTATAGTTATAAAAAAATGACAAATCAATTTGAAAATATAATCTTATATCGCATGGTTATACCAGAGAAAATTTGCCCAAATGGTCTAAAGGCGAAGGCGCTTTTTGAACAAAAAGACTGGAGTTTTGAAGATAATCATCTAAAAACTCGTACTGAGACAGATGCCTTCAAAGCAAAATATAATTTACAAACTACACCATTAATTTTCATAGATGGTCAGCAGATAGGGGGATTATAGTGACTTGTCTGAATTTTTAGGTGAGAAATGAATTAGCAGTTAAAATACTTTGTCCTATCTACTCAAGTATTGCCTGAGCATATCGATCCAAACGAGCATCTAAATAATGTCGTCTATCTACAATGGATGCAGGATGTAGCTATCGCACATATCAAGGCTAATGGTGTCTTTGGACTGACAAAGTCTCAAGGACTTACATGGTTTGTTAAAAAGTATATTATAGATTATCTATCACAAGGTTTCTTAGGTGATGATATCGCTGTGGTTACATAGATAGAGAGTATTACCAAGATTTCTACACTTAGCAAATATCATATCTATAGAAAATCAGACAAAGCACTATTATGCAAAGCAGATACACTATGGGTTATGATAAATGCTCAAAAGGGTAGACCTGCCAAAATACCTACAGAACTAGTCGAAATTTTTGATAAATATAACAGTTTTGAGATTGATGATATTAGTTATTTGATTTAATAAAAAATTATAAAGCCTATTTTTCCTGATAATTATTTCAAAAAATAATATAACTAAAAATAAAGCTAATTTATTAGTTTTTGTCTTAAACCCTCAAATAAATAGACCGTTGCAGCTTGAGCTACATTTAGCGATTCTATATCACTAAGTGTTGGTATCATAGTTTTTCACCTACAGAAAAATCTTGGATACCATTAGCTTCTTCCCCAAAAACTAACATGCTATTAGCAAGTTTAAATTCATTAGTATAACATGATATTCCCTGATGTGGCGTAGTCAGCCATATCTTGCGCTGCTGTAATTTTACGGTGTTTTTTAGCTCAGCAAGATTTTCAAGATAGCCAAATTTGAGGCTAAATTGTGCCCCATACCAGCTCTGATTGCTTTCGGGTTAAACACATCAACAGTGCCATTGCTTAAGATTACTTCTTTTAAGCCTACAGCTATAGCAGTGCGTAGAATTGTACCGATATTACCAGGATCTTGGATTCTATCGAGTACTAGGATAAAGTCATCATTAAAGCTAAGCTCTTGAAATTTGGGCTTTCGGCTAAGATTAATATTCCTTGTGGATTTTGTGTTTGAGATAGCGCTTCAAAATCTTTCTCGGTAACAATATACTTTTTATCTAGAGTATAACTTGGACTATCAGCTTTCTCAGTTACTAATATTCCGATTATTTGTTGTTGAGCTAGTCTTTTAAGTGCTTCTTGAGCACATCTAAGTCCTTCAATGACATAGTATTGTGACTTTTTTCGTCCCTTAGAACTATGAAGTTTTTTTATTTCTTTATAGAGTTTTTGGCTAAGATTTTTCATTAAATTGATTAGCTAGCAATTTTGCTAATAATTTTATGATTTTTAGTGGAGTGTTTAAATAGCTTTAATGTGTATTTTTACTATAACTAGTCAGAAATATTAAGGTAAATATATTACTAAAAAATCTCTAGAGTTAGAGTATATTTTATGCAAAGAGAAAAAGGTGCCTATGTACCGGTATTTTAAGTGCTGTTTTATTTTAGCAAGTATATTATCATTATTGGGAATCTTAGTGCCTATAATATCCAAATTATCCAAATTTTAATCCTAGAAAAGTTTGGTTGAGCATATATTTTGGCAATGAGTGTCTTTGTTTGCTTATGTTTGGTTTTGATGTTTAGTCGTTTTGGAGATATCAAGCTAGGTCAAGATCATGAGCTACAAGAGTATACAAATCTCTCATGGTTTACGATGCTATTTGCTGCAGGTATGGAGATCTGTTTGATGTTTTATGGTGTTACTGAGCCACTAAATCATTTTCTAACTCCACCTAATCTTTCGACAGATAATCTAGAAATGGTAAAACATGCGATGATTTTGTATATAGTGTTATGCTTAGTATCAAACAAAAGCAGATAACAATGCTTATAATAATAGGGTAGAAGTTTTATTAGGTCAAGGTGGTCAATATTATGATATTATAAGCTACTCAAAGGATCAGGTAATTGCTGATATAGTGATACATCTGCATTATTTACATTTAGCAGTAGCTGATAAAAATATTATCAATTAAGTACAGCGTAACTAAAGTTAAGTATCCAAGCAAAGCTTATCCATAACAGATAAGGTATGAGTAAATATCCGGCTAGCTTGTCCATTTGTTTAAATACTATAATATTCCAGGCAACAAATATCCATAATACTGACATCTCTAATAGAGCTAAATCAATATTATGCCAGCAGAAAAATACAAACTCCATAAGAAATTGAGTCCTAACTGTATCACATAGACTATAAAAGCTTTTTCTTTGAATTGCCCTTGTTTAAATATTAACCAACTAGATATAGCAATCATAATATATAAGATCGTCCATACTGGTGTAAATATCCAATTAGGTGGGACAAAGAGCGGGCTCTTTAGATAGATAAACCAGCTTGGGATATTTATTGATGTTATCATACCAACAAAATATCCAACAGCTAAGATTACTATTATAAATAATGCTAGCGCTAGCAATTTTATGATTTTGAGTTGGTTCATTTTTAACTCCTTAAATCTGTTAAAAAAGACCTTGGGATTTACATTAGATATTGTAGATTAGAATATATTTTTTCTAAAGTATATTATAATTATTAACAATTATTTAATAAGGTAATAAGGTAATAAGGTAAGTAAGATGCTAAAAACCAAGAGCTTAACACCACATGAGTATAATAAAGCTACAAAAAGATCTTTTACAGGTAGTATATAATAATTTAGATCAAAAAGGGCTTGTATATTTGTCGTAATAGAGGTATGCCTCTGTTTAGAGCTGATAGAAAGTTTATTTCAACTTGTGGTTGGCCAAATTATGATATCCATATTGATAATAATGTAAAACAACTTCCTGATGACGATGGTAGAAGAAATAAGATTTTGTGTAATAATTGTGATGGTCACCTTGGACTCATGGTGAAGGCTATACTAAGTTAAACATTCACTACTGTGTTAACTCTGCTTCAGTAGATTTCATCCCTATAGAAGATTTTAGTAATACCGAAGAGATTATTGTTGCAGTAGAGTGTTTTTAGAGAGTTGAATATTATATGAAAAAACTGTTAGGAGTAGTATTTGCTGAGTCAGGTTACTGTGGTGGTGATTAACCATATCCTGATTACAAAAAAATCTGTGGAGGTGATACTGGTTATCTTGAGGTTGTCAGAGTTATATTTGATACTAGCCAAGGTTTCATTACAACAAGTTTTTAAATATTTCTTTGAGATCCATGATTTTGAACAAGCTGATCGTCAAGGACCTGATATTGGTGAGCAATATAAATCTCCTATTTTCTACTATGATATAAGCAAAAACAAGTTGCGGAAGATCTAAAACAAATATTAGTACAAAAGGGCTACAAAGTTGCTACAGAGATTAAATTAATGAAGTCATATTACGGTGCTGAAGACTATCATTTTAACTATTATATGAAAAAAGGTACTTTACCTTATTGTCATATTCACAAGAAAATCTTTTAATTGTGCTGATTTGGAAAAAGTCTGTTTTTTTATCAATAAAAATAAACTTATCGAAATAACTACAAAACCTAATTGTTGTGTAGGTACACCAATCATAAGTTTTGATATTGATAAAAACTTAGAAGAAGTCCAGCAATCCCAGCAACTGTAAATTTAACTAGCCTTATCACAGCATTACCAGTTGCAAAGCCTTATTTTGATAAATCAATAGCTTTTGATGCTGTAGTTATGTTTATAAATGCTAACCAAATTGTTACTAAAGCATTTAGAAGTATAAAAATGTAAATATTACTAAAAAGATATGAGTTTAAAATATTTGCTATTACAGTAATAATTGCAAAATAATAGCCATTAAGAATTAATTTTCTTTGGTTATGTGGAGTTACTTTTTGCCTAATATAATTACTAGCAAAAACTACCCTACAAATATTAAAGCGAAATTAATATACAGTATTATGTATAACCAAGATTAAAGTAACCGATAATTAAATTTGATGAGACTGTGATAAAACTAAATAAGGCACCAAAGCACAAACTGCCAGTCAAAGCCCAACTAAAAAAGGAATATTCATGAAATGATTTAAATAAGCCTTAAAACTTACCTCTAGATTCTTTGAGTGTTTGTATGATGGGTGAGTTTCTGGCATTATTAATGTTAAGATTAACAGTATAACTCCATAGATAGTTAGAAAATGGAAAATATCCTGTCAACTACCAGTTGTATATACAATCAAACTACCAATAATTAGTGCAATTATTGGAGCTAGCATGAACACAATAATCATTGTAGCCATCATTTTCATCAATTTTTGACTTCCATAGCAATTTTTGAGTACTGCCATTGTAGCCATAGCAGCAGGGGAGAGTCGCCCAAACCTTGTAAAAAACACATTAATTATTAATGTGTCAAAGCTATGTTTCAATGAACAAAGTATGGTACTAACTATATAGGCATACCTATAGCGGAGGATTTTCTTATGCCCAAATATATCTGATAGAGCTCCCAAAAAAACATTCCAAGGCCAAAACCGACAAGATATATAGATACATTAATAGCTACTTTGTTGACATTTACACTAAAGAAATGAGCGATGTTGCCAAAAGCAGGGATATAAGTATCAATCTTAAATGGTGTAATGCTACAAAAATTATCACAAAGAAAATAAGATATTTACTACCTTTTCTAATTTCGAACATAAATATATTAGATGATTAATTTAAATGGTTTATTTTAGCAGATAACTTGATTTAATATCAAAAAGTTCATTAAGCTTGTCGAAATGTTTTATCAACCTAAAAAATAAAGTTTCAACTTATACTAAGTCAGCTTGTTGCTATTTAAAAAAGATTAAACTTACAGTATATTAATAGATAGTTAAAGTTTTATTAGGATATAATCTATTAAGCTTTAACACTATCATCTTGGTTTTGTACTAGTTGATTTATGCTGCCTGAAGCTGCTTGAACTTCAGTTTTAACTATATTAGTGTTTTCCTGAGCTTGTTTAGCATCAGTTTGGTTGGTAAAACTAGTTGTTGCAACAGTAGCCGCAGATTTAGCTTTATTAATCGCAGCTTGGATATCCGCAGCAGCAGTGTAACCGCCAATTATAGTAGTATTAGCAGCTGTAGCATCTTTAGCAGGAGCTATGACTAGGAATGGTGTACCTTGGATTCCAAGCTGATCAAACCCTATTTCTAGCGTAGCTTTAAGATGATCTGCAATCTTATCATCTTGTATAGCTTTTTTAACTTTAGCCATATCTGCACCAGCTTGTTTAGCTACTTTGTCAACAGTTGAGTTCTTTAAGCTACCTTCGTCTTCACTTGTTGCAAAAATACCATTGTGATATTTGACGTAAGCATCAGCACTATATAATTTATAAATAGCAGTACCAACTTCTGCTGCATATTCAGAAGCAGGTGCTTTTTGACCAAATATTGGAAACTCAGTAAAGATTACTTGAGCATCGCTATTATCTTTCATAATTTTTTCTATTTCAGGAGTAAGCTTAGAACAGTACATGCACTGATAGTCAAAGAACTCATAAACAACTACAGAAGGGTTTTTAACATAAGACTTAGGAGTTAGATCAGAGTCATAGATACTGTCTTTTACATTTAAAAAGCTAGTTACAGCTTTTTCATTGATTTGCTGTTGCATCTTATTGTGTAGCATGTTCATGTTATTTGCAATATCCTGTAGCGGAATAGCTGGCTTTTTAGCACTTATAGCATCTTCAAACCCAGTTATAATTTTATCGTTGTTTAGCTGAAATGCTTTGATATTTTTATCAGCAGCTATGCTAGAACCCATACCATAACCAATAGTATAGCTTGCACTAGCTGTAACATTAGTTTTATCAGCAGGAGTAGCTGTAGCTATACTAGAGCCAGAGCTAGTAGCAGTAGCTGAAGACTTATCATTACTAGAACTATCTGAACAAGCTACTAAACTTGTTGTAATAGCAGCTATAGCCAATGCTTTTAAAATTTTTTTCTTTGCCAACATAAATTTACTCCTTTAACTATTTCTTTTGAGCAGCCATTGCTTGCTTTTGGAATTTAATCATCGCATTTTGCATTTGATCTGGAGTTAGTTTTGATTTTTTACCATTTATACCATCTTTTAGACCATCAACCATTTCTTGTTTATCTGTAGAAATATTGTTTTGGTCCATTTGATTTTTCAATGTTTGTCCCATTGTGTAGCCAACAGAATAGCTTACATCATCTTGGATATCTGGTGTTACTGCGAAACAAGTAGTGATTAACGCGCCAGCAACTAGTGGGGCTATAAGTAAAGTCTTAGTTAATTTCATTTTTTAGTTTCTCCTGTTGTTTGGATAATGAATACTTTCTCCTAGTAATTCTAACAAACGGTTTATAAATCACAATGTTTTATCTGTGTAACTTAGAAGTTTTTGTTTGTTAATCGCTCAATCAATGTGTTCTAAAACCAATTGATTATCAATAAATTTAGATTTTTTTAGTTCTAAAGCTTGGAGATTTGCTTGACTAAACGGTGAGTTAACGACTGCAATAGTAATATTTCTTATCTACATAGCATAACCAATTTCTCCTAATGGCTGATCCTTGGAAAATCTGCTGTTGATCATATTAGTAGTTCAAGAAGCGGTTTATTTACCAAAAAATCACGCTGCTGAAAATCTCTTTATATTGTTATAGGTGCAGCATTGTTAAAAGGGCAGACTAGTTGACAATCATCACAACCATAAATGCGTCTGTCAATTTTATCTCTAAGTTCTAGTGGTATAGTGCCTTTATTCTCTATAGTTAAGTATGAGATGCACTTTACGTGAATCAATCATATTCCCAGTTTGTATTACACCAGTAGGGCAAAGTTTGATACATGCTTGGCATTTACCGCAAGAATCTGGGTGCTTGGGTAAACTAGGTAGATTTGATAAATCAAGATTACTATAGATCACTCTGATAAAAAAATGAACCCTGGACTTTATTTATCAGCATTGAGCTTCTACCTTTCCATCCTAGACCTGCTTTTTCAGCGAGTGGACGCTCTAAAACAGGAGCTCTATCAGTGAAAACTCTAAACTGATGTCCACCTGTTAATTCATCAATAAACTCGTCTAGTTTTTGAAGTTTTTTTCATTACTTTATGATAATCTCTACCATGAGCATATATAAAAATATCTGTAATATTGCTAGTTGTTCTGAGTCTTTTAACCTTTGTTTTGACATTAACTGGATGATTAAGATAGTTTAATGTAGCTACAATGATGCTATTAGTTACAGGGACTAAATTCATTAGGGATAAACCTTTTTGAGCCATGTTTTACTATGTAATCAAGATCAGCATGATAATTATTCTCTAGCCATTTGTTATAGTAAGGAATATATTAAGGAAAGATCACAGTCAGCTTTTGAAATTGAAGATAGATTAAGATTTTTTATAGCAAAATCTTTTACCTGTTACCACTGCTCTAAAGAAAGCTCAAGCTTCATGATTAATTATCTGTAAGTTTGATATCCCATAGCTTTTCTAAAGCATATAAATTTCTAGTTTCTTCAAGCATGATATGCACAACAATATCACCGATGTCCACTAAAACCCAGTCAGATTTATTGTCACCTTCAAGACCTAGTATGGTAATCTCATTGTTTTTTAATTCTTGTTCTAAATTTTTTGCTAAAGCTTTTGCATGAGTCGTTGATGATGCTGTAGAAATTACAATTTTATTCATCATATCCGTCAGATGCTCTACATCTATAACTTGAATATTAATACCTTTTAGGTTATCGAGAGCTTCTAAAACAATCTCTAGTCTTTGATCTGTTGTCATGAAAATTTTCTAACATTAAATTTTTATAAATTTGGCTTAAGATTATAACATAAGTTAATTATCATTATATTAAAACAAGAAGTTTTAGTAGTAAAAGATAGAGAAAAAGAGTTTATTTCTATTTTTAGTTATTTTAACTGCAATAGTTCTAGTACTGTTTTATAGATTTGTACAATGGTATGAACAAATAATAGGGACAATGTTTTCGTATATAATGATGATTGGTTTTATATTGTTTATATTTGCATCATTTAGATTTATTAAGGATAAAAAAGTAAATATTAATTTCTTTAACTATTTAATATAGGTGTAACTCTGCTAGCATTAGTGAAAATAATAGTTAATAGCTGTAAGCAGGCGGTTTTGACAGTTGGTTATGTGGTCAAGATTATTTACTAATGATCAATCTCAACATAAATAACCGAGAGCAAAAAATTATAATAACCAATGCAATATAAAGCAGAACAGCAAAAAATAATTAATTATGATATAAGTAAGCATGCTTTGGTTTCAGCGGTAGCAGGCAGTGGCAAAACGCAAACTTTGATAGCACAAACTGAGTATCTGGTTAATAATCAAGTAGCTCTGAATAAGATCCTAGTTTTGATGTATAATAAGTCAGCTAGCTTGATTTTGCTACTCGTCTAAAAAGTTTTCAAGCCGGAAATTGCCAAGCTTATAAATGTTCGTACTATGTACTCCTTGGACAATAGCTTTCTTCAAGCTTTTGCTAAAGCTGGTTTTGTCAAAGCTGATAAAATTCTCAAAGAATATGAAGTGGATGCTATCATTGTTAAACTACTAAAAACTTATCAAAAAGAATTTAAAATAACCAAAGATATTGATAGTGAGCGAATAGAAACATTTAAAAACTATATTTCATTACTAAAATTAGATTTATCTTTGGGTAATAACAAAATAAAAGATTTAAACTCAAAAGAGAAAAATTTATTAGACAAATCTTTAACAAATTTAATCAAGAATGTGAAAATCCAAAAGCTATAACCTACAATGATATAATATATCTACCAGCTAAGTTTTTTGAAAAAGATAAAGCCAGTGTTACCCAAGCAAGTAAATTTGTATTCGTACATAATTATTGATCAATATCAAGATATAAACTAAGTTCAGCAGTTTTTTACGCTGTTTGGTTAGACAAAATACTTATATTATGGCTCTGTTGGTGATGTCGATCAAACTATTTACCAGTGGCTTTGCTCGACACTTTATTATATGTTAGAAGGCTTCGAAAAAGATTTTAAAGATGTTAAGCAATATACACTTTTTGTTATGGTGACCTGATATCGTTGATGGCAAATAATATTATTGTCAATAATAAAAAACACCATAACAATTTATGTATAACCTATCCTAGACTAAACGAAACTACCGATATAAGTATTTTAGACAGTAGTAATAAACTTTTACTAAAACTAAAAGCATAATACAAAATGGTGTTAAGGCTAATGATATAGCTATATTGGTTCGTAAGTATAATTCAACTACAGTTTTTGAGCTAAATTGTCTATATCATGACTTAGCATATAATGTCATTGCTGATCAAAATATCTTTAGGAGAACCTTTTCAAAGCTATTTAATGGATATTTGATATTATTTAACAAAAACTATGGTTTTGACAAACATACTCTTGAATAGCGTATAGAGTTTATCTAATCAATATTAGATTATCTTAGAAAAGACCTTAAGCAAAAACTAGTCATACAAATTGCTAGTGATATTTCTCAAGCTGCAAATTTTATCGAAGCTCTTAGCGAAATTGTAGATAAGATATTTAAACAAAAAAATATCTTATCAAAATATCTAGTAATTGGCCTAATATTTTTAATAAAACGCGCATAAAAAAGCTGATAAAGCAATTGATTTTATATTACAAAGTTTAGATTTAGCAAAACAAGTTTCTAAGGCCTCGGGAGAAACTCATTCAGGTAAATCTAGGCTACAGATTATTGATGGAATGATTATTTTTGCTAAAGACAAAAAAATACCTTGACAGAATTTATTGAGCTTTTGTATCAACTTTATATTAGATCGAATCAGCAAAATGAAAATAATCATAATCAAATTCAAATTATGTCGATGCATCGAGCTAAATGTTTAGAATGGGATTATGTTGTAGTTCATGATGTTACAGAAGGGTGGTTTTTTGGTGATAAAAATACCAAAATATGTTTGAAATAATAGAAGAATAACGACATTATATTTATATAGGAATTACATGAGTTAAGAAGCATTTATTTATAGTTTCATCAGATGATATTACGCGTTTATCATCTTAGTATCAGATTAGAAAAAAATATTTATCCAAGTGATTTAAAATGTAAGAATAGTCTGATATTTTTATATGAAGGAAAATTGGTTGAGTGTGAAGATTATCTCGATAAATCTAAGTATCGCGATAAGACTAAGCTTCATAATGTAATCTTTAAAAGGTATCACGAAAAAATTATAACTGAAAGTGATTAGTTTTGCGATTGAAGAGCTATATTATCGTTAGTATCTTGTTGCGCAACTGGTGCTTTGTCTTGCAATTCAAATGGTTTATCAGCAAAAATACATTGAAGGATGAACAATAATCTTACCATCTTGAGTTTTACTAAGCCACTTACCATCAGCATCAATGCTTATAGCGAAACCATCTAAAATTTGGATATATCTTTTCCAGCATTGTGCTTTAAACATAGGCTTTTGGCCATTGTTAACATTAACTTTGTGCCAAGTTTTGCCATTATCAGCTGATTCTTGATAGGTAATCAAACAATAGTTTGTTGGCTTTAGAAGAGTGGCTTCTTCTTGAGCTTGTTCTGCTAGCTCTTCTTGTAAAGCTTGAAAATGAAAATAATAAGCAATCCCTGAGATTATTGCGATAATACTAATAATTGCAACAATAATTATTTTTTTTTCATTTTTACAGTCTGTAAAATGACAACTTATTTATAATTATATACTTAATTATATTCAAATGCGATTAGCAGAGTTTATTTTGTTTGTCAAAATGGTTTATAATACTATCTGTTTTGAATTTAATAAATCTGTAACACTATCTACTAAAAGGTAAACTATGATTACTACTAAAGAGTTACGTAATAAATTTATAAATTATTTTGAGTCTAAAAATCACTCACATCAACCTAGCTCATCTTTAATCCCATTTGGTGATGATACTTTATTATTCACAAATGCTGGGATGGTGCAGTTTAAAGATATTTTTCTTGGAATTGAAAAAAGAGATTTCTCGCGTGCTGTTACAGTACAAAAATGTTTGCGTGCTGGTGGTAAGCATAATGACCTTGATAATGTCGGTTATACAGCTAGACATCATACTTTTTTTGAGATGTTAGGTAACTTTAGCTTTGGTGATTACTTCAAAAAAGAAGCTATCAGTTTTGCTTGGGAATTTTTGACCAAAGAAATTAAACTCCCTATAGAAAAACTATGGGTAACTATATATGCTAGCGATGATGAGGCTTTTGATGTCTGGCATAAGCATATTGGTTTAGCTAAAGAGAGGATTATCCGTATTGACTCAATTGATAACTTTTGGTCGATGGGTGATACTGGTCCATGTGGTCCATGTACAGAGATCTTTTATGATCATGGTGAAGATGTTGTCGGAGGGTTACCTGGCACTCCGGAAGAGGTTGGTGATAGATATATCGAAATTTGGAATATTGTATTTATGCAATATAATCGTCATGCTGATGGCTCTACTACAGATCTACCTAAACCATCTGTTGATACTGGAATGGGTCTTGAGAGAATCTCGGCAGTGTTACAAAATGTCCATAGCAACTATGATATAGATTTATTTCAAGCTTTAATCAAAAAAGCTCAACAAGTAACAAATGCAAAAGATATAAACTCACCTTCACTAAAAGTTGTTGCTGACCATATTCGTTCGTGTGCTTTTTTAATTGCTGATGGGGTTTTACCAGCTAATGAGGGGCGTGGCTATGTTCTAAGAAGGATTATTCGTAGAGCTATTCACCATGGCAATAAACTTGGAGCAAATGAGATATTTTTCTATAAATTAGTTGCTGAGCTTATAAGTCAGATGGGTGAGGCTTACCCACAATTAATTGATAAAAGAGAGTCGATTGAAAAAACACTTATAAAAGAAGAAGAACTTTTTTTGAAGACTATTGAAAATGGTATCAAAATATTTGATGCTGAAATAGAGAATCTAAAAGGTAATACAATATCTGGTGAAGTAGCTTTTAAGTTGTATGACACTTATGGTTTCCCTTTTGATTTAACTGCTGATATGGCAAGAGAAAAAGACTTAAAAATTGACGAAAAAGCATTCTTGGCGCAAATGCAGGGACAAAAACAAAGATCAAAAGAAGCTGGTAAATTTAATATTGATTATAATTGTTTAATTAACTCACAAATTAAATCAGAATTTAGGAGCTACTCAACACTAATAGAAGATGCAAAAGTTTTAGAAATGTATCAAGATGGTCAATTAGTTGGTAGTATCGCTGAAGAGGCACCAGCAGTTGTGGTTTTAGATAAAACTCCTTTCTATGCAGAGTCAGGTGGTCAATTAAGTGACAAAGGTATCCTTGAAGGTGTTGGCTTTGAGTTTATAGTTGAGGATGTACAAAAGTCTGGTGAGGCAATCTTACATATTGGTAAGTTAGTAAAAGGTCGATTAAATGTAAATGATGAGCTAACTGCACAGGTAAGTAATCAACGCAGACTTGCAACAGCAGCTAATCATAGTGCTACACATTTATTACATAAAGCTTTGAAAGTAGTTTTAGGTAGTCATGCAGAGCAAAAAGGCTCACTTGTTGACGAAAATAGACTAAGATTTGACTTTACTCATGACAAGGCGATTTCCCGTAGTGAAATAGAGCAAATAGAGCTTTTGGTAAATCAGCAGATACGCGCTAATTATCCTGTAGCAACTATAGAAACATCACAACAAAAAGCTAAGTCATTAGGAGCGGAGGCATTATTTGGTGAAAAGTATGGTGATATCGTGCGTGTAATATCTATGGGTGATTTTTCTATAGAGCTGTGTGGTGGTACACATGTTGCTTATACAGGAGATATAGGTTTATTTAAGATAATTTCTGAAGGTGGTATCGCTTTAGGAATTAGAAGGATAGAAGCAGTTACAACAGATAAAGCTATTAGACATACTTTTGCCAACGAAAATAAAATCGCAACTCTTAAAGATAGCCTCAAAGCCAATGATGCTAATTTGGTAGATAAACTAAATTCAATACTTCAAAAAATAAAAAACCAAGAGAAACAAATTGCTAAACTTAAAAAAGAGCTACTATCAGGCCCTAGTAATAATATCAAAGAAAGTAATATTGGTGACATAAAAGTTGTTGTTGCGAATATTGATGGTGTTGATGTCAAAACATTGCGTGATAAAATCGATGACTATAAGTCAAAAAATAGTAAGATAATTGCAGTTTTAACTACAACTAATGCTGGTAAGGTACAGTTTGTAATTGGGGTTAGCAATGGTATGACAACCTTGATTAAGGCTAGAGATATAGCCAAAGAACTAAGTAGTCATATTGATGGTAAAGGTGGTGGTCGTGCTGATATGGCTCAAGGTGGTGGTAATAACTCGGCAAATATAAATCAAGCTTTATCTCAAGTAGAACAGTTTATTTTAGATAATATAAAAAAGTAGTGGTACGTTGAAAATAGTGCGTAGATATTTATCAATATCCCTGGTGGTTATATTTGGTTATTGTGTTAATGGTATAGCCAATCCTATAGCTGACTATACTAGTACTATAAAGCAATCAATAAATAACTCACCGCAGTATAAATTTATTGGTTTCCAACTTAACTCAAGGCAAATTAGCCCAGTAATACAGCTTGGTAGATTATTACCAAGGATAGATATAGGTGGTTCAATTAAGGCAACAAATATTCTAGACCAAAGAACGATAATTAATGGTGATATTGCCGGTGGGCGTTTTGCTTCGATTCAAGGTTTGGTAACTCTTACACAGCCACTATATGATTATGGTGCATATAAGGATTTACAATCAGCTGAAGAAACAGCACAGTTTGCCAAACAAGATTATAGAACAAATTATCAGCAATTCTTATATGATGTAAGCTATGCATATTTTAATTTAGCTAAAGCTATTAAGAATGTTCAATATACTTCATATAATTTAAAATCAAACAAACAAAGTTTAAATGAGTTAGAAAGTAAATTTAATGCAGGTGCTGCAGATGTTGCTGATTATGAAACTGCAAAAGCTAACTACTATATAGCCGAAGCTGATTATGCCGCCGTAAATAGGGAATAAAAAGTTGCCCGTGCTGAATTATATAAGTTTACTAATAATAATGATGTAGTCTTATATAACAATGATTTTAAAATCAAAGAACCATCACCTAATACAGAAGAGGATTGGGAAGAGCTAACAATGCGTAGCAGCCCATCTTATTTGAGCTCGATGCATACTAAAGAAAGTAAATATTATAGTTATCAATCAGCAACAAGCTCGTTTATGCCTAAAGTTAACTTTGAAGTTAAGTATTCACCTGGTTTTAATGATATTAGTTCACTTGGTAACCCAGTATTTGATATTTTTTTACCATATAAAGGTACGATAAACACATTTTATTTTGGGATTAATTTAACATGGAATATTTTTGCCGGCGGTACAGATTATGCGCAATTAAAAAAAGGCGGCTTATGATTATCAATCCTCTGAGTTTAATATGATTCAGACTGGAAGGGTTGCGCAAAATGATGCAATGTATGCTTTTAGATTTGTTCAACTTAAGAAAAAAGAAATAGAATCGTTGCGTCAGTCTGTTATAGCAGCAAAGATTGCCTATGAGAAATATAAAGAGCGCTATGAGCAAGGTACAACAACGATTACCCAGTATTTCATCCTTTTAAACCAATACTATCAATTCCTTATTCAGCTCAATAATACTGAATTTGATTATATTATGGGATTTCTAAGTCTATACAAAACAGCTGGTATTTTAACAGTAAAAACGGTGTAAGATTTTAATAATTGGTTACTATTAGGTCAAGATGTGGAGCTATAAAGATGTATATATCAACCAAATTAGAGTGTTTTACACAACATAAACAAAATAATTCCCTACCAATTTTTGTGATTAATAAGGATAATTTCAAAAATTGGCTTAGCAGACAGGATAATTTTTTACAGAATTACGTCAAGCAGTTTGATGAAAAAAGAAAGATTATAACTATTCCAGGTAGTTTAGGGAATATTCAAAAAGTAATTTGTCTTGTATCTGAGGATATGTTTAGTATTGCAGATCTGCCAAATCAGCTGATACAAGGAAATTATCATATTGAGCATGCTGATATCGCTGACCTATCACTTTATTATATAGGTTTTGCTTTAGGAAGTTATAAGTTTAAGAAATATAAATCTAAAACACAACAGTCAAAAGTAAAATTATTTTTACCACAATAATGCCAGTATATATTAGCAACTATAGAAGCTAATTATCTAGTTAGAGATATGATTACTACTCCAGCGGAAGATATGGGACCAGCTGATATTGCTAATGTGATACAACAATTAGTTAAAGAGTTTGCTGCTAATTTTGAAGAAATTGTTGGTGAAGAACTTGTAGAACAAGGCTATATAGGCGTATATACTGTCGGCAAGGGTAGCCATAAGGCTCCTAGACTTGTACGATTAAGTTGGGGCAATATAAATCATCCTAAAGTATCAATAGTTGGTAAGGGTGTGGCTTTTGATACAGGCGGGTTGGATGTCAAACCATCATCAGCAATGCAACTGATGCATAAAGATATGGGTGGTAGTGCCAATGCTATCGCTCTTGCGTATATGATTATGAAGCATAAGTTACTTATCAGACTGAGCTTAGTAATTCCTACGGTTGAAAATGCTATAGATGCAAAAGCATATCGACCAAGTGATATTATTAAAATGAAAAATGGTACTAGTGTACAAGTTACTAACACAGATGCTGAAGGGCGTTTGATTCTAGCTGAACCTTTGTATGAAGATGCGCAGAAAAAGCCTGAGTATTTAATTGATTTTCAACTCTAACAGGAGCAGCTAGAGTTGCAGTGTGGCCTGAGATTGCAGCATTTTTCTGTAATAATGACGATGTGGCTAACCAAGTGTATAAATATGCTCAAGTAACTCAAGATCAAGTTTGGCGTCTACCATTAGCTGATTGTTACAGAAAGAATCTAGAAACTGAGTTTGCAGATATTTCACACTGTGATTTATCACCATTTGCTGGAGCAGTAAAAGCAGCATTATTTATGGAGCATTTTGTTGGTATAAAAGATACTCCTACTTGGATTCATTTTGATATGATGGCATGGAATATTGCTTCTACTCCAGGTAAACCTAAAGGTGGTGAAATGATGGCTGTTAGAGCTATGTTTCAGATGCTTAAGGATAAGTTTCCAGCTTAAATTAATCTCAACTAAATAGTGATATCATTTCTCAGTGAGTTATATTTTTTAGTGTATAAACATAGCTAGTTTGTTTACTAATATATCTGAAGTTGTATACTTATATATAATAAAGAATGTACAAATTATAAAAATAATCATGCAAAAATCAGTATTAGAACAGCTTAAGCAAGTAACAATGGTAGTTGCTGATACTAGTGATTTTGAATTAATTCAAAAATACAAACCTGTCGATGCTACAACAAATCCTAGCTTAATCCTCAAGGCTGTCAAAGAACAAAAATATTCCAAATTCGTTGCAGAAACTATCAATAAAGTAAAAACTAATAGTCCAGATCTTAAGCGTGATGATCTTATTAAAGAAATCGCTATAGAAATTTTGGTTAGCTTTGGTATTAAAATACTTGATGTCATTGAGGGTAAAGTATCAAGTGAGGTAGATGCTAGAGTATCATTTAATAGCTCAGCAACTATCGACTATGCTAAAAGCATTATTGCAAGATATGAGTCTAATGGTATCTCAAAAGATAGAGTTTTGATAAAAATTGCTGCGACATGAGAAAGTATCAAGGCTGCCACGATACTACAAGAAGAAGGTATCAACTGTAATCTTACGCTTATTTTTGATAAAGTCCAAGCACAAGCTTGTGCAGAAGCAGGTGTATATCTAGTCTCACCATTTGTAGGTAGAATTACAGATTGGCAAATGCAACAAAATAATTTAAAAACTTTTCCAGCTATTGCCTATGATGATGGTGTTAATTCTGTAAAATCAATATACGATTTATACAAAAGTCATGGTTTTAAGACAATAGTTATGGGTGCTAGCTTTAGGAATGTTGAGCAAGTTATCGCTTTAGTTGGTTGTGATGCCTTGATCATATCTCCAGCTTTACTTGAGGAGCTTAAAAATCGTGATGAAAACTTAGAAGTTAAACTAACAAAAAATGATGATGTTATTACTCAAGAACCACAAATTAGTGAGTCAAATTTTCGCTGGCAAATGAATGAAAATGCTATGGCCACTTATAAATTAGTAGAGGGGATTAGATTATTTACAAAAGATACTATTGATTAGAAAAATTAAACAAAGTTTATAGTATTTAGGAGGTATATCAGAAGAGAATTTACAAGCTCCTTGAGCAACTAGAGAATATCCTAAGCAAAATCTAGCTGATAATAATCCTGGCAAACAACTTGATAAGTCTAAAAGTGATATAAAAAATACAGATAAAGAAGATCAGAATGCTAATTTAGCTACGCCAGAACCTACTAATGTCAGAAATAACCTTAGAACCAGTGATGAGGATAAATCTCTTAATAGACAAATAATGATGAATGGTCCTCAAGGAGGTTTCCAAAATAATGAACCTAGAGGTATCGTTGGTACTAGTACTAATTTCTAAAAATTCTACATCAATGTCAATACTGGGAGAATTTTGGCATTCATCCCATTGAAGTATTTTGTAATGATTACTTTTTAGATTATTTATATATTTACTAAAAGCAACATAATCAAAATCATTAGTTTGTATAAGTTTTTTATTTTTTTTAGATGATGTTTTAGTATGTTTACTTACAAAATAATTTTGAACATCAATAATAACTAAAGCATTTTTAGACATTTTATTACTCTCTTATCTGTTAAGTATGAGAATATTATCAACATTAATATTTTGCTGTTTTTTCAAAGTGATTTGCTATTTTTTTAATGTAAGGTATATAAGAGTTAAGAATATTGGATATTGAATAGCAGTAATTTCAGTACCTTTATAGATAAATAGAGGAATATATATAATATCTACATATCCATAAGTACCAAGCAGTGATACTCCTAGTAATTTGAAAATATAAAACAGTAAAGCAAGTTGCTGTTAGACAACAGCCAACATAGGATATGCTGGTAAATTTAAAATAGATGCGTTCTTTTGATATGCATAAAGAAAAGGTGTAATTAATACTATCATAATAATAATATCATTAATGCTTTCTTTTTTCACTTGGTGTAGCTTTTAAAATGCTTATTATAGTTTTACTGTCTTTTTCAAGGTGTTTAAGCCATACAAAAAAACTACAATATTAGCTAAGAGAAAATAACAGTTTAAAATCATATCACCAAAAAGCTCTCAATTATATAGTAGATAGACATATATTAGTGCTGATATAAAACCTAATAATATAAAAACACTACGTTTATATGCACATATAACACTAGCAACACCTATTGATGCTGCATAGCTTCTAAATAAATCATATAGGCATCGTAATATAATATGGTCTAATCAACCACTCGTAAAGATAATTCATAATTTGATATCATTAATTGAGATTATTTTATCTTCACCTAATGCTAATTTGATATTATCAAAAGCATTTTTATGAGCCTCCTGATCATGAAGTAAAATACTTAAATCTTCACATAATTTATCACATCATCATCAAACATATCTATAGCTTCTTTTAATATAAATACATCAGAGAATATTCCAAATAAATTTGTTGTGGATTTAAGTTGTTGATTAGTTTTTTTATATCAGCATTATAGACTGTATAATTATGGTGATTTATAAAATAACAGCTTTCTGGAGTTTTTATTTTTTTCAATTAGCTTTCTATAATGCTGGTTTTGAAAAGATCACCACTTTAGCTTTTTTCTCAAAAAGCGAACCTTTTCTATTTTCAAACATATAAAAATAAATATGATCAAATTTACGGTGATTACTGTTAAATTTGTTTACAATACAATCGACTTCTTTGCAGTTGAAACCTTTCTGAATGTCAATCATAGTTAGTAACTTAGACATTATATTTAGATTTTCTCAAGATTTAATTACTGTAATGCCAATATTTATATTGCTTTATTTCAATGTATTATTTAGCAATTTGCCTAAGTACTTATACACATTAATTTAAAAGTTTTCTCTGTACCAAATAAATCAACAAAGGGATTCAATTATACTAAATAAAGATATTTTTTTATAAATTCTATCATTTGAGATCTATTACCAAAATCTCTACCATACCAATCAAATACTTGTGATAGATAGACATCACTATTTTTTATATATAAGCCTTTATCACTATTTACCTATGCTGAAAAAACTTGGTTTAGCTGAGTGTTTATATTTTGACAGAGATAAGCTTGTTGTGAAAGATTAGGACAGCTAAGAGAAGCACAATTTAGAGCAGCATGAGTTCTAGGATCTTTCCATATTGGTCTGACTATTCTGTGCTCGATGTCATTTGAGCTTAGGTTTTTTGTATCTATTTTTATAATTTTTTCATCACATACATTAGAGCCAAACCAGCTTCTATCTATATCTGTAATTGATTTAACTGGATAGTGCTTAAGTATTATCTGTATAGTTAGCATATTATACAGGTTAAGTAAGCCAATATGCTAGCTGTTGGCTTGAATTATAATTTAGGACATCAATATCAGCATGCTGCTTGATTATTTGATCAAGTTGATGTTGATCCTGAGGTGTTACAGCTGAGTATTTTAAATAAACTTGATTGTTCTTTTTGTAGTGTATTTGTCTAGAAAGTTTTGCCAAGCTTTGAAATGTATAACTTCAGTTAAGTTTGGGTTAGATTTATCTCAATAAGCCCATAAATTAGCCTGAGGAGCACTATAAGAATAGCTATAAATAAATACAACTAATATAAATATAATTGTTTTGCTAAACTTAAACATATTTAGCATCTTTGTTACCTGATTTTATAAATATGATAAAGACTATTATATAACCGAGATCCTTTGATAACTACAAGGAAATATTATAAAATCTACTAGTTAGATTCTTTACTAAAGTGGGTTGTGTTATGACTTTTAAGTACACTAATTTTAAAATTTTAGAAGTAAGTGGTGTAAATATTAAAAAATTTTTGCAAGGGCTAACAACAGCAGACTTAAATGGATTATCAAGTTATAACGATATTTTGCTTACAGCTTTTATTAACTTAAAAGGACGAATTATTTCACTATGTTTTGTCAAGTTTATATCCAATGAGAAACTACTCTTATCAGTTGAACAAGAGGTTTTTGATAATCTACTAGGATGGCTGAAAAAGTATGGGATGTTTTCTAAAGTTACTTTTAGTCTTAATGAAGATTATAACTTATTTTTCACAAAAACTGGCTTTTTAAATCACGATATTTTAGCTAAAGATTCTCTAGCTTCTGAGATGACTTTTGAGCAAGTTCAAAAAGAGAATATCTTTAATAAACTCGCAACAATAAATGCTACTAATTTTGAGAAGTTTCTCCCTGCTGAGTTGGATTTAGACAATGTTGATAAGTTGATTTGCTACACTAAAGGCTGCTATATGGGCCAAGAAGTTATAGCTAGGATGCATTACAAAGCTAAACTAAAGAAAGAACTTGCAGTAGTTAAATCTCAGTCAGATATTGCTTATTTTGATCTAAAAGACAGTCAAGGCAAACCTCTAGCAAATGTTGTTAATAAAGTATTTGTTGATAATCAATGTTACTTGCTAGTTGTGTTTCATAAAGAGGCTCCTGAGCAAGAGTATCAATTAGATAATGGCAAAATTATAACTAAATGCTAAATCACCTTAATCCACAACAGCAACAAGCTGTCAAGTATATAGCAACACCTTTACTTGTATTAGCAGGCGCCTGTAGTGGTAAAACTAGTGTAATTATAGAGAAGATCTCTTATCTTATTGAGCAACTTTTATATTCAGCAAAAAGCATTTTAGCGGTGACATTTACCAATAAAGCAGCTAAAGAAATGCAAGAGCGTGTCAAATCGCGTCTTGATAAAGAAAAATCAAAAGGCTTGATGATATCTACATTTCACTCGCTTGGTTTATCTATTCTAAAAAAGCACTTTAGCGAGCTAGGATATAAGAAGAATTTTACACTATTTGATAGTCATGATTCTATAGCGTTGATACACGATATTGCCTATGACGAATATAAATTATCTAAGCAGAATGCTAGTTTTATCCAAGCAAAAATATCTTTTTGGAAGTCAGCACTACTTACTCCTGATCAAGTAGTGGCTAAAGATGAATTAGAAGGGCAGGCAGCTTTTATTTATCAAGAATATCAAAAATATCTAAAATCATATAACTCTTTTGACTTTGATGATTTGATATTCCAACCAATACAGTTGTTTAGAAATCACCCTGATACCCAGAAACTTTGGGTAGATAAGTTTAGGTATATATTAATAGATGAATATCAAGATACTAATGAATCACAATACCAATTGTTAAAATATCTAACTCAAGGTAAAAATAAATTTACTGTAGTGGGTGATGATGATCAATCTATATATACATGGCGAGGTTCAAGACCTGAGAATTTACGCCATTTACAAGAGGACTTTGCTGATCTAAAGATTATCAAACTAGAGCAGAATTATCGTTCTACAGGTAGAATTTTAAATGTTGCTAATGAACTTATAAAAAATAATAGTCATATTTTTGAAAAAAACTGTGGTCTAATAAAGACTATGGTGCGCAGGTTAAGATAATTAGTCTGGTAAATGATGAGGATGAAGCGCAATTCATTGCTAGTGATATATTTTTTGATAGAATAAAAACCAAATCTAAAAACTCTGATTATGCAGTGCTAATTAGAAGTAATTATCAAGCTTACTTACTTGAAAGGTATATGCAAATGCACAAAATTCCATATACTATTAGTGGAGGTAGCTCATTTTTCTCTAAAGCGGAAATTAAAGATATTATTCGTATTTGAGGTTAATTGTTAATCCTGATGATGATAGGGCTTTTTACGCGTGATAAATACCCCTAAGCGTGAAATTGGTAGTGCAACTATTCATAAGTTAGGTGAATATGCAAGCCAGCATCATTGTAGTTTTTTATACATTGCATAATTTAGAAAACTTTGAACCGCGTGATTTTACTAAGAGAAATCTAGTATCTTTTAAGAATTTAATCCTTAATACCCAACAACAGATAAACTCAAGTATCTCAGTACAATAGCTAAAAAATATAATTAATATTTTTATTGATAATATTTCGTATAGACAATGTCTAATAGACTCTAGTTCTTCTGAAAAGCAAGCTGAATTTAAGTATGCAAATGTTATTGAAGTTACTAAATGGATTGTAAATCAACTCGAAGATGAGTCATATAATGGCCTTGAGTCATTAACAGCCCTATTAAACAAAATGCTTTTAATAGATATTTTAGATAGAAATAATGAGGATAAAAATGATAATCAAGTCCAGATTATAACTATACACGCCTCAAAAGATCTAGAATTTAAAAAAGTCTATATTCTGGGGATGGAAGAGGGGATATTACCACATCAACAAAGTATAGAGGATGATTCAATAGAAGATGAGCGTCGCCTTACATATGTTGCAATCACTAGAGCTAGAGAGAATCTCACCATCACTATGACTAAACACCGTAAAAAGTTTAGGGAAAAACAAGTTTCGATTCCAAGTAGGTTTATTTATGAGTTACCAGAAACAGATTTATATTGGGTTGGTACAGAAAAAGAGTGTGCGGAAAGTCGTAAGGAAAATTCAAAACAAAATATCTCAGCATTAAAGGATATGTTTGGCTAGTTTGAGCAAATATATGATATGACTTATCTGCTTAAAATATCAAAGGTAATTATTTTGATTTCAATTGGAAAATATCACAAATTAAAAGTTCTCGATAAAAGAATTAATTGGCTATTTTTAGATGCTCTAGAGCTTGGTGAAGCAAAATTGCCTGTAGTTGAATTTGATAACATCATTAATATTGGTGATTATGTCGAAGTATTTTTGTACCATAATTCTAAATCTGAGCTTATAACTACTACAAAGAAAGTCCCAACAGTGCGAGAGGTTGCTTTATTCGCCAGTAAAAAATCTTACCAACATAGGTGCATTTCTTGATTGGGATTTGGAAAAAGATCTTTTTGTGCCATTAGCAGAACAACATCGTCCTTTTGAGATTGGTAAGTCTTATATTGTTTACCTCTATCTTGATAAGATTAATGGCAAAATTATGGCGTCTTCAAAAATTAATAAGTTTATAAAAGATTATGCTGGTGATGAACTAAAAACTAATCAAGAAGTAGATCTTATAATTGCTAACTCAACAAATATATATAGGTTGCAAAGCGATTATTAATAATAACTACTGGGGTATACTTTATTTCCGTAGAAGTCTTTAGAAAATTGAATTTTGGACAGTCTACTAAAGGATATATTAGAAATATCCGTGATTATGGTCGTATAGATTTATCGTTACAGTTAGTACATAAAGATTTAGCTAAAAATGCCGCACTTATCGAGAAATATCTCATAGCTCATGATAGTTCAGCATCATTTAATGATAAATCTAACCCAGAAGATATCACACGCGAATTTGGTATCAGTAAAGTAGCATTTAAGCGTGCTATCGGGATACTTTTGAAACAAAATAAAATTGTGATAAGAGATAGTGGTATCTATTTGAATGGTTAATTAATAGAAATTTATTGTTGAGCTTTTGTATGAGCTGCTTCTTTAGCTTGTTGTTTTTTATCTTCATTTAGTTTTGCAAGTTTTTTTGCCTTATCGTCAACATGAGAGAATCCTTTTTGTGCAGCTAATTGAAGTGGTTTTTCACGCTTGGCAACGCGAGCTTTTTGTTTTTCAGTACCCTTTTTATCATAACAATGATAACAGCTTATGTCCTTGACATACTCAGGGCATTTTTTATCATCTTCTGTGATTGGGCATACGTCAAGCAAAACACTGATCATAGTTACCTTTTTCAAGATCATGGTTTACAGCAACTCTTGAGTCAAACATAAAGCATCCACCTTACCATATAGATTTTTCTTTCGGTACTTCTTCTAAATACTTAAAAATCCCACCTTTTAGATGATAGACTTCTTCAAAATCTTTGGCTTTAAGTAATCTGTGGATTTTTCACATTTAATCCTACCAGTACAAAACATAGCTACTTTTTTATGTTTTTTATAGTCGAGTTGCTAATCAACATATTGAGGAAATTCGTGGAAATTAGGTTAATAGCATTTTTAAAAGTACTAATTTCTATCTAATATTCATTGCGAGTATCAATAAGCACAGTCCCATGGTCAGAGATCAACGCATTCCAATCTTTAGGTCTATATATTTACCACAAACTTTGTTAGGGTAAATCTCATCAATACTCAGAGTAACAATATCTTTTTTTAAGCTTTACTTTTGAATGATAAAATGGCACTTCTTGATGATATGACTCTTTATAATCAATACCTATTAGACGTGGATCTGATTTTAAATAAGCTAGTAGGGTCATCTATACTTTTAAGTGTCCTGCAACAGTACCATTGATTCCTTCATTAGCCAAGATTAGTGTACCTTTGACATTATTTTCATCATGGTATCTAGAAGAGATTGGGGTATAACCTCAAAATCTTCTAATGTAACAAATTTATACATTGTGCAGACAACTATTTGTGACATATTTTTCCTAAAAATTATTTGATTTAATGAACATAAGATTTGAAATTATAAAATACTATATTAGTAAAATAAATCAGCTAGAAATAAATATTTGAGATTTTAGCTTATATTATATTCAAATTTAAAAACTAAACATTAGAAAAAATATTATTAGTTTTATTGACTGCTAATACTTTAACTTATACTTACAGTGATAATCAAAGTAAACAGAAAGAAAGTAGTTTGGACACCTATATTTTATGCAATACAGCCTCTATTAGATATTAAAAAAACCTGTTTCTTAAGAATTTTGTTTGACCCATATACCAAACACTCTACAAACACCTATCAGTCAAATAAAAAAAGCGAAAGCTGAAAATGGAGTCTATATAAAATACCTTAATTATAAAACAACTAATAAGCATAAACTAGGTTTTAATGAAGTTAATGCTGTTGAAGTTTGGACAGTTGATACTAAAGGTAATAAAACCTAGAGCTTACCAATGTGGCAGTATCAACAAAACTTAATTGACCCATCAGTTACAAATATAGTCTAGGCTACTAATGAATGTAAAGGGAAGTTTGTTAGAGTACCTAGCATGTCTGGCTGATTGGGCAGATTTCTTAGTTTTTTAACGTTTAATGTTCTACTTTTAAGTTAAATGATTTATTATTTTGGAATGACTTATTTGAATTAGTAGATAATAAATGTTCTTTAAAAATCTTACAGCATTTAAAATCACAGATATTAATATAGATATATTTGAAGATTCTCTGAATAAGCTAGTATTTGTTCCATGCAGTAATTCACAGCGATCATCACGTGGGTTTGTAAATCCGTTTATTAAAGATGAGAAGTGCCTATTTAGATTTAATCACCTTGCGGCATTTTGCTTGATGAATGAGGAGAAAATTCTCCCAGCTCAAGTAATAAATCAATAAGCACAAGAGTATATAGAAGAGCTTGAGCTAACTAGATATGTAAGCAAAATAGAAAAAACACAAATAAAAGAGGATATTGAACAGAAACTGTTGCCATTAGCATTTAGTAAATTTAAAAAAACTTATGGATACCTAGATTTAACAAATAATTATCTAGTTATAGACAGTGTGTCTGAAAAACAAATTACAGAGGTAGTGGACTTACTACAAAGATGTAAAGCACGATTTGAGCCTATAATCAAAGAAGAAACAGATATTTTAACAGAGTGGTTTGTAGATAATACTTATCCAGTTGATATTGAGATTGCTGAAAAGTGCAAGCTTACTAGCGCTATTGGTGATAGTATTGTAAATATATCATGCCAAGGTAGTTCTATGCTTAATGATAATATCAAAGCATTTATACAAAGTGGTGGCTATATCATAGACTTAGCAATAATTTGGTGTGAGCAACTTGTGATGACAGCAAATACTAAATTACAGTTTAAAGCGGTTAAGTTTTTAGATGGTATTAAGGATTTAAACAAAGAAGATAACTCTAGGCATGAAGTTGACTTACTTTTGATGGCAGATGTTTTTGCTAGACTTATAAATGCTATGCAAAACTGGATAGTAGAGGAGAATTAACGATATGATATTAGATGATAACCAATTGAAGGCGTATGAGTATGGTTTAGTACATCATCCAAATCTTAGAGAAGGCTGCAAGATTTCTTTAGAAAAAGATATTTTGAGTATCGAACTAGCTGAAAATAATGCTATTTTAGAAAAAATTTTCAAGCACGATAAGACCAAAACTGGCTTGGTAGCGCTACCCAAAAGTGAAGAAGTCAAAGAGATGCTAGGCTTTGATTTTTCGAATTTAATATCAATTATGTGCATTAGGTAATTTTATAAGAATAGCTACTTTTTAATATTATAAATGCTACTAGCTAGATATTGATTAGATTCAAAAAATAAATAAAATTAGTTTTTTAAACAAAGAAATGTACAAAAGCTAAGAAAGAATCTTTGAGCTAACTAATAAACTTAAATGTAGCTGTTTAAAACTAAGATTATATAAAAAGTAGGTGGCTAACTGGTGATGTTTGCTAATTATCAGCAAGCAACTGACTGCTCTTACAAATATTTGCCACGGAAACTTTGAGTTTTGATGAGTATTAGATACTATGTATGGTATTTCTTAAAACATATAATGCTTAAAATTAAGTTGATAAAAAATAAACTCTATATGGATATATTTAGCGAATTTGTTGAGATTGAAAAATTTACACCTATAAAAATTTGTAATCACTCGGTCGATTTAGGATTATTTTTAAATAGCTCTAATTCTAATATTGGCGATATATCTATAATTCCTAGTCAACAGAAAAATGATATATAAATATACAAACCCAGAGGATAGAAATAAAAGGTTTATAGCTAGAAAAAATTATATTTTTATCTAAAAAATATAGATTAGAGTATTTTGATACTAATAATTACAATAAACCAAAATTTAAATATCATCAAGATATTCATTTTAGTTTTTCTTATGCTAAGGAGTGTATATTTATTGGGATATCAAGCTTAGAAATAGGCATAGATATTGAATATATAGATAAATCATTAAATGTAGAACAATTAGCACATATAATAATGCACCCAGCTGAGTTTGATTATTTTTGCTCTCTAGCTACAAAAGACAAACGAAAATTCTTTTTTAGAGTTTTTAATCTAAAAGAAGCTATTATAAAAGCCATAGGAATTGGGCTTTATTATGATATAAAGTCTATAAATATCTTAGATATTGATAAAAATAATAATTATAGCTTTGAAAATTACAAATTTAGCATTAGAGAATTTGAATATATTACTCAATTTAGGCTATCAGTCTGTCTAATTAATAAATAAAATAATCATTAAGCTAAATAACAACTAAACCAAAATTGATCCACCTATAAATAGTAAGATCAACTACATTAGTTAACCATAAGCCAACAACAGAAAAACTAGTGATAATTGTTGATGTGGTTTTTTATGTAAAAGTAGTAGTTTTTTGAATTTGAATATCCTAAGTATCAACTTATCTTGCTACATTTCTAATAAATCAAACCTTTTGGATATGAATGAATAATTATACTTAGACCAATTTTCTATAATATTCTAGATATTAAAGATAAGTGATCGACTTTAAAATATAAAATATTAAAGTTGTTAGCATAAAAGTTTAAATTATTTTTCTTAATAAAATATCCATGGTGATTTGTTGCTTTAAATAAAGTAATTTCTATATTCCTTAACTTGCCTGTTGGTTTAGTTTTACCTAAAATAATATCAATATCTTTGCTATCTAAAATTCTTTGTGCATAATTTTTGTCTAACTTACTTGTAAGCTCATATATATTATTCTTCAACATTTCTTCCTCCCTTACTTGGGGTAAAGTGAGCATGATATTTTTCTTTTCTACCTTTTGGTATATATGGGTCTAATAATATTAATTGAATATTATTAAATTCTTGTCTTTCTAATTGATAAGACATTTCTATAGCTATTACGCCACCTAAAGACCAGCCAAACATATATACGGTTTCATTTTTAGATAGATTTAACTGATTTATATAAAAACTAGATAGTTTTGATAGATTATCAATTTTGTCTTCATTATAAATATTATAGTTATCTATACCAATACAGTTATAATCATTAGAAAGCCTATCAATAAAATCTTGATATATTTCACAACCACTAAAAGCAGGGTGAATAAATATCATTTTAGGCTTATAGAAATATTATTAGAATAATATTTAATTAATTGGAATTCATTATTAGATACATTATTCAATAATGATTGTATTGTTTTATATCTAAATATATCAACTATAGATATTTCAGTATCAAATATCTGCGTCATTTATATGCTGCTTGAATAGATAAAGTAGAATTGCCACCGATATTAAAGAAATTATCAGTGACATCTACTTTATCTATCTTTAGAACCTCTTGCCATATTTGACACATTTTTTGTTGTAATTCAGTAGTAGGAGCTAGATATTGTTGCTTAATATTAGAAATATTGAAATTAGGTAAAGCTATTCTATCTAATTTACCATTAATAGTTAGATGGAATGATTCTAATCTCATATAAAAACTAGGGATCATATATTCAGGTAGTTTTTGAGCAAAATGATTTTTAATTACAGATTCATCTATTTCTGTATTAGCTACATAGTAGGCTACTAGTGTTTCATTTTTAACTAAAACGCAGCTTTGTTTAATATTATTAATTGCCGAGATGACATTTTCAATCTCTCCAAGTTCAATCCTAAAGCCTCTTAATTTAACTTGAAAATCATTTCTACCAATATATTCAATCTCTCCGTTAGCTAACCATTTACAGATATCACCAGTTTTATATAAACGTGTATAGCCTTTAGCAATATCAT
>NZ_QAPC01000009.1:0-2030 GCF_003069505.1 Francisella-like endosymbiont | reverse complement strand
TTTTTCACTTCTTTTTTTTACAACAAACATCTCAATCACCTAAATATAAATAAAATAAATAAAAAATTAATTTTTGTTAAGGTTTAGTGTTAAATATAAAAAAGTTACTAGCAATTTAACCACTTTTATGTTTATTAGATACTTTATCATCTGATATTCTACTACTATTAAATATTTACTTTTGAAAGGAGGAGTGGAGATACTAGTAACTACTTTTGTATTATATCAAAATAATTTAGACTTATTTGTAAAAAATCAGAAGATTGAGCAATGAAACAAACAACCGCAAAATATCAACTTCAGAGGCTGTTAGCTAATTAAAAGCAGATGCTTGGAATAAGACTTTAGTTGAAAACAGAGGTCAGCTACCAAAATAAATTTACAAAACACAAAACATATGCTAATGAACTTGCTAAATTAGATACAAAGATGAAAAATAATCTTATATAAGGAAGCTTTATACTTAAATCCAATCTCTAAAGTGGCAACATTTGCTCCTCTGACTAATGTACTTATTGCCTGTATAAAAGGGGCCGTATAGATCACTTAAAGAAAGAAGGTGAGCCACTTAAACCTCTTAGTTATAAGTAAGATAAAAGATAATCTCTACGATATCCATGTTTTCCCTAAAAAAGCCAAAGATAAAATCATTTATGCAACGCGTAAAGATTATATTATCTGTAAAAAGAAAACCTAAACAAGTAAGCCCAATATAAAAGCCTATAAGAATAATAATAGTGGTCTTAGGAATTGGTAACTATAGTTTCTCTTCCAAAATAAAGTATTGTTCCTAGAAAACTATGTTGTTGTACGCAAACCTCATCACCTTAATGAAAAGATCAAGTAAATTTGGATTAAAATTTTTAAGCCTCTGATTTAGATTGGAGCTTTAAGCTTTTGTAAGGTCAAGAATTAATTAAAGATACACGTTTATCTAAAATTTATTTTACAAGGAGTTCTAAAATAGCTAAAGCTATCATAAATTCTACAGATACAGAACTAGCATATGAATGTGGTGGAAATAATCCCTGCATTATTGTCTCAGGAATTAGGCCGTGGATACAAAAAGAAATCAAACACCAAGAAGTTCTAATTGCTACGGTAGCAAAGATAAATGGTGGGGCAGTGTGCGGACACCCTCAAACAATTATAATTTCTAAAAATGGGCTCAACATGAAGAATTCATCTCAGCATTTAAAGCTGCTCTTTAAATTGATACACATCAGGAACTTACTACCTAAGATCAGACAAAATTATACAAGGTTTCAAAGAAAATTACCCAGATGCCAAAATACTTAAGCCTCAAAATGGTAAATATAAAAGTGGAGAATTTAATACTTATTATTGATGACTACTGCGTAACACATGAAGCTTTTTGCCAAGTACTAAATGAAGTGCCTCTAGATATTACAACTGATACAAAAGAATTCTTAGCACAAGCTATAGCATTTTACAACACAAAATTTTTAGGTATATTAGGAAGCTATATTATCATTGATTAAGATATTAAAAAACACAAAAATGATTTAGAGAATGCTGTAATTAATATGATCTATGGAGGAATAGCAAGAAATACTATACCACTTTCTATTTTCTTAAACCCTTAATTTAACACGGGGTGGGGATAATTCCGATAAAAATTTGGTTTCTGGGCATAGCAACTTTGGTAACTTGTTATGTTATAAAAATATTGAGAAGCCAATTAATATATGATGATATCATATCTCCTGGACACATGATGAATACAAATATATCTTGTAATGGATTAGCTATCTGAAAATATGACTGCTTATTCAAATATACCAACATGGAGAAATCTATTTAAACTAATGTGTGGAGCTCTTAAAAGAAAACATTAAAAATAAAGATTCTGAATAAATGAATTATAAACCTAAAGATTTCAGCTACTAAATCATATTTAACAAAATTTATCTTAATCTAGTATAAAAAATTATACTTACCATTTTAAGTGGTGGGTGCTGAGGGGTTCGAACCCCCGACCCTCGCCTTGTAAGGGCGATGCTCTCCCA
>NZ_QAPC01000008.1:0-5304 GCF_003069505.1 Francisella-like endosymbiont | reverse complement strand
AATCCTCTTCTGCTATCTCATCACCTACTTTTACAGATACTTCAATCACATCAACGTTATCATAATCCCCAATATCAGGGATTTTAATTATCTCTATAGACATTAATATCTCCTTACCTAATTAGCTATAAAATGGTGCCATACGCTCTGGATCTATATTGTACTTATCGATCGCATCCTTAACTTTACTAGCTGCAATTTTACCGTCTAGATATAGTGCATATAATGAAGCAACAACAACATGGTATCTATCGACCTCAAAGAAACTTTTTAGCGCTGCACGAGTATCAGATCTACCAAAACCGTCCGTACCTAAGTTTACAAATTTATGTGGTATAAACTCTCTTAACTGATCAGTATAAAGCTTAATATAGTCAGTAGAAGCAATTACAGGACCTTGCTCGTTCTTAAAGCACCTCTCGATATAGCTTTCTTTTTTCTCTGCAGTTGGATGAAGCATATTAGTTCTAGCTACATCTTTAGCTTCTCTATAAAGCTCGTTTGCTGAAGTCATGCTCCAAACATTAGAAGTAATACCATACTCTTCCTTTAACATCTTAGCTGCAGCTTCAACTTCTCTTAGGATAGAGCCAGAACCTAATAACTGCACATGTTTAGCCGCTGGGTTTTTCTCTTCTTCTAACTTATACAGACCTTTGATAATACCTTCTTCACAACCTTTTGGCATCGCTCTATGAGAATAGTTTTCATTCATTACTGTGATATAGTAATATACATGATCACCATCAATATACATTCTCTTCATACCTTCGCCAAGAATTACAGCTAATTCATAAGCATAAGTAGGATCATAAGAGATACAATTAGGGATAAGTCCAGCTTGGATATGACTATGGCCATCCTCATGCTGTAGACCTTCACCATTTAGAGTTGTACGCCCTGACGTTCCACCAATGACAAAACCTTTTGCCATCGAATCACCAGCTGCCCATGCAAGATCACCAAATCTTTGGAAACCAAATATTGAGTAGTAAATCATGAAAGGAATCATGGGCACTTTATGTACACTATATGAAGTAGCTGCTGCAATCCAAGAACAAAAACCGCCTTGCTCGTTGATACCCTCTTGTAAGATCTGACCATCTACTGATTCTTTGTAGAACATCAATTGCTGTTTATCTTCTGGTACGTATTGCTGACCATGCGGATTATAGATACCTAGCTGTCTAAACAAGCCTTCCATACCAAAAGTACGCGATTCGTCAACTGTAATTGGTACAATATGCTTACCAATTTGTTTATCTTTTGCTAATGCTGATAAAATTCTTACAAAAGCCGTAGTAGTTGAGAATTCTCTATCGCCACTATCATCTAATAAGCTCTTAGCAAAATCTTTATAGCTTGGAACTTGTAGTGCTTGCTTATTCTCTAATCTCCTAGGAATATAACCACCTAAGTCTTTTCTCTTAGAATGAAGATACTTCATTTCTGGAAAATTTTCATCTAACTTAATAAGTCTATAGTTTTCAACATCTTCTTTTGTAGCAGGAACACTAAATCTATTTTTAATATACTCAAGTGCATCAGTATCAAGCTTTTTAACATTATGGGCAATATTTTTAGACTCTCCCCACTCACCTAAGCCATAGCCTTTAACAGCCATAGGTAAGATAAGGGTTGGACGACCATTTGCATTTTCTACAGCTTTTTTGTAAGCAGCATAGATTTTAAGTGGATCATGCCCTCCCCGACGAAGTGCTGCTAAATCAGCATCTGACATGTCGTTAGCTAGAGCTTCTAAGTCTTCATCTCCACTAAAGACTACCGATCTACACTCTGCCCCGCCATGTGCTTTAATAGTATGCATCTGACCATCATTTAATGAGCTTAACCTTTCTTGTATTTTTTTGCCTGCTTTTGGATCATTTAATAATTTATCCCAATCACTACTCCACAGTACTTTGATAACGTTCCAGCCTGCACCCATAAATACATCTGCAAGCTCTTCTACAATATTACCATTACCATTTACAAGACCATCTAGTCTTTGAAGATTACAATTAACTACAAAAATAAGATTATCTAGACCTTCACGACCTGCTCTAGTGATAGAACCAATTGACTCTGGCTCATCCATCTCACCATCACCACAAAAAGCCCAAACTCTACGATCAGAAGTTTTAGCTAAGCCTCTTGCCTCTAGATACTTCATAAATCTAGCCTGATAAATGGCTTGCAGAGGACCAAGTCCCATAGAAACTGTAGGAAACTGCCAGTATGTAGGCTGTAAATAAGGATGTGGGTAAGAAGAAACAGCATTTTCGCCATTAAAAGCTTGTTTTCTAAAGTTTTCTAACTGTTCTGCTGTAATTCTACCTTCCAGAAAAGAGCGAGCATAAATAATCGGAGAAAGATGTCCTTGATAGAATATCAAATCACCAGCATGTTCACCATTTGACGCTTTCCAGAAGTGGTTAAAACCAACTTCATAAAGTGTCATAGCACCAGCACCAGTAGCAATATGACCACCTATTGAGCTATCTTTTTTGTTAGCTGCTACTACTATAACTGTAGAGTTCCATCTATTTATAGCTTCGATCTTTTGCTCAAGCTCAATATCACCAGGATAACTAGGCTGTTCAGAAACATCTATAGAGTTAACATATTTTTTAACTTTAACTGTCGCATAAGCATTCTCAAAACCAAGCTCAGAACCTTTATTTAACAATTGTTCAAATAAAAACTTAGCTCTATCAACACCTTCTCTTTTAATGACATCTTCAAAGGCCTCAAGCCATTCTTGGGTCTCTAAAACATCAATATCTTTAGTAAAATCCAACATCCTTTATCCTCCGAATTAATCGAATATTAACGAAATTAAAACTTATTGCCCGATTATAAGCCAATAGATAGACAACATCAACCAGTAACAAGCTTGTTAACTGTTAATATTAGTTAATTATAATCTTGTAAAACTTTATTAAACAACTTTAATAACCTCAAAGATTACTATATGACTTAAATTATGGCTTAGATATTTTCGCTAAAACACTTAGTTTACAAGGCTTTTTACCTTAATTAAATCTCATCAAGGATTTCTTCTAAGCCTATTAAATACTTCTCGAAATATCTTTTTCAAGCCAAGAAGATAAGACTTCGACTTATGCCCAGTAAGATTTTCAACAACCTATTATAAATCACAGACTAATTTATAACTACTAAAATGCTCTCACTATGCTTTTAAATAATCTATAAAAGATAATCAATATTATCTTGATTATCAAACGCATCTAAAACAAAGTCAAAATCTAATGAAAAAGCAATAACTTTAAAGACTTCGACAAGCTTGTTATTAATTAGTAATTCTTTTATATCATTACTGTATTTTAAGCGCTGTTTTGTACTTAAGCGTTGTGATATATCACTAAAGACCTCAGAGATACCAGCTCTTTTGAGAAAATTCGCTTGTGTCATATAGCCATCAAGTTGAAAACCCACTTCAACTGCTACCTCAGTAACAGTTGTAAAATCAACATGGGCAGTAATATCCTGCTCGCCAATATTTATAAATGGTTCAAAATTAACATGATGCTGATGATAACATACTAAATTCCCCATATATCTTTCTTTTGAATAATACAGAGCTCTATGGTAGCCATAATCACATAAAAAAACTATACCCTGTGATAAAACCTCAAGCAAAGACTTAATCCATGGTCGTATCCAAGTGTTTATCTCGCTTATATAACCATCATCAAAGGTCATGCCATCATTTAGAATTCTATTTAACTCATACTCAAACCGAAAATCATTTTGTGGCATGTCAGAGAATTCAAAACTATCGTTTGCAACAATAACACCCTGCTGTATTAATTTATTATTTTTAGATCTAAAAACATCAACAGGCATTGCATCTAAAAGTTCATTAGCAAAGACAATAGCTTTAATCTTTTGTTCAGGTAATTTATTAAGCCAGATAAATCTGTCATATAAATGTGGTGTATTTTCCTTAATGTATCGCTGCTGTCTTAATTTCAGATCATTACTTAACTCTATAATTATGTAATGTTTTGGCAACTTTGCCAAACTCTCAAGCTCATCAATACAATCTGCAGCAAACTTACCATTACCTGCACCAAATTCTATAATACTACAGTCATTACCAAGTTGACAAAGTACAATCGCAAACTGTCTAGCAAAGGTTCGCGCAAATAAAGACGTTTGAGAGGTGGCGGTAATAAAATCACCTTGAGAGGAGATTTTTTCTTTTGTTCCAGAATAATAACCTAGTTGAGGATAGTATAAAGCCATCTGCATAAAATCTCTAAACAGCAGTGGCTGCTTAGATGATTTTATCCGCTCTAAGATAATATTTGTAAGCGACACAAAAATATCAATTTATCATAAAAACTCTAGTTATTTTAAGCTCAAAATGTATTTTATTCAAAAAATATATGACTTTCTAAAAAAAAATATTAAAATTTGTGCTCAAATAATTTTTTACAAGCAAGTTGTAGATGAATTTTATAAATACTTATCCAATTGGTATAACTGGCTGTATTGCAAGTGGTAAATCAACAGCAACAAGAATTCTCAAAGAGAAACTAAACTTAAATATTGTGTGTGCAGATACTATAAGTAGAGAAATCACTAAAAAACCTTCAGTAATAAAAAAAATAGCCGAAAAATTTGGTAATGAAATAATAATGAATAAGCAGATAAACAGAGCAATGCTTAGAGCTATTATTACTGAGTCTAAAGAAGCTAAAAAATGGTTAGAAGATTATCTACATCCAGTAATCAACAAAGAGATAAAAAAACAAGTAAAAGAATCTGACACTGTTATGACGATTGTTGATATCCCACTACTAGGACCATACAACTTTCGTCACTATGACTATCTAAAAAAAGTAATAGTTATCAAAGCAGACCTTGAAACTAGAATTAGAAGACTAATGGAACGTGATGGCAAAAATAGACAACAAGCCGTTGCTTTTATCAATCTACAAATATCTGATAAAGAAAGAGAAAAAATAGCTGATTTTGTCATAGATAATACTGAACTAAGTGATCAAGAATTAGAAAATAAATTAATTGAGACAATTAATGACATAACAAACTTGACTAACTAAAAAAAACTTGACTAACTAAAAATAAGACTATACAATAAGCTCAAGTCTTGCACCCATAGCTCAACTGGATAGAGTACTCGGCTACGAACCGAGCGGTTAGGGGTTCAAATCCCTTTGGGTGTGCCATATCTCAGAAATTTGCGGGAATAGCTCAGTGGTAGAGCACAACCTTGCCAAGGTTGGGGTCGCGAGTTCGAGCCTCGTTTCCCGC
>NZ_QAPC01000007.1:0-15924 GCF_003069505.1 Francisella-like endosymbiont | reverse complement strand
CATTTACAGATATCACCAGTTTTATATAAACGTGTATAGCCTTTAGCAATATCATCTGGTGTGGCAAAAGGATTATTGATAAATTTTTCTTTAGTTAATTGTGATAAATTTAAATATCCTCTAGCTAAACCAGCACCACCTATATATAACTCACCTGGTACACCTATTGGTGTTGGTAGTAAATAATTATCTAAAATATAAAGCTTTGTATTTGATATGGGTTTGCCTATAGTTACTTTCTTGTCTGGTTCACATAGTGAATAGCTTACATCAATAGAAGCTTCAGTTGGCCCATATAAATTATATAAAGAAATATCTGGGATTAATTTATAAAAAGTATCACAAGTATTATTTTTAAGTGCTTCACCACTACAGAAAACTATTTGTAAGTTAGATTGTGAAGATTCTTTTGTAGATAAATAATTTAAGAATACATCAAGCATAGATGGGACGAAAAGTATTACAGTTATTTTTTCTTTATTTATTAATTGTATATAAATAATCACAGTTTTTATGACCTTCAGGTTTAGTAATAACTATTGCGGCACCATACCAATTAGCCCATAATAACTCCCATACAGATACATCAAAGTTATAAGGTGTTTTTTGTAATATTCTATCTTTATTAGTTAATGGATATATAGATTGCATCCATACGACTCTATTGATAATGCCTTTATGTTCTAAAGCTACACCTTTAGGTTTACCAGTAGTTCCAGAAGTGTAAATTATATAAGCTAGATTATTTGGTTGTACATTAGTGCTCAAATTATCTTTACTATAGTTTTGAAACTCTTGTAAATCTGTAGCAATAATCTCTATATCTTGAGCTACTTCACTAAGTTTATCGGTTAAATGTGCTTGAGATAGTAAAATAGTTGAATTAGTATCTTCTAAAATATATTTTGTTCTATCATTAGGGAAATCAGGTGATATAGGAACATAAGCAGCTCCTGTTTTAAGTACAGCTAATATTGATATAATCATCTCTAAGCTTCTATCTAAGTATAGAGTTATTGGAGTATCTGGCTGTAACTCTTGATTTGTTGTAGATTTATATTTAGCTGTGATATATCTAGCAAGTTGATTACTTTTTTCATTTAACTCTTTATAAGTTAGTTGTTTATCTTTAAAAACTACAGCTATATTACCTGGTGTTTTAACTACTTGATCTTCAAACAATTAATAAATGGTTTTACCTTTAGGAAAAGCTCGTTGTGTTTCATTTACTTTTTGGATAAGGTCGTTGATATTCATCATTTATATTTAACTAAAATTTTGACTAGCATAATTTTAATATAAAAAAATTTAAGTAAAACTATGATAAGGCATTTGTGATGAAAAATGTGCTACATTGATTAATATTTGAAGATTATGTTTTTATTTATTTCTATACTTTAATGCTAATATTAATACCGAAGAACAAGTTATAAGAGCAAGTAGATAACCTATAGCTAAAATCCAATCATTTTTGATTATTCCGTATAATATGCTTACTGTTTGAATAAATATAAAAATGGAAAAAGTTATTAATGAAATAGAATTGGATGATTTTGTTTTATAAATATTTATAGCTTGTGGAATAAACGCAAGAGCATTTAGCACTAATGCAAAACTGAATAACAAAAGCAATTAAATCCGTAAAATATAACATTTAGACTAGCCCTAATAATTTAAGAAATTTTAAATTTTTCCTAAAACATCAAATATAGCTTCTGCTGCCTCAGATCTTTTTTTGTCTTTTTCTTCAAGCTCTTTATTTTTCTGTTCTAGTTGTTTTTGTAATTTTTTTGTTGAGTAATATCAATAGAAACCCCAACAATTCCTAAAACTTTACCATTTTCATCTCTCATAGGGGATTTTTGTGATAGAAGTGTTTGTTCTCTTTCTTCAAACAATACTTTTTCTTCAAAAATGAATGATGTATTACTTTCAATTACTTTCAAATCATTTTTATATAAATCAAGTCCAGTATTTTTCATAACACTCAACTCAGGATCTCTTTTTCCAATAGCTTCATTCATAGCTTAATCCAAGGTAATTAAGTTGGCTACGATTCATACCTACCATCTTACCAGCAGTATCTTTCCAGTAAATATTTGCATCTATAGAATTAATTACTTGCTTTAATTCATTATTTTCATTCTAAGAGAATTATTCTCACTTCTAAGTTTTTTCAATTCTTGTTTTAATTGTTTACTTTTATCTTCTAATTGACTTGACATAACCACTTTCCTATTTATCTTTGTATAATAATTTATCTATAATATAGCTGTAAAACAAGAAAAAAATAGAGCTGGCCTTAATTTCATTTTTCTTTTTTATTTAGACTTATTACTTCTGAATGGATAAATATCTAGTTTACAAGTAATCATATAACATTATTATTGGCACTATGCATAATAATATTCGTGTATGTAAGAATAAGAGTTAATAGGAAAGAAGAAATTAGTTAAAAAGTAAATCTTAGTGCATTAGACTTTTTAATTAAAAAGCTTAAAGAGCAATAATACAACAATATATAATATAATTAGCTCATTATTTCGATAAATATATAGATTATTCCACGATTAGGTAAGTAGATTAGTCATCAAAGTTCAAAGTACCCTATGCTATTGCTATTACATAAATTTTAGCACACTCTCTGAGACAAACATTTTTGGTATGCATAGTCCATTTATATGTATCTATTAGGTATTGGTCTATTATTAGTGAGCTTGTATTTAAGATATCTAGTATAAATGAATACTATTGCAAACTTTTACAAATAAGAAATATTCAGTTACCTTTTTGAGCTATTTTTCTATACAACTCTCTATCGGTGATGCTATGCATCCAGTGACCCTAAATAAACTATAGCAACACACTTAGTGAAGTAGTAATAAATTATAAACCAAACAAAAAGGTAAATGTCAAATACTAGTAGAGTTTATAAACCCTAATGTTGAGGTTATTTAACAAGCTATTGATTCATATATATTAAATCAAAATAAGACAAAATTATCTAGCTGGCAATTGCTTCATCATCATGGGAAAGTAGGAATAGAAAGAGCAAAAATACTTTCAAAGTGGGTGTATAGAGCGGGATATTCAGGATAATTAGAGAGTTTTTGGATAGTTTTATATATCATCATTTTTGTAGATATCAAAACAGTTAGAAACTATTGCTACTAGTCTATATAATTCTAATCAAATTGATAAAAAGCTTAGCTTATTAATAAAGAAGCAAAAATATTAGTAGGGGAAACAATACAACTAGTTCACTTAGAACTTATGTTAAAAATACGTTTAATTCTATTATTGTATATTCTAGATGGAGAGCAGCTAGATTTGAGAAATTATTTAATAATTATCTAAAAGATAGTCTTTTTACTATAGAGGAATTTGAATTAGGGATACCACTGCCTAATTCGTCTAATACTTCTTTTAATGAAATTAGAATTTATAATGGTATTAAGAGCAGGTTTTTTATGAAACCTTTCGAACCCTCTTCTAAAGGATATCAAAAGAATATAGATAATGGTATAGCTGAGGTTGTTTATGCTCAAATATGGAGTTATTTAATTGGTGAAAGAACTTCAGAATCAAGATTTGTTATTGATAATAATAAAATAATAGGAATTTGTTCAAGAGGTTTAAATGGTTTTAAAGAATATGGAAAAATGACAGATAAAGAGAAACTTGATACCAAGGGTTTAATATCTATTTTAGTTTTTGTTTATCTACTCATGGAAGACTACTTTCATATTTTTAATTACGGTCAAGCTGATTTCAATCGTGAAACTTATTTTGCAAAAATAGATCATGATTATATAGTTGTTAATTGGAAGACTATGAAAACTAAAAATAAATTTCCTATAAAAAAATAGCAAGTGTTTTAATGAAAAAGGACCTTACAGGCTTGATTAAACTTATTAGCTGCTAATTGTAGATTGAGCCCTGGTAGCAGTAATATATTCTTAGCTAAGAGCTTGCTCATACAGGGCAGAGCAAGTCTGAGTGATCACAAAAAGACAACGACATTTAATTCTCAAAGTGCTTTTTTAGGTCTAACTTAGCAACATTTAATAGTTTAAAAGAGCTTTTTAGATATTTAGGAACTGCAAAAAAAGATAATTGGAAAGAAATAATAAATAGAAATGTTTATAGTAACTTTCTGGAGGAAGTTAGTTTATATAAACAATGATAAGAAAATATCTTTAGCCAAATGTGTACATCAGTAGCATTTTTTGGAGATTATAGTCTCCATTCAAGTAATGTTGCACTGTATGGTAAAGATATTAAGATTGCAAAAATAGATGGCGGTGCAGCTTTCAGAAGTTTTGCAAAGAATTCACCTATTAATATCCTATTTCCTTATGAATATTAAGGGTGAGGAGCTCATAACGTTATTCATAAAAATTATGTAGATTATTATACCCGTATACCAGACTTTAAAATGTATTTGTCTTCTATAGCTGATCAGCATATTATCACAATCAATGAAAAATAGAGTATTGGATAAAAATCAATATCTGATATATTTTATGATAGTATTCAACAAGTTAAAAACACTTATTATAAGGCATCACAGCCAGATCTTTTTAAGAATAAAGCTTTCTCTAGCTATTTTGGTATGGATTTAAGCATTGATAAAAAGGTTCTGTCAACACAGATAGAAGGAATAATATATCGTAATATTTAGGGTTTCCAAAGAATAATAAAGGAT
This sequence comes from Francisella-like endosymbiont, assembly GCF_003069505.1. Classification (NCBI taxonomy): domain Bacteria; kingdom Pseudomonadati; phylum Pseudomonadota; class Gammaproteobacteria; order Thiotrichales; family Francisellaceae; species Francisella-like endosymbiont. The sequence continues at coordinate 11,216 of NZ_QAPC01000007.1, read as the reverse complement.
AAAAACCTGTCCGGATTACATAAGAACTATCAAGTTAAAGATATGAATAATTTTTATAATATTCAACTAACTATTTTGCAAATTATCCTTTCTAGAGGAGCTGATATAAAATCAAAACTTGGCAAACCTTCAAACAAAGATGAAATTAAAAATTATTTAATAGAGAAATTTAAAACTGGAAATTTTTTACCAAAAGAAGAATTTTTATCTAAATTAGAATTACTGTGTGCCTCTAGTAACTTGTTATCATTTTCTTCAAAAACTGCTGATACCTTATCTTTTAGATTAAGTAGGTTACCTAGTGACGGTCCTGTTAGAATCTACCTTGGAATACAACCGACGAAACAAAAATCTCTAGTGCAGAATTAATTAAGTGCATAAAAAAAGTTTGAGTGAAGTAAATAGAAATATCGTTAAAAATATTGGATAAAAAATATAGAATTTATAAATAGGCGCATATTTAATATTTTTTTCTGATTTAAATTTATAGAAAATATTTTAGCTTTTTTAAAGAATATTATCTTATATAAAGTCACTGTAGTGATGTGATCTAGTAATTAAAAATAAAAGAAAAATAATATAAATAGGGAGAATACTCTTTATGATAATCCAAACTGTACCATTATATTGTATTATCGGAGGCATATTTTTTGGTTCATTTATTAATTAATAGTAGCAAGCCTCGAATTTAAAAATATCATTCAAGGAGTAATAACTAAATTATTTAGTAAGTTAATTAAAAAATAAATATAAAAAACTATGAATATCAAAAGTGCCTAAGAAATAAAGTAACTATTTTTCTAAATATTTTAGCTTATCTGGAACAGACGCCCAGTTACCAGCATCTTCACAAGGTTCACACTTTTCTACGATATTTGGCCAAATACCTGCTAGCTCTCTGTTAAGTTCAAGCATTTGCTCTTCATTTCCGCTTAAATCATCACTAGATTTAATCGCATTAACAGGGCACTCAGGTTCACAAAGAGCACAATCAATACATTCATCTGGGTTAATTACTAGCATATTTGGTCCTTCATAAAAACAATCCACAGGACATACTTCTACGCAGTCGCCGTATTTACATTTGATACAACTTTCAGTAACTACAAATGGCATTTTGTTAAATCCTTTCGTTTTTTACTATTTTTTTTAAAGAAACCTACAAATTATAGCATAGATATAAAAAAGGTAAATATTGTTCGTTTTGAATAACTTTTATAAACTCTTTATAAGTTTGATAATTATGCAATCAAGTTTTACGACTAAATTGAGTAGCTAAAATTAGAAATATTTATTAACAAGTGATACTATAAGCTTAATATTTTACTAGCTTTTTGGTTAAAAGAATTAAAGCTGAACTTGATCCAAGAAAACTTATTGCTGGAACAACGATATCAGTAGCTATTTTATTTTTTATTACATATCTTGTATCTATAGCTGATAGTCATAATACTTTATGTAATCCCTTTATTTCAGGTTGCTCTGATATTACTCATGCTGGATTTACTTCATATGAGAAATATATGCTCAAGGCAGTATTAATACCAACAGCAACACTGATGGCGGTGATATTCTTCTTTATCCAGCAACTGCTTGTACAAATAAGTGACTATAGCAAAGCGGTAATCAAGCAAGGTAAAGTAATACTATTTTTAGCATCAGTTGGTTGTATTGGTTTGATAATAGGTACTGCTGTGATTGATGGTCAAGATACACTTATGAATCTACATCTAAAAGCTATTGCAGTATTTTTTGTATTAATGAGTGTTTGCCAAGTGTGGTATACGATTATTGAATATAGATACTCCTCTAAGCTAAGTAAAGCTCCACTAATATTACGTAGAATAGCAATTTTAATAACAACCGCATTTTCAATATGGTCAGTATTTATGGATCAAACAACTGTTAATCATAATATTGTTGAATGGTGGGGAGTTTATGCACTTATTTTTTGGTTTTGGACATTTTCTATAACTAGAATTAAGCAGCATTCTAGCTAGCAAATTTTGATTTAGCTTTTTGGTTATCTAACAAAGTAAAAAAATATATAAGGTATTTTTTTATGTCTATCGAATCACTATTTAATTAGTGCTAATCTTGATCAGTATATCGATGCTAATTCAGTTAAGTTAGATGCTATAGCACAAAAACTTTTTGATAAAACAAAGAGTGATGAATTAAGCCATATGCTTAGCTCACCAAATCAACTACAGCTACTTAGTCTTTTGCTAAAGTTGATTAATACTAAAAAGGTCTTAGAAATAGGAGTTTTCGTGGTTTTTCTACTTTAGTAATGGCTCAAAGCTAGTATTGAAGCCTGTGATATTAGTTATGAGTATCTCAAACCATATAGGCATTTTTCTACTGCTGAAGCATAGCTTGTAGCTCCACATGTTGTTTAGAGAATATAATATCGTTGTTAGCGTCAATGTTGACAACTATTTTATCTTCAGCTTTAAACTCACCATCTAGAAGTTTCAGAGCTAAAGGATTTTCTAAGTTATTTTGAATAGCACGCTTAAGTGGTCTAGCTCCAAATATAGGGTCAAAACCAGCATCAGCTAGTTTATCCATAGCTTTAGATGTAACTTCTAAGCCAATATCTAAATCGGCTAAGCGTTTTTCTAAACGCTTAATTTGTATCTTAGCTATTTCAGTTATTATCTCTTTATTTAGTGATTCAAAGACTATAGCATCATCAACTCTATTTACAAACTCAGGTCTAAAGTGGCTAAGTACCATTTCCATTACAGCAGATTTTACTGTTTCATAGTCTTGACCTTGCATTTCTTGGATTCTATGTGAACCAAGATTTGAAGTCATTACGATCACAGTATTTTTAAAGTCTACTGTTCTGCCTTGACCATCAGTCAAGCGACCATCATCAAGCACTTGTAGCAAGATGTTAAATACATCAGCATGAGCTTTTTCAACTTCATCAAGTAAGATTACAGAGTAAGGTCTTCTTCTTACATGCTCTGTCAGATAGCCACCTTGTTCATAACCAACATATCCTGGTGGTGCACCAATTAATCTAGCCACGGAGTGTTTTTCTATAAACTCAGACATATCTACTCTAAGCATTGTATCTTGATCATCAAATAAAAACTCAGCTAAAGCTTTTGTTAGCTCTGTCTTACCAACACCTGTTGGACCTAAGAACATAAATGAGCCTATAGGTCTGTTTGGATCTGATAAGCCAGAGCGAGATCTTCTTACAGCATTAGATACTGCTCTTATCGCTTGGTCTTGACCAATTACTCTATTATGTAAGAAACTTTCCATATTAAGGAGTTTCTCTTTTTCACCCTCCATCATCTTATATACAGGTATACCAGTAGCTTTTGATACTACATCAGCAATTTCATTTTCTGTAACAGATGTTCTTACTAGTTTATTTTCAGATGGTACAATCGCTGTATCTTCTATTTGTTTAATTTGTGCCTCGATCTCTGGTATTTTACCGTACTGTAATTCTGCCATTTTGCTTAAATCACCGGCTCTTTGATATTTTTCAAGCTCAAATTTTGCTTTTTCAAGTTGTTCTTTAAGTTTACTAGCTCCTTGCATTTTAAGCTTCTCAGCTTGCCAAAGCTCTTCTAGGCCTTTATACTCTGAGTCTAGTCCTTTTATTTCTTGCTCAAGTATCTCTAAACGCTTTTTAGTAGCTTCATCTTTTTCTTTTTTTAGCTGTTCACGCTGCATTTTAAGTTGGATAATTCTACGATATAAGCTTTCCATTTTCTCTGGCTTAGAATCAATTTCCATACGGATTAAACTTGCAGCTTCATCAACTAAGTCAATAGCTTTATCTGGTAGTTGTCTATCAGTTATGTATCTATGTGATAGAGTTGCAGCACTTACGATGGCAGAATCAGTAATATTTACACCATGATGTAGCTCATATCTTTCTTTTAGCCCTCTAAGTATAGCGATAGTATCTTCAACCGTTGGCTCATCAACTAACACTTTTTGGAATCTTCTTTCTAGTGCTGGATCTTTCTCAACATACTCACGATATTCATCTAAAGTTGTTGCACCAACACACTTTAACTCGCCTCTTGCTAGCGCAGGCTTAAGCATATTGCCAGCATCCATAGAACCTTCAGATTTACCAGCACCAACAATCGTATGTAATTCATCGATAAATAAAATTACATTACCTTCTTGTTTTGCTAGTTCTTTTAATACAGATTTTAGTCTTTCTTCAAAATCGCCTCTAAACTTAGCGCCTGCTAATAAAGCTCCCATATCTAGAGATAGTACTTTTTTACCTTTGACGCCCTCTGGTACTTCATTGTTTATAATTCTTTGTGCAAGTCCTTCTACTATTGCAGTTTTACCAACACCTGGTTCACCAATTAGCACAGGATTATTCTTCGTTCTTCTTTGTAGCACTTGTATAGTTCTACGAATCTCACTATCCCTACCAATAATTGGATCTATCTTTCCTTTTTTTGCAAGATCTGTTAAATCTACTGTATATTTGTCTAATGCACCTTTCATATCTTCTTGATTTTGACTACTCACTTTTTCTCCTCCGCGATAATCATCAATTGCTTTAGTAATTTTGTCTTTTGTAATATTATATTTACTATACAGTCCGGTTAAACTTTTATCCTCTAATGAGGCTAATAAGAAAATCTCACTTGAGATAAACTCATCGTTATTTTTATTGGCAAATTCTTGCATTTTGTACAGAGTTGTAATTAGTTCTCGAGAAGGAGCTATTTTAGGATTACCTTTACCTGCTAATACTGCCACACTATCAACTAAATCATTCACAGCTTTTATAAAGCTTTGGATATTAACACCACAAACACTTAATATAGATGTAACGACACTATCATTTTGTTCTAATAATACTTTTAGTAAATGAGCTGTAGTAAACTCGGTAGCTTTTTGTTGAAAAGCATAAGATTGAGCCTCAGCTAAAGCTTCTTGCAGTTTTATTGTAAATTTGTTTATATCCATTATTTCCCCTTAAGAAAAATTATCTGCTTGTATACTTAAGGTCGCTTAATTCTTTTTCAAGAATTTATCCCAAAGATTTTAGTTAAATTATCTGTTATTAGAAGATTATTGTTGTAGCACAGCTATAACACTTTTAAAATAACTACTCTAATTATGTTTTAAGATTAATCGGTGTGCTTATGTATGCACTTATTTCATACCAAAACCATGTATATGGACAAATTACTTTTAGCAATATTTTTCTTGTACCCTATACAGTTCTACGGTTGGTATAACTGGATTAGACCTCACAACAATACCAAAGAGCAGCAGATAAAAATCAAAAAACTTACGCTATACAGTTTTCCAAAATTATTTTTGCTATAGCGATACAGTCAGCATTATGGATATTTTGTATTGCACCTGTATTTTGGATAAAATGTGGGTTTATTAGCTTATGCGATTGTAGAAGTTACATCAATAGTTGCATTTATCTTAGCAGTTCTTATATATCGTGAGCATTGGCTTTTGTGTATGACAATAGATGTTTTAACTATTTCAATCTGGATTGATAGAGTTATTGACTCTTTTATAACCATAGCAATTATCCTAGTTATTATTACAAAGTTAGTCGCACTTATAAATGCCATATATGGTTATATTAGTTGGAGAAAAATTTATAAATTTCAAAAAACATCTTAGAAAATTTTTTTAATCAGCTGGAGCAACTTTTTGTACATTTATGCTAGTTTGATAAAATATACTTACAAAATCTTCAATAGGAATTAATATGTCACTTATAAATATGACAGAAAAAGAATAAGGTACCAGTACATTTAGAAGTTGATAAAAGTGTACTTGATGAAATTCTGGAGTATTCGAAGTTAAAAAAATCTAAGTTAAGTCCGTTTACTATAGTTTTTAATAAATCTTATGTTAATTTAAATGATAGTAGCTGCTTTCATTGCTTTGACTAAACTTTTAAGTTCACTGAGCGTTTTAATTTTTATCAGCTAAATTGTTTTGGATAATTTTAATAGTAGCAGAGTCTGAGATTGCTCCTGTTGCTCCAAGCTTTTATTGCCTGTTAGACTTATTCTGGCTTTGAAATTCCAAACCATAGTATTTAGGAACATCATCCTCTTTAAGTTTTGCTAATACTTTTTCGACCGGCATATTTGCTGCGGTTTCCGTACCAGTTACTCCAACTCTTGAAAGTAAATAAGTACAACCACTACCAAGTTCTGAAATTTGTTTTAGTGTCGCTTCACTAGTGTCTGGTGGAGCTATGAATATTTATGCTATAACAACTTTCTTAGCAATATCACGGAACTCTTTTGACTCATGAGCTGGCACATCTGCTATAAGTATTGAGTCTATACCTGCCCTGCATCTAGACATTGTTTATAAAAATTCTCGATACCATTTACATAAACAAGATTTGTATATAAGAGCAATCCTATTGGGATATCTGGATAGTTTATGTCTAATTTAGCTAGAATCTCAAAACAATCATTTGGAGTAATACCGCTATCCAAAGCACGGATATTAGCTTCTTGGATTGTTGGTCGATCTGCCAAAGGATCAGAAAAAGGTATACCTAGCTCTAAAGTATCAGCACCTGATTGAATCAATATAGCATTATTAACATCAAATTCTTTTCATTACTGGTATCAGCTAAATTTTCTGCAAATAAGTTTTGTAGCTCACTATAATGGCTATCCCAAAAAGCTTTATTTTTGCCAACTACGTTTTCATAAAATCTAGATTGTGATTCGTGTATTCCTAAACTAACACCTGTACCTAGAATAGTATCATAAATATTATCACCTATATTTTGTTCATACATGGCATGACCTGTTTCATAAATGCTACCAAACAAAGAAGATGTGAAAAGATTCTCGATATAGCGCGTAGTCATTTTAACATCATATTTGTTAAAATTTAAGGGAAAGGATGAGCACTTTCTTTTAGAATACCGCTATTAAAGTTAAACCCTAGTTATTTGGCTATTTTATGAGAATACTACTTTTGTTTATTGATATTGTATGTTTTATCAATACAGCTAGTATCAACTTGCTGGGTATTTTTTCTTTTAAAGAATTATAAGAAAGGTTCTAATTTAGCCACAGTCCTTATTCATAATCATCAAGTACTACATTATACGGATACTCGTTATAGCCAATTCGCTTGATATACTTCTTCTGGTATTAAATAATCTTATCTAAATAATGGTGCAAACTTCTCAAAGTCATTATTTTTGCAAGCTTCTGTCCAGATGTCCAGATATTCTGAGCTTGTGATAGCAACTTACTGTATGAAACATATTCATCTTTAGGTATTTTACTAAGTTTATCTTTTTGGTGATTAGATAAATTATTTTTTTATTTATATCATCAAGTTTAATAAGGTTTTTATTAAATATTCTAAGCCAGTGTTTAGTTCATTACTATTAGTTATTTCATAAACCTGTTCACTAAAAAAACCAATAGCTTCAGATGTTGTATTGACTGAGTTTTTAGGGGCTTGTGTTTCTAGAGGTCCCAATGCATTGGAAAAATTGCATGATTATATTTCTTCTTTTGATATAGCTTGTCCTGAAGTATCTGGAGCTGGTTTTTGATTTCTCTCATTTTTTACCTTCGCTTGTTGCTTTCTTTCATTAGAAATAGTTCGTCTTAATAGAGTATCATATATTGGTTTTTGATGATGAATATATGTCAGCATAGATGCACTAAAGCAAGTTATCATTAATGGCAACAGCAGATGAAAATTCCAAGTCATTTCCATAACTAGGACAATACCTGTTAATGGTGCACCGACAGTTGCTGTAAATAGTGCACTCATTCCGGCTACTGCAAAAACACCAGCATCAATATTATATTGAGGAAATAGTTGAGCTGCTGATAAACCATAAGCTAGACCAAAAACAGTACCAAGAGCAATCATTGGTGCGAATATCCCGCCAGTAACGCCAGTACTATATGAGAAAATAACGCCAGCAAAACGAAGAGCAAAAAGCACTAAAAGCATATTGATTGATAAGTTATAATCAAGAGTATTTGCTATAACAATATAACCACCACCAACAGCATTTGGTGATAGGACGACACCAATACCAAAAATTATGCAAACAATTATAACTAAAGTCCAATACCTTTTTCTTGGACCTTCTGAGAAAAAGTTTGCGACTTTAATTAATGATTTATTGAATAATAGTCCAAAATAACCAAATATAATCCCTAAAACCATAAAAAGCCAAAGAGTATTTTGTGGTACTGAGCTGAAAGTCTCTACACGTATTGCAGGTGGATTGTCCATAACAGCTCTAGAGATAACAGTACTCATGATACATGCCACTATGACACATTTTATTGTCGAGACACTAAATCTGAACTTCCTATTCATCTCTTCAATTACAAAGATAATCCCAGATAGTGGAGTGTTAAAAGCAGCAGCTAGTCCAGCACCAGCTCCTGCAGAGATAACTGCATTTGCATATTTTGTAGTAAGTTTGAATCTATGAACAAAAAATTGTGCTAAGGCAGCTGCCATATGGATCGATGGACCTTCTTTACCTAAGCTTAAGCCTGATCCTAATGAGAAAAGTCCACTTGTAAACTTTACAGGCATAACTCTTTTACGTAGTTTTCGACATCCTTTTAAAGCACCTTCAACTTCATGGATACCACTACCACCGGCTTCTTTTGCAAATTTTCTGACGATAAAAATTGAAACTAACACCATGATAATAGTTAATGATATTGACATAGCGATTTCGATAAAAATGTTACTGCCGCTGAAAGAAAAAAGAATTTGCTTAATTCTAAAAATAGAATCTAAAAGTAACTGAAATGCTGTAGCTAAAAGGCCTATCATTGTACCTAATACAGCACCGGACAGTACCAACACCCAAATATGTCGATTGTTTTTATAATATGTATCTAATACCTTATTACTCATTATTAGATATAAAGGTAGTTTGCAAAGTAGGATAAATTATACATTTTTGAAAGTTTTTAAAAATAAAAAGTTAACCAAATTGCGATAAATATTGCTTAGGTGATATTTTTTGTTATTGCGTTTGCTAAATTGGCAGATTTTTTCTCATCACCAAGCACACATATACGAATTTTTATCTCTGTAGAACGACTATCAACATTACTTAAATCTATACTAATACTTTCACCTCTTTATAAAGCTTTAATTGCAGCAGTTTTAGTATTCTAGGCTTGGCTTATTAGTTTATTTTGACTATCCATCTGGATAGTTTTGATTGTAGCATTATATACACTTCTAATATCTCTAGGAACTTCAATTACATAATTACCATTTATGTAATATACAGTACCTCCTGCAACTACAGTAGCCCCTATTAAAATGGCGGCAACAGCACAACTATTAAGAGAGATAGCAATAATTATCGATATTGTGATTAAATAGAGTCTTTTGTACATTTTAAGAAGTTTTGTGCGCAATTGCTTGGATTTGATCCATTAATGTTGCAGACATTGTTTGATCGCCAAAAGTACCAAACTTAATTGTAACTTTTGAAGCGTTGTCAGTAAGCTTTTCTATTTTAACATAAAAACTCGTTGAGTCTACTTTGGTACTACCATCAATAACTGCATCCATAGAAGTAATAGATTTTTTAGTGATTATAAAATCATCATTACTTTGAATAGCTTTTAAAGTAGCATTATAAATATCTTTTAAGCCACCACTCATATTCATTGAATACTCGCCAGAGATGTACGCGGCAGTTCCACCACCAACAGCTGTACCAACAAGTAGCCAACAACTGCTTAAAGATAAGGCTGAAGTTCCTAATAATACCGCAATTAATACTTTTTTTAATTTCACAAATTTATCCTTATTTATATGTGGTAATAACATAAAATGATATTATACACGCTTTAAAATATAGTCAATTATTTATTTGCTGTAAAACAAGTTTATAACACGTTGTTTATGATGTTTAGAGAATTTATAGTTTTAGTACATTAAATTTAAAGCTATTTATTAACTACCATAATATTTCTATTCATTGAAAATAAGATGGGTTATATTTTTGATTTTTGCACTATGATTATCGATCTTTTGTGTACATTTTTACTAGTTGGGCTTTATGTTGTTGGCTGGCCTGTTGGAATAGTCGGCTTGATTATGAGTGCTGGATTATTCTGTGTGAGTGAGCTGTACGCAGATGCGATATTGCAAATAGTTTTGCTATTTAGTTTTGCATATGTCTGGTATAGTTGGTAGCTTAATTTTGGTCATAAAAACTTAGTATAACTGGTTAGTTAAAGGTTTTAGGGAGCATAGAGCTATTAGGGTTATTTGTGTCACAATTGCTTATTTAATATACACAGATTCAACAACTCCATATAATGGGGCTTTACAAGTGTTGGCATCGCTTGTATGTGTGTTTTTGGCAAGTAGGAAAATAATAGATGACAGGATGATTTGGATGGTAGTGGACTTTACTTATGTCCTTTTGTATATGTACAAAGATTTGCCTTTTGCTGCATCACTACTTATTAATATATCTAATTGTGGCAATATACGACTATATTCATTGGAAGAAGTATAATGTATAAATGCTACTAGATGCGCGCACGTACACACAGATAAATATTCATTAGAAAATTTAAATAAAGTTGCTACTGAGTGTGAAATTCACAATATAAAACTTTTGTTTGTTGCTATGTGTTTTCCTTCTTATAACTAAGATAAAAACTTTAAGTCATGAGTATAATTTTGTTATTCCTTCTTTTGGAATTTGTCCTTGGAGAGCAGATAGATATTCTAGCAATCTAATATCTCTAGATAAATCATTTAACTGAAAGCAAATATATAGGAGAGATAGGCTTAGATAAACGATTTTTAAAAATATGCGGCATCTTACATTGATCAGGTGAAAGTTTTTGAATATATCATTTAACATGATTCAATAAATGGAAAGTTATTAAACCTACATACCAGTGGAGCAGAGATGGAAGTTTTAAAATTTCTAGAAAAATAGTAAGTGCAAAAGATTTATTGTTCACTGGTATGCCGGAGATCTTGAGATAGTGGATAATTACTTGGCATTAGGAGGTTACTTTTCTATTGGTGGTGAGATTTTTTTAGTGAGCATATCAGAGAGATAACTAGAGTAATACCTTTGGATAGGATTTTGATTGAAACAGATAATCCTTCTTCATACTCATGGCCCTTACGACCAGGGCTACACACGTGCTACAATGGGTATTACAGAGGGC
>NZ_QAPC01000006.1:0-64709 GCF_003069505.1 Francisella-like endosymbiont | reverse complement strand
GCACAACCTTGCCAAGGTTGGGGTCGCGAGTTCGAGCCTCGTTTCCCGCTCCATACTCTTTCATGTGTGGCTGGGTAGCAAAGTGGTTATGCAGAGGCCTGCAAAGCCTTGGACGCCGGTTCGAGTCCGGCCTCAGCCTCCAGACTAGCCTGGGTGGTGAAATTGGTAGACACAAGGGACTTAAAATCCCTCGGAGCTTAACCTCCGTGCCGGTTCGAGTCCGGCCCCGGGCACCATCTTATGGTTTCAATAAATATCATCACGTATTACAAGCCTAATAAAAACGATACTTTCAAAAGGTTTATTGTGCTATCTCGTATCATAAAATATCATCTAAACCTACAAAAAAGTACATATTGAGATATACTGTTAATAACAATCATAAGTCTTTTTAGATTATGGCTGGAAAGTTAACAGATATAAAAATCAACAAGCTTACTTTTAAAGATGGTCCAAGTCAGGGAGATGGTAATAGGCTCTATTTTAAAGTAACACCTTCAAATACTAAATCATGGGTATATCAGTATAAATTGAATAAAAGACGCTATACCATGGATTAGGGGTTTATCCCGATATATCTCTAAAACCCGATATATCTCTAAAATAAGCTAGAGAGAAAGCTTTTAAATATAATAGTTTACTAGCTAATAATGAAGACCCTAGAATACATAGAGAGCTTACTAAAACTAAAGATGAGCGTCTGTTTATGAATATAGCAATAAAAGCTATAGATAAGTTAGATATTGGATATGATAGTAAGAAAAGAAAGTTAAGAATATTAAATAAAGATACGAAGCCAGTATTTGGTAGTAGATATATTGATACTATCAAAACATATAAGATTGCAAAATTTATTGAGAAATTTGGAAATGTTCCATAAGCTCAAAGAAAAAAGAAAGATTTATTTTCTAATATTTATCAGTATGCGGTAGCTAGAGGATTTTTTGAGCATAATATAGCTAGATATTAGTGGAGTATTATCTAGAGAAAGAGGGGTAATTACACTTATATAGGCCCTTTAAAACAAAAGGCATGGTTTAGTCAAATGCTTAATGATTTTGACAGTTACCCTGGAGATATTATTACAAAAAGAGCTTTACAAATGTTACTTTTTTAGCCTTTAGGCAAAGTATCGTATTAAATCTTGAGTGGAAAGAAATTAGAGATGATGAACATGGTAAATATTTAGTCATACCGGCTGTTAAAATGAAAGGCTCACAACATGATAAGAGAAAAGACTCTGATTTTGTACAGCCATTAAGTAACCAAGCTTAATAAAATTCTAATGGAATTGAAAGAAAAGTTTTACAAAGGTGATGGTTATATATTTAGTATAGATGGTAAACAGCCTATAACTTTAAATGCTTTGAGCCAAGGGTTACAAAATACACTAGGAGGATATAATGGTTTAGATGAAAAACCTTTTGGTAGAGGGAGTTGCGTTCAACAATTTATCGTCGTGCTAAGGGTATTAATAATATTGTTGCATTTGTTACTGAGAAAGATATTGGTAGAGTTGATTATGAATGGGTAACACATTCGCTCATGCCTAAGTAACTTAATGAGATTGAGACACGAGTTAAATTTGGTGGTTCTGATTGTAAACAACCTTATATGGCATCGCATCTGAACATATCAGCAATGAGTTTTGGTGCATTATCTGCAATGCTATTATGGATTTGAATAAAGGTGCTAATCTTGGTGGTTTTTATAAATGTACGGGTTAAGGGTGACTTGACTAAGTATAATTTACAAGGTGACGATCTTGTATTTCAATTGGTGTACAGGCTATTTTGGTTGTCGAACTAAAGATATGTTCTTAGCGGAGAAATTTGCTGAAAAAGCAAATTTAGATAGTGTTAAGATGATAGAAATTAAGTTATCTCAAGGAGCTAAACCATCTAATGGTGGGATTTTACCAGCAGCTAAGATAACTCCAGAAATTGCCGAAATTAGAGGTGTTGGAATGGATAAAGATATACTATCACTGCCTACTCATAGTGCTTTTTCGACGCTATTAGAATTTTACCATTTCATTAAACGGCTAAAAGATCTTTCTAATGGAAAACCAATTGGCTTTAAGCTATGTATTGGTAGTCATGTCGAGTTTTTGTCCATCTGTAAAGCAATGCTTGAGACAGAAATAAAACCTGATTTTATAACGATAGATGGAGCTGCTGGGGGAACTGGAGCAGCACCATTTAAGTTTTCTCACCATATCGGCATGTCTTTAGAAGATAGCTTAATCTTTGTGCATAATGCTTTAATTGGGTTGTCGCTTACGCAATGAGATTCGTATAATCACAAGTAGTAAAGTAGCTACAAGTTTTGATATGGTTAGGTTATTTGCTATGGGAGCAGATACTTGTAATTCAGCTAGAGCAATGATGCTTGCTATTGGATGTATATTCAGTCACGACAATGTAATAACAACACTTGTCCGGTTGGTGTGGCAACACAAAATCCACGCTTTGAAAAAGCTTTAGTAGTCGAAGACAAAATGTATCGAGTTTATAACTTTCATAAAGCTACAATTCAATTTTATTAGAAATTATTAGAGCTATGTGGCTTACTTCAGCTGATGATGTTGGACCGAAAATCTTAAAAAGCGTATATCTGTTAATGAAATTTAATCATACGCAGATTTGTATGATTTTATTCAAGAAAATTGTTTAGTTGATAGTAACATTCCAGCAAGTTTTGCTAGAGCTTGGGAAAAAGCCCATGCTGACTCTTTTAGCTTATTCAACTATAATTTCAAACCTAAAAATTTATTTTTAAGATAAATATTAATCTTTGTAGTGTTGATTTGCTAAAATAGCTTATATAACTATTGTGATTGACAAAACATGGCATTATATACTTATCCTTCAAACAAATTAGAGTATCTTGTACAGGTTTTATCTAAGCTTTTAGATGTTAAACAGAAAGATATTTTCACACCGACACAGTTAATTATTGGTAGCCGTGGTATGCAACATTGGCTAAGTATGCAACTAGCAGAAAATCGCAATATTGCAATGAATCTTAAATATGACATGATTAATGGTTATATTCTAGATATTTGTTATGAAATAACTGGCAAACAAGAATATAAAAAAGCTTACACAAAGGATATTCTTGTTTGGCGAGTCTTTAAAAGCTTAGATAATATAGATAGCCTTAAACTTAGAGAATACTATCAAGATAGTGACCTTAAAAAATATCAATTAGCAGTTAAAATAGCCGAGGTTTTTTCAAAATATCTATTGTACCGTACAGACTGGTTAGAAGCTTGGGAGCAAAATAAATTCATAAACTTATCTAACCCTGAAGATGATGAGGATTGGCAGATGCAGCTGTGGCAAAATCTAGTTGCACAAGTGCCTGATACACCTTACAAATTGAAAACGCAAGCAACACAAAAGCTTAGTAAACAAAACCTACAAAAGTTAAATATATCAAATGATATTTATATCTTCGGGGTTAATACAATATCACCAAAAAACCTTAAATTTATATTTGAATTAGCTAAGTATATTAATTTACATATTTTGTATATTAATCCATGCAGTGAGTATTGGTATGACTTACACAAAGATAAAATCTCAGTATGGCTAGATAATGATGATTACGAAATTCAGCCACTTTTAGCAAATCTTGGTCAGCAAGGGAAAGAATTTTTTAGAGAACTACTTTTAAATGAAGGTAAACAAGAACTAGAAGTTTTTGAACAGTTTAATACAAGTGAATTAGATTTTACAAAACTTGAGAATAATAATCAAAGTCAGTTAGTTAGCTTACAAAGAAATTTACTTGAGCTAGATTGCCAAAATCACGCTAAACAAAAAGATTTAACTATAAGTATTAACTCTTGTCATAGCCAACTTAGAGAAGTACAAGTTTTGCATGATAAGCTTTTGGATATGATAAAAGCCGATCCAAGTATTAAGCCTCGTGACATTTTGGTAATGTGTCCAAATATTGGAGATTATTCACCATATATTGATAGTGTTTTCTCAAGATATCCAACAGATAAAAAGCTGCCTTGTTCAATAGCAGATAGGACACTTCTCGATTCAGAACCTTTAGTAGCTAGTTTTATTGAGCTTTTACAGTTACCAGAGAGTAATTTTGAAGTTAATAAAATACTAGATTATTTATCTGTGCCAGCAATCCAACAGAAGTTTAAAATCTTTGATGAGCAGCTAGAAACTATTCGTTATTGGTTGAAGCAGGCATGTATTCACCATAGTAATAATGACCAAACATTTTCATGGAGTTGGGGATTAAAAAGGCTGATTTTTGGTTTTAGCTATAATGATAGTAGCTGTATTATTGATGATAAATTAATGACTGTACCAGTTATTGAGGGAAGTGAGATTACCGAGCTTAGTGGATTATATGAGTTACTAGAGCTTTTAGAAGAGTACTCTCAAGAGTTACTTCAAACAAGAAGTCTTGCAGCATGGCAAGATTATCTTTTAGAAATGTTTGATAATGTTTTTGATATCTTCCAAGAAGAGCAATATATCGCTAAGAAAATAAAAGATATTATCGCAAAGACAGTGACAACAGCTAAGAATATATTAGCTGATAAAGAGATTGATTTATATACAATTAGATATTATTTAATTTCTCAATTATCAGAACCAATTATAAATAACCATTTCTTAAATGGAAAAGTTACTTTTTGCTCAATGACACCAATGCGCAGCGTACCGTTTAGGATTATAGCTATGCTAGGACTGAATAATAGTAAATTCCCACGCCAAGAATCAGCTATTAGTTTTGATCTAATGGCAAGACTTGGTAGAAAAACAGGTGATAGAACTAAGCGTGATGATGATAGATATTTATTCTTAGAGTCAATTTTGTCAGCGAGGGATTATTTGTATATAAGTTATATTGGTAGGAGTGTTAAAACAAATACAGAGCAACAGCCAAGCTTGATACTTAAAGAGTTGATTAGCTACTTACAATCAAATTATGATTTGTATACACTAGATGATGAAGCTAAAGATAAGAAAAAGCCTAAATCTGAAATAAAAAATATAACAAGTGATATAAAGGAATACCCAATACATGCTTTTAGCCCCAAGTGTTATTCAAATGAATATAGAAGTTATGATGAGGCTTGGTTGAAGCTATTACAAGCACGGTCTATAGCTTTTTATGATGACAAAAAACTACCCCGTCAGTCTACGATTACTAAACCTGTGTACCAAAGGCGAATAGGTACTAGTATCCTTCCGTCAGGCTTGACCATGGAATCCATAAATGATGGTAGTTATAGTAAATTACTACAAAATCTTACTATATCAAAATTAGCAAAAATATTTGATAATCCACTTAAAGCTTATGCAAATTATGGTTTAGAGCTGTATTTAGAAGATAACTTTGAAGAGTTAGAAGACAGTGAGCCATTTGATGTTGATGGTCTAGTAAAATATAGTTTAAAACAAGAACTATTTGATGTCTTAAGTGCTAATAAAGATAAAAATCTAACAATAAAAACAGCTAAACTAAGTGGTAAGTTTCCAGAATCTGTACTTACTGATACTGAGATTGACTTAGAAGTTGAGAATATCCAAAAGCTACTAGGTACTATCGATTTAGCTAGTTATGAGAGTAAATATTTTCATAAAGAAATATTAGGTTATGAGTTAGAAGCTAATTGTTATATTAATGATAATCAAATCCTGTTATCTACACCATCAAGTTTAAGTATAAGAAAGAAATTTGAACTATATTTAACAGCGCTATTAGTAGCATATATTGAGCAAAGAGATATTTTTGCAGTTTATTATGGGCTAGAAAAAGACCAAATAAAAGAATTTAGATTAGAAAATATCGGCTATACAACAGCTAAAGAAATGCTAGAGCATTATATAAATCAAGCTGAGCAGATAGTAACTAAACCTAAACTAGTATATTTATCTTTGGTTGAAGCTATTTATAATCCTAAAAATAATACTGATAAGAAAAAACAACTAGCTTGGCGAAATGTAATAAAGTCTTCAGAGCATAATTTTAATGCTCTAGAAGATGATAGTTATTTCAAGCTTTTCTATAATGAGTTTCCAACTATAGAAGATTTTGAAGGTGAAGAGTTTTACAGAGAGTTTTTTGAGGTTATTAATGAAAATCAACAATAAACATTCTACTACGCCACAACTATACAAAACATTTATATAAGCTTTGAAATAGCAATAGCTGGTTGTATATGTTTTTTATTAGGTTTTTATATGTCAAGCTTGTTGCATCGTAGTCAATCAATTATTGGAGGATTTTGGTGTTTGATTACAGTTTCAACAATCTTACAACTAAGTATTAGAGACTCGTATTTGGCTGCTTTTCAAATATTAGTAGGCTCTGTGATTGGTGGTGTTACAGCATTTATTTTTACATGTATTTTAGGACTATTATGTTATGATTTTAGCTGTAGCTATTAGTGTTTTACTCACTGCTAGTCTGCACCTTGAGAATGCTATCAAAATGAGTAGTGCTAATGCTGGGGTGATTGTAGCATTAGGGTTATATCAACCTAGTTATTCACCATTTTTAAATACTGGTTTGCGTTTGATAGAAACTTTTAGTGGTACAGCAATAGCATTATTTTTTATATTTGTTAGTAGGATTTTTAGGATAAGAACAGATAACTAATATATAGATTTAACTATTTTAATAGGATTAAAAAAAATAATAATGAAAAACCTAGATGCAAAAACAATACCTTTACAAGGTCGCCACATAATAGAAGCAAGTGCTGGGACGGGTAAGACTTATAATATCACAGATATATATATTCGCTTACTACTAGAAAAGCAGTTGTTACCAAGCCAAATTCTTATAATGACATTTACCAAAGATGCTACACAAGAGATTATCGGTAGGGTTGAAGGTAAGATTAGAGGTGTATTAGATGATGTATCTAAAGATAAGCAAGTTAAAGTTTCGATAGCAGGTCAAGAAACACTAATTCAAAAAGGTGATGAAAATTACAAGCACCTAAAAAAAACATTGCTTGAGATAGATGAGGCAGCTATTTTCACAATTCATGGTTTTTGTAAAAAGGTTCTAAGTGAACAAGCCTTTGCTAGTGGTATCGAGATGGATGTATCTATGGAGGTTGATACTTCTAATATTTTACAAAAGGTAGTTGAGGATTTTTTTAGAAAAAATATCAATAAAAACCAGACTAATTTTGAGTATCTAAAAGCTTACGGTTTCCATACACCAGAGAAATTTTTGGGTAGGAATAGTTTGCTAAATTTTATTAGGTCTAATTATGAGATTTTGGTAGATAGTTTTGAGCAGGAAGTTGACAAATTAATAAAAGAGAAAAAACAGGTTTTTGATAATTTAGAAATTAATAAGGCTTTTATTTTTGATAACCTTGTTATTAAGCATAAAGATAAGGTAAAAAGAATTGAAGAATGGCAGACTATAGAAATCTGGGCTAATGATAATAAATTAAGCTTGATGCCTAAAGATGTTTCTGACTTCATTAATAGTAAAAGATATTCTCGCCATGCACAAAAAGAACAATTAATAGAAACTTTTGAAGAAATTAAAGCTTTAAAAGATAAATATTCAGATATAAAAGATTTAGAAGAATATAAAAAACAGTTTGAAGCAGCTCGATTTATTCAACAAGCCTGCCTACGAATCCGCCAAGATTTTGCAAAAGCTAAAGAGCAAAAAGGTGTCTTAGACTTTGACGATTTAATCACTAAGCTTTGCCAAAGTGTCAAAAAATCACCTGATTTAGTCAAAACTCTACAAACTCAATATCCAGTTGCTCTTATAGACGAATTTCAAGATACAGATGCCCAGCAATATGATATATTAGATACTATTTACCCACAAAGCAATAAACTATCCCGTCAGTCTGCGACTGCCACCCCTTCGTACCAAAGGGGAATAGATGGGTTATTGTTACTTATGATAGGTGATCCAAAACAGGCTATTTATGGCTTTAGAAATGGTGATATTTTTACATACTTAAAAGCTAAGAATAGTTGCCCTACAGAAAATCAATGGAGTATGGATACAAACTGGCGATCTACTAGAGAAATGATAAAAGCATACAATCGTCTTTTTTATACCGAAGATTATCAAGAAGAAGGTGTTATTTGTAAAGATATCTTTAGTCAGGGGATTGATTATCAGACTGTCAAAGCCTCATCGAATGCTGATGAAAAAGCACGAGACTTTGAAGATAATCTTAAGCCGATAAATTATTTTTATTATCAAGTAGAAGAAGGTAATAACAAAAACGATATTGATACAAAATTATCTGCATGGATAGCAAATGAGATTGTTAGATTATTAAATTCTAAAAAGATAGCAGAAAATAATATTGCAATACTTGTAGAGAATGGCACTCAAGCAAAAACTATTCAGCAAGCATTACGCAAGCAAAATCTTAGTTTAGTTTATCTAAGCCAAAGAGATAATGTCTATCATAGTCAAGAGGCTAAAGAGATATTAGCTCTTATGGAAGGTATCAATAATCTTGAGAATAAATCTCTTTTTAAAAAGGCGCTATCAACTAGTTTACTTGGTGGTACTGTAGACAAAATGCTTAAATATCTTGCTGAAGATGATGTATCAGCTTGGGATGAGCAAATAGAAAAAGCCAAAGAATTACGCAGCAAATGGCATAAATATAGCTTTATGACATTTATAATGCAAGTTATACATGAGAGCTTTACTCAAAGAGGTGACTCTAAAGAACGAACTATTACAAACATTCTACATCTAGCGGAGCTTATAAAAGTAGCTGAGAATAAATATAAACATCCAAATCAACTAATTAAATGGTATCGTCAACAACTCAAAAATACTGCTAGTAGTGAAGCTGAGTTAAGATTAGAAAGCGATGATAATCTTATCAAGATAATTACAATTCATGGCTCAAAAGGACTTGAGTATTCGGTTGTATTTGTACCATTTGCAAGTTATGTAAGTCCTGCAAAGTTTAAAATAGATAAATATTATGATAGCAATTTAAAGCAAACCGTTTATAAGCTTGGTAATAATGAAGCTATAAAAAAGGCTATTGAAAAAGAAACTATTGAAGAGCTAATGAGATTATTTTATGTAGCAGTTACTCGTGCTGAGCATCGATGTTATATAGGAGTGGCAAAATATCGTAATAGTGAAAAGTCACCATTAGCACAATTTTTAGGCTATCAAAAAGATGATAGTTGGCTAGAAAAAATACAAAAAATTATATCTAATCCAGCTAATCAAAGTTTACTAATAAATGTTGCAGATACTCAAAATATTAGATTAAAAAAATCACAGTACGAAGTCGAAGCTCTTGATTATAACACTTTGAAAGCAAATGATATTAGCAGTTTAGAAAATGATAATTGGGAGATGTTATCTTTCTCAAAAATATCCAAATCAAAAACTCAAAATGCAGTTTTAGAGAAAGAAAATGATGAATCAGAGGATGATAAAACTCAAGATTTAAACAAAAAATTAGAATTTAGATTTACAGCTTCAAAGGGAGCTGATATTGGTAATATTTTGCATAATGTTTTAGAACATACAGATTTTAGCAGTGGACAAATTGATGATACTCTTTTACAAGAGCAAATCGCTAGATATAAGGTTGTTGCTGCAGAAGATTTTAGTGATTTAAAAGCATGGCTAGAAGAATGTTTAGAAGCTCTAATTAATTATATAGAGATAGAGGATGACACAAAAACTAGTTTCTGTCTAAAAGATATTCTAAATTCAAAAACATTAAAAGAAGCAGAATTTTACTTCCCAGTGACAAATGAGAAACTTTATAAAACGCATATTATTAAAGTTCTAGAGAAATATCGTAAAACAGTTCAGGCCATCCCATCAGACTTGACCACACAATCTATTAATTTTGATTTAAACAATATATCAAATACTAAAATCTTTGGTATGTTACATGGTTTTATAGACTTAATTTTTGAGCATAACGGTAAATATTATGTTGCTGACTATAAGTCAAACTATCTTGGTGATAAACTAGAAGACTATAATCAACAAGCTATACAAGAAAAAAATCAAAGTAGTTTATATGACTTGCAATACTTGATATATAGTGTTGCTCTAGATAAATATCTGCAACAAAATATTCAAGATTATAGTTATGAAAAGCATTTTGGTGGAGTGTATTATTTTTATCTTCGTGGTATGAAAGATGGCTTTGGAGTCTATAAAGCAAGACCACCCTTAGAGATTATTAACATCTTAGTTAACTTGTTTAATGGAGGTGAAAATGTATAAAACCTTCCGTGAAGCTAGTAAGAAACTAGCAAGTATCAAAGCTGTAGATTTTTTCTTTGCTAGAGAGGTGCTAGAGTTAATTAATTTACAAACTAGTTCTAGAAATAGTTCTGCTAGAGATATTCTATTTCATCTTCTAATCGAACTTATGTCAGCTTATAGTCATGGTCACAGTTGTATAAAAATAAGCAACTTGGCTGACAAGACTATTTTTGCTTGTGACAAAGATCAAAGTAAAGCAGGTTTTAAGCTACCAAGTTACCAAGAAATTATAACTATTCTAAAGTCTTTGGATTATACAAAACTACCTATTCATTTTGCTAAAAAATATAACTCTTTATATATCAAGAGATTATGGATATATGAGAATGAAATAGCCAAGTTTATTAGGCAAAAGACAGCTGTAAATACCGTAGATATTAATCAAATCAATCAACTTGTAGCTAAGCTCTTTGAACATAATCATGAGATTGACTGGCAAAAACAAGCAGTTATCAAAAGTCTAAGTTATGATTTTAGTATTATTTCTGGGGGACCAGGTACTGGTAAAACAACTACAGTTGCCAAACTTTTGCTAGCTACACAAATGCTTAATCAAAATCAGCAGAGAATAGCACTTCTAGCTCCTACAGGTAAGGCAGCACTGCGTATAACAGAATCTTTAAGATCAACTATTAAAAATATTAATGCCAAAGATTTGGATATTGACGATATTATTGATGTTTTATATAAGCTAGAAGGGCAGACTATTCACCGTTTTTTAGGCTTACGACCAAATTCAACCTATATTAGATATAATCAAAAGTCAAGAGCTCCTTATGATGTAATTATTGTTGATGAAGCTTCGATGCTTGATATTAATATTTTTATCAAATTAATACGTGCTGTTGCCGAGAATACTAAATTGGTTTTAATTGGTGATGCTAATCAGTTACCTTCGGTAGAAGCAGGTAGTCTTCTAGCTAATTTTACAGTTGCTAGTGATACAACTATTACAGCTTATACAACACAACTGCTCAAAAATTATCGTTCACAACAATATATAAATAACCTTGCTAATGATGTATTAGCTGGTTATATAGATCGACAAAAATATCAGAATGATAGCATAAACTTTTATGATCTAAAAAGCTTAGTCAGTTGCCTAAAAGTATATGCAGGTGAGTATAAACAATTAGAAAAATGTCATGACTATAAACAAGCTTTAGTTGAACTATGTAAGTTTAGAATACTTGTAGCAAATAAAAACTTAGAAATCGGCACTGATAAGCTAAATCAAAAGATAGAAAAGCTAATTGGTAAAACAATAGACTCTAATTACAAAGGCAAACCGATTATGATAACTCAAAATAGCTATTCGCTTGGTTTGTTTAATGGTGATGTTGGGATTATCTGGCCAGATGCTACTGGTAAGCTTCGCGCATATTTTGATGGTAAACAAGATAAAGCTTTTAGTCTTAATATGCTACCTAAATATGAGAGTATTTATACTATGACAATCCATAAAACTCAAGGCTCAGAGTTTGATGAGGTTGTGATAATACTTCCGGCACAAGATAATGAGGCTCTAAGTAAACAGCTATTGTATACAGCTATTACACGAGCTAAATATAGGTTAACAATTATTAGTCAGTATCATAATCTAAATGCGATAATCCAAAAATCAATTTATAGATATTCAAATATAGCTGATTTAGTTAATGATTGTGTTGAGCTTGATAATTGTTAATATACCTCTCAGCATTTAGACCTATTTGATATATTTTTTCAAGACACTGTTGTTGAAATATCAGCTTATATTGATATACACAGCTTACTAGTCCTCCTGTATTAACGATATAATCAGGTAAAACTAGCGTATTATTATCGTTAAGTATTTTCTGTGTTTGGCTGTTCTTAAAAGGGTTATTCGCAGCACTAACAAATATTTTAGTGTTTATAAGTTTTGCTTGATATTCAGTGATGATATTTGATGTAGCTGCTGCTATAAAGATGTCACTAGGAATTTGATATATCTCATCAGCGGCGACAACATTAACATTTAGCCAAGTATTTTGCGCTAATTGGCATCTATCAATAGCTATATCTGTAGCATTAATAGTTACATTAGGTAATTGTTGTTTGATTAGTTTAATTAGATTTAGTCCTACTTTACCAAGTCCTTGAATACTAATACAACTATCAGCTAATGAACTAAATTTGTATTTATAACAGCATTTGATTGCTTGAAATACACCAAGAGCTGTATAGTACGAAGCATTATAATCTCTATCGTTAGAGCCTTGATGAGACAGGTGACAAATTAGAATATTTAGCAATTAGACTCATATCTTGACAGCTACTACCTATATCTACCGCTGTTACATACTCACCATCAATATTATTAATAGCTAAGGCAAAATCTTTTAGAAGTTGTTTTCTATCTTTATTTTTTGAGACATAGATTACCGCTTTAGCTCCAGACATATCAAACCCAATACTATGAGCTTTTTGTTGCATAGTATGCGCTAGTGATTAGTGATAAAGCTAAATTAAAACCTTTGTTATCAAAATCTTGTTCAAGAATTCTGACACCTCCTATAGATGGCCAACTACCCTTATTAGCAAATAACGCAATATAACCAAAGGGTTGATTATCACTTGTTAATGTAATTAATCGGGTATTCCATTGGATATTTGGATACATTATTTATTCATCTCCCAAATTATTCTTAGACCATGTAATAATAAATCGGTGATAATAATGTCAAAGTATTGCTCTTTTTCAAACAAATGAGCATATCCTCCTGTTGCTATTAATATTGGTGTTTTGTCTGCAAAACTTTCTTGAGAAATTCTACTAATAATTTCTTTAACAGCACCTAGCTGACCGTATATTAGCCCTGACTGGATTTGTGTGATAGTTGTCTTACCTAGAGCAGAACTAGGGCGAGAGATAGTCACATTAGATAGTTTTGCAGTTTTTTGTGATAAGCTTTCCATTGAAAGATTAATCCCTGGTAAGATAACACCACCGATATAGGCTTTGTTTTCTGAAATAGCACAAATAGTTGTTGCCGTGCCAAAGTCGACAATAATAATATTTCTCGATGGAAAATGAGAAATAGCCGCAATCGAGTTTGCAACACGATCTGCACCTAAATCTAGAGGGTTTTTGATATCAAGCTTTAATCCTGTTTTTATCCCAGGTTTAAGCTCAAGTGGAGTGATACCTAAATATTTTTTACACGCTGAGTTAACTGAATACTCTAAGTGTGGAACCACTGATGAAAGCACAACTGCTTCGATAACTTCTACATCAAGTTTTTTTCTCTCGAAGAATGAAAGTAAAAATATACCCAAAGTATCAGAAGTACAAGGTGTAGTTGATGGATACCTAAAATTATATTTGATTTGATCTCCTATAAAGATTCCACCAAATATATGCGTATTACCAATATCTATACATACTATCATTTGTTATTCTCCAGTTTTTAGATCAACAAGTTTAGGTTTTATACTTTCTTTAGTAGGATCAATCTGTGCATAAGTGATTATAAAAATTTGATCACCTATTTCACACTTTCTCGCAGCTGGGCCATTTAATACTATAGTTTTACTATTAACTTGACCTTTTATTACATAGATTTCAAGACGCTCGCCATTGTTTAAGTTTATTACTTGGACTTTTTCATTTTCAATAATATTTGCTTGTTTCATTATCTCACTATCAATAGTTATACTGCCAACATAAAATAAATCTTTGCCACTCATAGTAGCGTATGAGATTTTTGATTTTAAAACTGAAATTAACATGATGGTCCGATCTCCTTTAAGAAATTATCAATTAAACGTACTTTGCCAATATAAAATGCTAAAAATATTCTCTTATCTAACTCATCGATATACTCAAGTTTTGCGCCAGTAGCTTTAATTTTGTCGATAAGATTTTCTAAGTTTGAGAAATCATCTTGTTTGAGGATTTTATAAACTGCTTTAGCAATTTCTCTATCTGTTGCTGAGAGATTTTTATTTCTAGAGCTAAGTGGTAAGCCAGATGGTTCTCTTTGTGTAGGACAATTAATAACCTTAATATCAATAAAAAAATCTTTTATAAGCTGCTTAATTAGTATAAGTTGTTGGTAGTCTTTTTCACCTAAATATAAATTATCAGACTTAGTTATTTGCAGGAGTTTTAACACAACAGTCAACATCCCACTAAAGTGTCTAGGTCTAGCTTTACCTTCAAAAATATTAGCTATTGCAAGCTCAGGTTCTATTTTCAGCAGGTTACCATCTGGGTAGATATCTTTTTCACTTGGGTTAAATAATACATCAACATCTAGTGACTTTAATATTTGTGTATCTTGCTGTAACTGATTAGGGTATGTTTGGTAATCATATTGATTATTAAACTGTGTTGGATTTACAAATATACTTACAATAACTACATCATTTTCTGCTTTAGCTTTGTTGATTAAGCTAACATGACCATTATGTAAAGCTCCCATTGTAGGTACAAAACCTATTTTTTGTTGTTTGATAAGGTTATTTCTTATTGAACGAAATTGTTGGATATTATTAGCAATAATCATAACTATGCTCCTTAGTAGGGAAGATGTTGTCTTTTGTTTCTTTAACATATGTATTTATAGCATCAGAAAATAACTTTGAGGCATCTACATATTTCTTAACAAACTTTGGTTGAAAGCCAGTATTCATACCTAGCATATCTTGGAGTACCAAAATCTGACCATCGGTATCTACACCAGCACCGATACCTATAGTCGGGATTTCTAGTAATTGTGTAATTTGTTTGGCAATTTTTGCAGGTATACATTCTAGTACTAATGCAAAACATCCTGCTTGTTCGAGAAGTTTAGCTTCTTCAAGTAAGTGTTTAGCAGCAGCTTCAGTTTTACCTTGGACTTTAAATCCGCTAAAGCTATTTACAAACTGTGGTGTCATACCAATATGTCCCATTACTGGAACACCTGAATCAACAATATGCTTTATACTATCTGAGTTTCCTGCTGTACCCTCAAGTTTGATAGCATGAGCTCCTGACTGTATCAACGTTGTTACAGCTTGCATAGTTGTTTCTAATGATTGACGATAACTCATAAATGGTAAATCAGCAATTATAAGCTTATCTGTAGCGCCATTAGCTACTGCTTGAGTCATAAACTGCATATCAGCTAGAGTTGTATATGTGGTATTTTTTTTACCAAGTAATACCATACCACCGCTATCACCAACAAGAATACAATCTATATCAGTAGTGTTTATAATTTTAGCCAAAGTGTAATCATAACATGTGATCATCGATATCTTTTTTCGATTAGCTTTAGCTCTTTTGAAGCTTAGAATAGATTTCATCTTTTATCCTTAAATGAAAATTGGTTAACAATCACTTTAAAAAAATCATAGAAATCATCACCAACTAAAGCCTCGAGATCTTTTTTTAGTGTGATGTTATCACCTCGTGCAATTGGTCCAGATAGGGCATGATGATTTTGTTTGATATTTTTAAATGTGGTTTCTAAGAAAGGTGTTAGATAGTCTGCTTTTATATCAAAGCGATTCTCCATTTCAGAGTAAAATTTTTGCCAAATCAATGTGGTTACATTGTTAGCTAAGACACATAGCGCATGATAATAAGCTTTGTCATCTTTACTAATATAGAAATTAGCATTAGGTAGCATAGGTAAAAGCTGACTAAAAGCGATATTTTTATTAGTAGTTATAAAAGTGATAGATTTATACTCGGCTAACGAATATAAATACTTGTTTGGAAAACTCTGTAACGGGTGAGCTGAGTAAGCATTTTCAATATTCAAAAGTCCTGAAAAATGAACTATTATTAACTTATCTAATCTATTTAAGAGGTGCTTTTGTATAAAACTTTGTATCTCAGCATCTTTGATTAAAACTAAGACATGAGTTGCATTATCTAGTAGATTATCAAGACTAACTAACGAATCATTTCGTGACCATTGTTTAAAATCTAATTTTAAGCATTCAAAATAGTAGCACATATGTGCTGCTACATTGCCGTTGCCGACAATGACATATCTAGGTACCTGTTGCATAAATCAAGTCCATTTTAATAATTAAACTAAAAGTGTTATTATTGCCTAGCAAACTAGGTCAATATTTTTGCAAAGTATAAGTGTTGTGTATACAATTTTATTTTTGTAATGCCGATTTATAACATATCACTAAATACTTAGCAATTTTTTAACAGCAATATCAATAATTTTTAAGATGATTTTATAGTCTTTTTAAAGAAAGAATAATTGACAAAAGATTATAATTTAAAAAGGTTTTCATCTTATGCAAAAGCAACTAAATTAGTATAAAATAGCTGCTATAAAATAATTATTTAAGATATTCATTTTAATGACTCCAAATGATTTTTTTTCTATAAATTACGGTATTTTAGCTAAAATAGAATTAAAAGCTTATATAGACAAATTAGCTGATTATCTTAGTCAACACAGCCACTTGTACCATACCTTGGATAAGCCAGTTATTTCTGATTCGGAATACGATAAGCTATTTAGACTACTTCAAGATTTAGTAGATGACAATCCTGAATTTAAACCCATAAATTCGGTACTAGATCGTGTTGGTGGTAAGGTTTTAGCAGCGTTTGAGACTGTCAAGCATAAAAAGAAAATGACATCTCTAGCAAATGTCTTTAGTCTTGAGGAGCTGCGTGATTTTTATGACAAAATAGAATATGATGTTGAGCTTGAATGTGAGCCTAAAATGGATGGGTTAGCTATTAGTATTTTTTATAAAAATGGTGAGTTTGCTTATGCTGTAACACGTGGAGATGGTATCCAAGGTGAAAAAGTCTCCGAAAATGTCAAAACTATTCGTAATGTCCCACTTAAACTAAATACTCCAAATCCATCACAAGAACTAGAAGTACGCGGTGAGATTATCTTAGATAAGCAAAGTTTTTTAGCACTTAATGAGTATATGCAGGCACATGAGAATAAGACTTTTGCAAACCCACGTAATGCTGCTGCTGGTAGTATTCGTATGCTTGATTCTCGAATTGTTGCAAAACGACCACTTAAGCTTTATAGCTATGGTATAGGCTATTTTTCAAAAGACTTTTCTCATCCTCAAACTCAGTTTGAGCTAATGCAGCTGCTACAAAGTTTTGGTTTTACAATTAGTGATAATATGTTTTTGGCAAAAAACTTTGCAGAAGTTGAAGAGTATTATCGTAACATGAGTCATCAGCGTGCTGATTTAGCTTATGATATTGATGGACTGGTTTTTAAAGTCAATAATATTAAGCTACAAGATACTATTGGCTACACAGCTAGGGGACCAAAGTGGGCTGTAGCATATAAATTTCCAGCTGAAGAAGTTGAGTCAGAAATTGTAAATGTAGAGTTTCAGGTAGGTAGAACTGGGGCTATTACTCCAGTTGCAAGACTTAAGCCAGTAGCCGTTGGTGGTGTTATAGTTTCAAATGCTACATTACACAACATTAATGAAATAAGACGCAAAGATATTCGTATTGGTGATAGAGTAATAGTGCGTAGAGCAGGAGATGTAATTCCAGAGGTTGTTAAAAGTTTAGCTAAATATCGTAAGCCAGATGCACAGATAGTCGAGATGCTAACAATTTGTCCAGTATGTAACTCAGCAATTGAAAATATCAATGATCAAGCTATACATCGTTGTACAGGTGGCTGGCATTGTCAGGCGCAGACTACAGAGAGACTTAAGCATTTTGTATCGCGCAAGGCTATGAATATAGATAAGCTTGGTGATAAGCTAATCGAACAGCTCGTTGCTGCAGATTTAATCAAATATCCGGCTGATATTTATAAGCTTAGTTTTGAGCAGTTATTTAATTTAGAGAGAATGGGTGCTAAATCATCGCAAAATGTCCTAGACTCTATCACAAAAAGCAAAACTCCAAACTTAGCAAGATTTATTTTTGCTATTGGAATCAAAGATATTGGCGAAGTATCATCAGAGGCTTTAGCAAATCATTTCGGTAGTTTACAAATTTTTCGTCAAGCTAGCTTTGCTGAGCTTATAGAAATTAATGATATTGGTGAGATTATGGCTAATAATATTGTTTCATTTTGGCAAGATTGTTTAAATATTAAGATTGTAGAAGAACTTCTAAGTATTGGGATTGAGATAAGAAACCCTCAACCACTAGAGCAAAATCATAATACTAATTTTGCTGGTAAAACAGTAGTAATTACAGGTACTTTTAACAATTATAATCGTACCGAGCTTACGCTGCTGCTAAAAGCTATGGGAGCAAAAGTTACTTCAAGTGTTTCTAAGAAAACTAATATGGTTATTTGTGGTGATAATGCTGGTAGCAAACTTACAAAAGCCCAAGACTTAGGTGTAGAAGTTATTCTCGAAGACAATCTACAAGATTTACTATGAATATTAATAACTTAAAAAAAGGTGATGTAATATTTATAGTTGATGAGGCTGAAAAGGATATTTCAAGTTTGGCTACTAGTTTTGGAGGTTATAGTTATTATCATTGTGTTTTTATATATGGTGGATGGCCAAATTATTGAAGCTGTGACAGTCGCAGGAATTATAAAGGCTAAGTTATCTAAATATTTAGGTAAAAAAACTCTAGTTGCGCACGTATCAGAAAGTATTAATTTTTTAGAAACTATAATTGCTAATGCTAAGGAATTTATAGGTTTTTCTTATAATGCTTTATTTTTGCCCGATACAAAATGCAAGCTTTACTGTTCAGAATTAATTCATGTAGCTTATAATCGTACAAGTAATTCAAAATACTTTACACAACATAGACTTAATTATATTGCGGATGATAATAGTGCAGTATCTCAGTATTGGTTTGATTTTTATACTGAATATGGTTTAAAAGTTCCTCAGGCACAGTCAGGGTCATATCCAAATAATTTATCATTAGATGATAAATTTACTTACAAAGTTTTTTTAAAGTGGTGTCTAATATAGTTTACAACTTTAGTAGTTTGACATAAAATTTGCTAGCGGATACTCGTATTAAAGCATTTACACAACTAAAGGATTGATATGGAAATAAGAGAAGCCACAGCTAAAGATTTTGATGATATCGTATATATGGTCAGAGTATTTATTGAACAATTGTCAGTTTTTTACTACTAATGAGATAAATAATCAAGGAAAGTTGGTAGTAGATAAATACCTTAATGATCCAACATTTAAAAGCTTTGTATTAACAGCTGAAGGTCAAGTCATTGGGTTCTCGTGTATAAAAGATAATGAGATACTATTTTCAACTGTTGAGTCGAGGTTTTTAGGTAAAGGTTTTAGAAGCTTTATGCTTAAATATTTGTTAGAGAATTATAGTGTTGATACTGCATATGTATATAATGCAAATATCCAAACCTTAGCTTTTTATACATCGATTGGATTTATTATTGAAGATAGAATAGAAGATATTATTTTCTCTTCGCAGAGTATCATATAAATAAGTTAAAGCTTTCCGGTATTCCTCAAGAAATAGCCCAAAAATTGCTGCTAAGAACAAGAATTTTTCTTAAGTAAACAATAATAAAAGCCATCACCACCTTGTTGAGATAGTAGTATTTGATAGCCGCAATTAATTTTATATTTTTCAAGGATGTCTATATCAATAATTTCAGCATCACTATTTTTAGCTAAAAAGTCTTTTATTTGTTGTTGATTTTCTTCTGCTAATATTAAACAGGTGATATATAGTAAGTAACCATTATTGCTGAGGTTATTATTCCATAAGTTAGCTAAAATTTTACTTTGTAAGATTTTGATAGCTTGAATATCCTCTGGCTTTCTTATTATTTGATGTCATGGTTTCGCCTTATAGTTCCTAGGGCAGAGCATGGGGCATCAAGGATAATTTTATTAAATTTTCCAGCTAGAGGTAGAGTCAAATCGTGTTTAAAAACATTAACATTATTATTTTTAGATAACCTAGTTAAGTTTTCTTTAAGAAGCTCTAAACGCTTATCAATAATGTCTATAGCAGTAATATCAGCTTGTGGAGCACATTCTAAAATATGCGAAGTTTTACCTCCAGGACCAGCACAAGCATTAAGAATCTTATCATCATTTTTAGCTTTGATAATATAGCCTGCATACTGTGCAGAGATATCCTGTATTGTAAAATAGCCTTGTTGAAATAGCTGATTGTGTTTTATATCTATAGCTTGATCAAGCTTTATACAATCCTTTAGATCTGTAAAAGAGTATATTATTTTATTTTTCTCAAAATAATCTAAGACTTTCTTAGTATCTTTAGCTTGATTTAGACGAATAAACATATCAGCTTTTGTATTAATTGCTTGAGCTATCGCTAGATACTGTTTAGGATACTGTTTTTTAAGCGTATCACTAAGCCATTTAGGCATATCTATTGCTTTATTTTGATTATAGATGTTAGTTGTATCCTCGAGATTACGGGTAATTTCTCTTAGTATTCTATTAATGAGTTTCGTTGCCCAGATAATTTTGAGATTTTTACAAGCTGCTACAGTTTCATTAATAATTGCGTAGTAGGGCTGCTTGATTTCAAATATTTGTAATGCTCCAAGCATGATTAAAACTTTAGCTTTTATTTTAGTTTTTTGTTTTAGATATAAACCAGCTATCTTATCTAAAGAGTAGTAGTTTCTGAAAAACTCATAACACAAAAGTTTAACGAAAGATTTATCTTGCTCAGATAAGTTATGGCTAAGAAGTTTTTGCTCAATGGTTAGCAGAGAATATTTATTATCAAGAATATCTAAAATAGTCTTAGCTGCAACAGCACGGGTATTCATTATTTTATGTGTTTTGCTAAAATCTTAATAAGCTTTGGTTGGATTTTCTTATTACCAGCAATAATCAAACCAGTATTAATGTTATTTGTACCGTGTATATCTGTAACTATAGCACCTGCCTCTTTCACAATTATATATCCAGCAGCTAGATCCCATACTTTTACATCGCCACATGCCCATAGACCATCAATATATCCTGCTGCTAGGTATGCCATATCCATAGCAATACTTCCAGAATATCTATATCCTGATATTACCTGTTGAAGCTTAATTAGCTCTGCAATATAGCTATCGTTAAGTATTTTACGTGAATATTTTAATGATGCTGAAATCAAAGTGTTCTGTAGATTTTGGCTTTGAGCAACTCTTATCTTTTTACCATTAAGTAGAGCTCCTTGTCCTTTGTAGGCACAAAACATCAGATCTAAAAAAGGATTATAAATAACACCTAGAACTATTTCATCATCTTTTTTAGTAGCAATTGATATACAACAGTGTGGTAAACCATGAACAAAATTATTAGTTCCGTCTATTGGATCAATAATCCAAGTAAAACGACTATCTTTGTTACCAAACTCGCCGTTTTCTTCAGTTATGAAGTAGTCATTAAAACCAGATTTTTTGATGTTATCAATAATAAAGTTCTCAACAGCAACATCAATATTTGATACAGTTGTGTTATCAAGTTTTTGAGAAATTTTGATAGAGCTTAGGTCATTTTGTGCTTGAAGAATAATTTTGCCAGCTTTTCTGGCAATAGTTGTTGTAG
The DNA here is from genome assembly GCF_003069505.1 of Francisella-like endosymbiont. NCBI lineage: Bacteria > Pseudomonadati > Pseudomonadota > Gammaproteobacteria > Thiotrichales > Francisellaceae > Francisella-like endosymbiont. Next base: position 42,881 of record NZ_QAPC01000006.1, on the reverse strand, counting down.
CATTAAGAATAGGTTTCATTGTTGCAATATTATCAAATTATTATTTTTTAGATATAATACATTATTTAGTCTCAAAATAGGATAGCTTTGCTTAAATAAGCGATTAGATTATGCTAGTTATACCATAAGTGATAGCTATACCACCAAAAAATAACCAAGCAAATAAGATTAGTACAAGAAGGAGTGGTTTAATCCCTGCTTGGATAAACCTAGATACATGAGTTTCTAATCCTAGTGTCCCCGTCCATTGCTATAGCTAGTAAAAATTGATCAGCTACTCTAATGCTATTAACAGTCGCCCCAAGTAAAAGATCAAGAGAGTTAAATCCTACGACTATTATAAAACCAATTGTAAACCAAGGGATAATTTTTTAATTGATCTTTTCTGGGGTTTTGAGCCACTTACTTCACTAACAGTAGTGGCTGATTTAGCTATCCATATACCTATCACAATTAACATAGGCGCTAGGATCATCACACGAATCATTTTAACTGTAACAGCTATCTCTTCCGCATGTGGACTTACGCCATTACCAGCAGCTACAACTTGAGTTACTTCATGGATTAGAGCCACCAGCAAAAATATCATATTGAGCATCACTCATATGCCCTAAAAGCCCAGCTAAACCGACAGATGCGATTAACTGAAATGTTAGGTTAAAACCATAAAAAATTATTACAAATCTAAGAATTTTTTGGCAATAAAAACAATACCTTATTTCCACTTATGGATAATTTTGCTTATTGGAGTATGAGTCAAAGCCATATCTAAAACTATTCCTATAATCAAAGGGCTAATACCAAGTTCCTTAATAGCAGAAATCTTTGCGATAAAATATTCAATACCAGCAAGAATAGCCACTAGTAGTACACCGAAAATCATTGGTTGAGTTAAGTGTTTTTTCATAGTTATTTATAAGTTTAATTAAATCAATTTTGTATAACTATACATTATAGATTTGTAATTTTGTAACAAAAAGAACTTATATGATTTATTAGTAAAATTGATACAAACGCCTAAGCATTCTTTTGCTCTTTTGAGAAAATAATCGCCAAGATAACAAGTATGAAAGATATTATATAAAAGATTACTACAGCATGCATTACACTAGTTAAGCCAAAGTATTGCTTTATAAAAGCTCCAGTAGTAGTAGAAAGAGCTGTTCCAGTTGTACCAAATAGAAGTATAGTTGTAATTAAAGTTGATGGAGCATTTTCCATTTGAAATGTTCCATAAGCTAGCAGCCCAGCATAAATATAGCAGTTAAATAGTCCAAAAATAATTGCAGCCTTAAATACGATATCCATATTTGGTATATATAAAATACATGATAATGCAATTAGCCCAACTAGCATGAATGTTGGCAGGATGTATTTTAATGGGATAAATCTAGTTATTATTGGGCTAATAAACAAGCCACCACATTGTGCTGTCCAAAAATAAGAAAGTGGCTTGTTTGCATCAATAGTACCCCAGCCAAGTATTTCTTGGAAATATGATTGAGCATAGCTAGTCATAATTATTTGAGCTAATAAGAATAAGAAGGCTGCAAAAGCGACACAATACAAGCTAAGATTCCATGTTGAGAAATTTAAACTTGGTTTTATTTCTTTGGTGATATTGTGGCAATTAAGTGTCGTGAAATCTGAAAATATTACTAAGACTAAGGTGATTACCGCAGTTATTTGTAATATTAGATAAATAGTATACCACTCAAAGTGTTGGGTGATTAGATAAGCAGCGAATATTGGTACTAAAGCTCCACCAAAGCTAAAGAAAAAGTCAGTAAAAATTACATTCATTGCTCTTATTTTATGGTTATTGTATATATGTACAATCATATAGCTAGCAATAGCCATAAAAAGACCACCAGTTATACCAACGCAAGTAAGTAGTATTTTAAGAGTAAACATTGATGGGATTATAGTAGTGATTAATGATGATACAATCCCTATCGCTACCGCAACAATTAGTAGCAACTTTATAGAGAATCTATTCATTAAAATGCCTATAATCAATATTGTAAACCACATTGCAACATTGATAAATGTGAAAGCAAAGCCAATATTACTGTTATGAAAATATTCTAATAATGGCTGCATCACCGCACCTGTCACTAGCACTACATTTGCAGTGTAAAAATAACAAAGGTAACAGATAAATGTTATAAGAAGCTTATTTTTTAGTGATGATGAATTGTGTATTGTACTTTCCATGTTTAAGTTTTAGATAATAAGTATGTGAAAGCACTATTTTTGCATATACAGCTATTTTTAGCAAGGTCCTAATTTGTTATTCTTTATACAAATAATACTTAATCATAAAAGTTATATAATTATGGAATTTGCTAAAATAATTTGGGAAAAAATACACCTAAGTCTGCATCTTTTAATGATTTTTATTTTTCAACCCGATCTGGTATACAGGAGAGTATTTACAATTTCTTAGTATATAATCATTTACAACAGAGATTTTCTCAGTTACAAAAAAATCAATACTTTAGAATTTGTGAAGCAGGTTTTGGTAGTGGTCTTAATTTTATCCTGACAATGAATCTTTGGCATAAATATGCTTGCAAGGATTCTCAACTAGAATTTATCTCATTTGAGAAGTTTCCTATAGCACTAAATGACCTTGGAGAAATACTCAAGAATTTTGATGAGTTAGATGATTATCGAAATTTTCTCGAGCAATATAATCCTCTTGAGGGTTTAAATATTTATGAGTTTGATAATATTACCCTTAAGCTAATAATCGATGATGTTAATAATATTAATCACTATAGCCTTCCATTTATAGATGCATGATTTCTTGATGGTTTTGCACCAAGTAAAAATAGTTGTATGTGGAGTGATAATTTTTTTGAGAGTATTTCAAAACTTTGCCACAATGACAGTAGCTTTGCAACTTTTACAGCCAGTTCTAAAGTAAGAAAAACATTACAGAAGTATGGTTTTGAGGTAAAAAAAGATAAAGGCTTTGGTAATAAAAGAGAAATGATGTATGGAGTATTTAGAGCTTCGCAAGTTCTTGGATATGCTTGATAGCATCAAAACTATTGAAATGGTATTTGGCAATTTTTTTTGATATAAAACGGGGTCATCTTCGATAAATTCTTTGATCTCTTGTAGCATCTCCACGCGCAATAATAGCACCACCTGTATTTGATGTTTTAGGGCCAGATGCTAGAAATATTCCATTAAGTATAGCCATACTCAAGAAATTTCTATGTGAGGGTCTAATTTTGGCTTGTCTCTTCTTGTGTAACCAAGTAGTGTAGATCAATAATATGGATTTGCATATTTCTTCCTTAATTTTTGTACAAAAAAACCACACTTGGTGGCTTATCGAAGATCAGCTAAATATAGTGAACTACTGGTACTTAGATTTTTTTGAAAATTACAGATCCATTTGTGCCACCAAAACCAAAAGAGTTATTAAGTACATAATCAATTTTCATCTTCTTAGCAGCATTTGCAGCATAGTCTAAGTTACAACCATCATCTAAATTATGCAGATTGATTGTAGGTGGAGCTACTTGATCTCTTATTGCCAGTACACTGAATATTGATTCAATAGCACCAGCTGCACCAAGTAAGTGCCCAGTCATTGACTTTGTTGAACTCATAACTAAATCTTTTCTATATTGACCAATTACTTTTTCAACAACTTGTGACTCTTGAACATCCCCTAGTGGAGTTGAAGTACCATGTGCATTGACGTAATCTATCGCATCAGGGTTATTTTCAAGCCCAGCATCAGCTAAAGCATTTTGAATACATCTTTCTTGTCCTGGAGCATAAGGCATAGTCATATGATAACCATCTGCAGACATACCAAAACCTATAACTTCTGCATAGATTTTAGCACCACGAGCTTTTGCTCTTTCATATTCTTCTAGGACAACGACACCAGATCCATCACCAAGCACAAAGCCATCTCTGTCTTTATCCCAAGGACGTGAAGCACTTTGTGGATCGTCATTACGCGTTGACAATGCTCTAGCAGCAGCAAATCCACCCATACCAATAGCATTACTTGCTTTTTCAGAACCACCAGCAAGCATAGCATCAGCATCACCACTAGCGATTAATCTAGCAGCCATACCAATGTTATGAGTACCTGTAGTACAAGCCGTAACGATTGGTACATTCGGACCACGTAAACCATGATTTATTGAAATGATACCAGACAGCATATTTACGATTGAAGATGGAATACAAAACGGTGAAATTTTTGAAGGTCCTTTTGTATCTATTACAGCTTTAGTAGTTTCTAAAGTCTCGATACCACCGATACCAGAACTAACACAGACCCCGAACTTATATGAATCTTCTTCAGATACTTTATCAATACCAGCATCTTTAAGAGCTTCATTAGCAGCGGTAATACCATAATAGCAGAAAGGATCCACTTTTTTTGCGTCTTTTTTACCTACAAGTGCATCTACATCAAAATTTTTAATTCTTGCTGCAAATCTAACTTTAAACTCGCTAATATCAGGAGCAGGTGTATTAAAACCAGTTATAGTTTCTACACCACTTTTACCAGCTAGGATATTAGCCCAAGTCGTAGGGGCATCATTTCCTAAAGGTGTTACCATACCTAAGCCAGTAACAACTACTCTACGATTAGATTTCATAATTTAAATTAACCTGTTTATAATATTGTAGAAAAAAGTATGAAAATGCTCTTCATACTAACTTTGAGATTAATTTTGATTAGTTTACTTTAGAGTCGATATAGTCGTAAACATCTTTAACAGTTTTGATTTTCTCAGCATCTTCATCTGGAATCTCAGTATCAAATTCTTCTTCTAGAGCCATTACAAGTTCAACTGTATCTAGAGAGTCAGCACCTAAATCATCGATGAAAGAAGCTTCTGGTTTTAAATCTTCTTCTTTAACACCTAGTTGCTCAACTATGATAGAGTTTACTTTAGCATATACTTCATTCACGCTCATGTTTTTTTCCTTCTTATTTTTGTTTTGAAAATTACTTATGTCAATGATATTATTTTTTAATCATTTTTGCAATAATTTTGCAAAATTTAAGCCATATACATACCACCATTAACATGAAGAGTTTGTCCTGTTATATATTTCGCCTCTTCAGAAGCTAAGAAAGCTACTGCTGCAGCGATATCTTTTGGCTCACCCATCTGTCCTGAAGGGATCTTAGTAGCAATAAAAGATTTCTGCTTATCAGTTAGTTTATCAGTCATATCTGTAGCTATAAATCCAGGAGCCACAACGTTTACTGTGATATTACGGCTAGCAACTTCGTAAGCAAGAGATTTTGAGAAACCTATTACACCTGCTTTAGTTGCGCAGTAGTTAGTTTGTCCTGGGTTACCAGCTGATCCAACCACAGAACCTATAGAGATAATTCTACCCCATCTTTTTTTCATCATACCGCGTACGCACTCTTTTGACATACGAAAGATTGAGCTTAGGTTAGTATTTATAACTGATTGCCATTCATATTCTGACATTCTCATCATTAAGTTATCACGAGTGATACCAGCATTATTGATTAGAATATCTATTGCTAGGTTCTCAGCTTTTATTTCAACAAAGAAATTTTGAATACTTTCAATATCTGAAATATTTAAGACTAATCCTTTTGCCTTAAAACCTTTTTCTTTCATTGAGTTCTCAAATTTTTCCGCAGAAGCTTGGCTGCTAGTTGCAGTACCTATTACAGTAACACCTTTGCTTGCTAATGCATGAGCAACTTCAAAACCTATACCTCTACTTGCACCTGTGACCAGAGCAACTTTTTCATTCAAAGACATTTATTATCTCCTTTTAAATATTTTCTAAACTATCAACACTGTTTGTATCTTTTATAACTAGTGATTTATCTATTCTTTTGATTAGTCCAGATAAAACCTTGTTAGGACCACATTCAATAACTTCTGTGACTCCAAGTTTTACAAGTTCTTCGACAGATTGTGTCCAAAGTACTGGCTTGTATAGTTGTTTAATAACTGCTGTTTTTATTTCTGCTAGATTTGTATGTGATTTAGCATCAAAATTTTGTACAACAGCAGTAGTAGGTTCTTTGAACTCTACCTTATTTAACTCGGCTTCAAACTTATCTGCTGCATCTTTCATTAAAGAGCAGTGTGAAGGTACACTAACAGCAAGTATCTGAGCGCGTTTTGCACCTTTTTCTTTTGCTATTGTATTAGCTTTCTCGACAGCAGCTTTTTTACCGGAGATAACAAGTTGTCCTGTTGAGTTAAAGTTTGCAGCCTCAACAACACCAACATCGGCTGCTTCTTGACAACACTTAATTACATCTTCATTAGATAAACCTAGAATAGCACTCATAGCACATTCTTTATCAGTAACAGCATTTTGCATTAATTTGCCGCGTGTAGAAACAAGTTGTAAAGCGTCTTTGTATGAAATGCACCCAGCTGCAAGTAGAGCGGTGTACTCACCTAAGCTATGTCCAGCAAAGTATTCTACTTTTAACTCTGGTTTTTGCTCTTTTAAGACTTTATATATAGCGTAACTAGTGGCAAGTAATGCTGGTTGAGTAAACTCAGTTTTATTTAGGGTTTCTTCATCATTTTGAATAATATTCCATAAGTCATAACTAAGATGCTGTTTAGCTTCATCGACTATGTTTCTAAAAGTCTCAAAATTTTCATAATAATCTTGGAGCATTCCTAGTTTTTGTGAACCTTGACCAGGGAAAACTATAGCTACTTTTGACATAATAATAATCCTCCTTTTATGCTTTTAAAAATAATAAATTTATAAAAAGATTATATCTTTGCGATAAAACCGCCCCAGACAAATCCAGCTCCGAATGCTTCAGAGATTATTGTATCACCAGGTTTTATTTTATTTGTTCTTACAGCATGATCTAAAGCTAATGGGATAGAGGCTGCTGATGTGTTGCCATGGTCTTGTAGTGTTGTGACTACCTTAGACATTGGCATGTCAATTTTTTTGGCAGTTGAGTTAAGTATTCTATAGTTTGCTTGATGAGGTACAAGCCAATCAATATCACTAGCTTTTATTCCAGCTTCTTGTATTAGTTCATTAGCTAATGAAGATAAGCGTGAAATAGCAAATTTAAAAACCTTATTACCTTCCATTATTAAGTAAGGATCAATATTTATGTTTTGTCCTCTTGAAGTTGGTAAATTATTTGGGATATTCAGCATATTCAAACACGAGCCATCTGTGAAAAGTAAAGATGATAATATCTTTTTTTCTTGGCTTGTTGAAATTACAACAGCACCAGCACCATCACCAAAAAGTACGCATGTTGAGCGATCATTCCAATCTAAGACACGCGTCATTTTTTCAGCACCGATTACAAGAATATTTTTTGAGACACCAGCCTCTATGTACTGCTTAGCGATATCTAGAGCATAAACAAATCCACTACAAGCAGCTGAAATATCAAAACAGCGCACCTTGAAATTATCTATTTGTAGGTTCTGATGAATCATCGAGGCTGTTGAAGGCATTATAAAATCAGGGGTACTTGTTGCAACAATTATCGTATCGATATCATTAGCAGTTAGTTGCGCTGCTTCAAGAGCGTTTTTAGCTGATTGTGTAGCCATATAGCTTGTTGTTTCTATTTCATTAGCGCAATGACGTCTTTCTATACCGACTCTTTGTTTGATCCACTCATCTGAAGTATCAACAAATTTACTTATATCTTCATTAGTTAAGATTTTTTCAGGCAAGTAACTTCCTGTACCTAGTATTTGTGAAAACATTATATAGTTATACCTACTTTAAATTATGATTAACAACAAAAAACCATAAGATTTCGCCTTTTCGCCATATAGCTCGATATTTATTTTAGCATGAATAAGAAAGATTAAAGAACTTTTTCTAAAGATTCTTGAATTGTTTTAGGAATATTGTATTTAATTTCTTTGATAGCTTCATAGATTGCGGTCTCAAAAGCATTAGCGCTTGCTCCACCATGGCTTTTAACCACTATGCCAGTTAAACCTAGTAGTGATGCACCATTAAAGCTATCAAGATTCATACCTTTTTTCATTTTTTTGAATATTGGTAATGTCATTACTATAGGAATTTTCATTAGCCAAGAGCTTTCTTGTATTGTTTTTTTGATAAGAGACTCTATAAGCCTTAAGCTTCCTTCCATTGTTTTTAGAGAAACATTGCCAACAAAACCATCGCAGACTATTACATCAGTGGTATCATCAAAAATATATTTACCTTCAATATAGCCATTATAATTAATAAAATCGCAACCTTGTAATAATTTTGCAGCATTTTTGATATTATCTAGACCTTTCATTTCTTCTTCACCTATGTTTAGTAATGAAACTCTAGGTTCAGCAATACCTTTTGAACTTGCTGCTAATATTGATCCCATGATTGCAAATTGGAAAAGTTGTTCTGATGTACAAACCACATTTGCACCAAGGTCAAGCATATAAGTTTTACTAAGTTGTTTAGTTTCTCTGTTGAATGCAGGTAATGCATAAACAATAGCAGGACGATCAACACCATTAATGGTTTTTAATACAAATTTTGATGTAGCCATTAGCGCCCCAGTATTACCAGCACTGACGCAGGCATCAGCAGTACCATCTTTAACAAGGTTAATAGCTACGCGCATAGAAGAATCTTTTTTCTTTCTAACAGCAATAGATGGTGATTCATCCATACTAACTGTCTCGCTAGCATGATGAATAGCTATTCTTTGTAAAACTGGTAGTTTTATTTTCTTAACTTTTGAATATCTGTCTAAAGCTCTTTTAACTTTATGATGATCTCCAACTAATACTATTTGTAAATTAGAGTCTTTTTTTACTGCTTCAAGAGCCGCTGGGATAGTAGTATTAAAGCCGTGATCTCCACCCATTGTATCTATAGATATTTTGTAACCCATAATAGTATAAAACTTCCTATATCTCTAATTGTCTATTGCTCATCATTAATATTTAACTGTCATGTAGATAAGCTGATTTAAAAGTGTTGATGGGAAATATTAGTCTTCAGATTTAGTTTCTACTACTTTTCTACCCTTATTAGAAACCATTAGGTGATACATGATGTCTTAAATGTAGTTCACCTGTTGATTTATCAGTAGATAGAGTAGGAGTAATTAAAGAGCTGTGAGATCTTCTCATGTCTCTCTTTGATCTGCTTTTTTTATTTTGTTGTACAGCCATTTTAGATAACCTCTTAGTGTTTTTTATATTCTAAATTATGTATACTACTTGAGTGTTTTAAGAATCTCAAAAGGATTCCTTTTCTTTTGTATAACATTTTCTTGTCCACTATAGTATGAATGTTTTTTTATATTTTTACAAGTGCTTGTGTTTTTTTGGTATTAAAGGTAGGTCTAAAAGTATCTCTTCTTTAATTAAATCCTTTAGATCGATAATTGCACTTTTACATATAAAAGGTTCATGAAGACTATCTTCTACTAGTCTGTCATCCTCAGCAATTATTATAGTATTTGTTATGTCAAAATCATGGTCAAATACCTTTAAAGAATCTTGGCAAATAAGTTGTAATGTACTTTTGATTGAATATTTAATGCACGCATGATTTTTTTCTTCAAAAAAAGAAAATGAGCATACAAATGTGTGAGGAGTAGCTGTGATGAAATCAGAAATCTGATCAAGTTGCTCAATGGTTATCTCAATATTTTCCAATTCTCTTTTTTGCTTGGCATATATTGAGTAATTTATCTGACTATGCTTACCTTCCATCTTCGCTATTACTGGGGTATTTTGTTAGTAATAATTATTGTATATAGATTTCTTGTTTTATGAAAGGCTCTATTGTATCATCATATATAGTTTTTTTAAAAAAATTAACAATCACATAAGTAAGGGTTTAAATAACTAATGTCTTTATCTATTCCACGTGAATTTTCAAATGCTATAAGGTTTTTATCTATTGATGCAACACTTAAGGCTAAATCAGGGCATCCTGGAATGCCTATGGGTATGGCTGATATTGCTACAGTACTTTGGACAAGGTTTCTTAAGCACAATCCTAACAATCCACATTGGATAAATAGAGATAGATTTGTTCTTTCAAATGGACATGGCTCAATGCTTTTATATTCTTTGTTACATCTAACTGGATACGATGTATCTATTGAGGATATTAAAAAATTCAGACAGCTACATTCAAAAACTCCAGGACATCCTGAGTATGGCTATACACCAGGAGTTGAAACTACAACTGGACCACTAGGTCAAGGAGTGGCAAATGCTGTTGGTATGGCTTTAGGTGAAAAACTCTTATCTCAAAGATACAATACGACAGATTTAAAAGTTATAGATCATCACACTTATGTATTTTTAGGTGATGGATGTTTAATGGAGGGTCTTTCGCATGAAGCATGCTCATTAGCAGGAACTCTAGGTCTAAACAAATTAGTAGTATTTTGGGATGATAATAATATTTCAATAGATGGTGATACTAGAAGTTGGTTTAGTGATAATACGCCTGGGAGATTTAGGGCTTATGGTTGGCATGTTATAGAAAATGTAGATGGTCATGATTTTGCTGCGATAGAAAAAGCTATAAATGGAGCTCATGCACAGCAGCAAAAGCCAACATTAATTTGTTGTAAAACTATAATTGGTTTTGGCTCACCTGAGAAGGCTGGGACTGCTTCTGTGCATGGCTCACCTTTAAATGAGCGAGAAAGAGCTTCAGCTGCTAAAGAGCTTAACTGGAATTATCAAGCTTTTGAAATACCCCAAGCTGTTTACAAATACTGGGATGCTAAAGAAAAAGGACAAGCTTTAGAGGCAAATTGGCAAAAGCAATGGGATTTATTCAAAGATAGCCCTAGGTTTAAAGAGTTTGAAAGAATTTTAAACAAAGAGTTACCTGTCGAATTAGAAGACTCTATTAATGACTATATAGCTTCGCAACTGAGCAACCCTATCAAAGTGGCAACACGTAAAGCTTCACAAATGGCACTTGAAGTCTTGTGTAATAATATGCCAGAGATGTTTGGTGGGTCAGCTGACTTGACAGGCTCAAATAACACTAATTGGAGTGGTTCAGTCTGGTTAAATAATACTGAAGAAAGTGCAAATTATCTTTCTTATGGTGTTAGAGAATTTGGAATGGCTGCAATAATGAATGGTTTAAGTTTATATGGTGGCATCAAACCTTATGGTGGTACATTCTTAGTATTTAGCGATTATTTAAGAAATGCTATAAGGATGTCAGCATTGATGAAGCAGCCTGTGGTACATGTTATGTCACATGACTCTATCGGTTTAGGTGAGGATGGACCAACACACCAGCCTATAGAACATATTCCAAGCTTAAGACTTATACCTAACCTTAATGTTTGGCGACCTGCTGATACGGTTGAGACAATGATAGCGTGGCATCAAGCGGTAAAATCAAAAGATACTCCAAGCATAATGGTATTAACGCGTCAAAACTTAATGCTAATAGTGCAATCACAACATCAAGTTGCAAATATTGCTAAAGGTGGCTATCTAGTTAAATACTATGCTGACGCTAAATTAACTATTGTTGCGACAGGATCTGAAGTTGAACTTGCTGTCAATGTAGCTAGTGAATTTGAAAAGAAAGGTATAAAGATAAATGTTGCTTCTATACCGTGTGTAGAAGTTTTTGCTGCTCAAACTCAAGAGTATAAAAAATCAGTAATAAAAGATGACATTCCCGCAGTTTTTGTTGAAATGGCACAACCTGATATATGGTATAAATATATGCCAAAAGCTGGAGGAGAAGTAAAAGGAATCTATAGCTTTGGTGAGTCGGCACCAGCTGAAGATTTATTTAAGCATTTTGGATTTACTGTAAAAAATATTAGCAATATTGTTGCTAAATATGTGTAATAAACTTTCGCAAGGTAATATCTTAAGGAGATTAAAATGAGAGTTGCAATTAATGGTTTCGGTAGAATTGGTCGTTTAGCATTTCGTCAAATGTTTTGTAAAGATAACATTGAGATTGTAGCGATTAATGATTTAACAAATCCAAAGATGTTAGCACACTTATTAAAATATGATTCTGCTCAAGGTAGATTCTCAAAAGCAGCTGTAACGGTAGCAAAAGAAAACTCTATAGTTGTAGATGGTAAAGAGATTAAGATATATACTGAAAAAGATGCAGTTAATTTACCTTGGAGTGAATTAAATGTAGACCTTGTGCTAGAGTGTACAGGTTTCTATGTATCAAAAGCAAAATCACAAGCTCATCTTGATGCTGGTGCTAAAAAAGTAGTTATTTCTGCTCCAGCTGGTAATGATCTACCAACTGTAGTATTTGGTGTTAACCACTATATCCTAAATGCAGATGACAAGATTATATCTGCTGCTTCTTGTACAACTAACTGTCTGGCTCCTATGGCTAAAGGTCTTCATGATTTAGCAACAATTGAAAGTGGCTTTATGACAACTATTCATGCTTATACAGGTGACCAAAATACTCTAGATGCTCCTCATGCAAAAAATGACTTCCGTCGTGCAAGAGCAGCAGCTGTAAATATAGTGCCTAACTCAACTGGGGCAGCTAAGGCTATCGGTCTAGTAGTTCCAGAATTAGCTGGTAAATTAGATGGTGCTGCTCAACGTGTTCCTGTATCAACTGGATCGTTAACTGAGCTTGTTGCTGTGGTATCTAAGAGTGTGACATCTGAAGATGTTAACACTGCGATGAAAGCTGCTGCAAATGAATCTTTTGGTTATACAGAAGAAGAGTTAGTGTCTAGTGATGTTATAGGGGTCTCTGAAGGTTCATTATTCGATGCAACTCAAACTAAAGTTACTTCACTAGGTGATAAGTCTCTAGTTAAAGTGGTATCTTGGTATGACAATGAAATGTCTTATATAAATCAAATGGTTAGAGTAGTAGAGTACTTTGGAGCTCTATAAACATTATAGGTGATATAAATGGGTTTTCTAACATTAAAAGATGTTGATCTAAAAGATAAAAAAGTCTTGGTTAGAGTGGACTTTAATGTACCTGTTAAAGATGGTAAGGTAACAAGTAAGGTTAGAATTGAAGCTGCTATTCCAACTATTCAATATATTTTAGATCAGGGTGGCGCTGTGATTTTGATGTCGCATCTTGGTCGTCCTACAGAGGGTGAATATAATCCTCAGTTTTCTCTAGAGCCAGTAGCAGAAGCTTTGTCTCAAATTATCAATAAGCCAGTTAAGTTTGCTAAAGGCTGGTTAGGTGGTGTTGATGTTAAAGCTGGTGAAATTGTTATGTGTGAAAATGTACGCTTTAACAACGGTGAGAAAAAATCAGATGAAGATTTATCTAAAAAGATTGCGAGCTTAGGTGATATTTTTGTGATGGATGCCTTTGCTACAGCACATAGAGCACAAGCTTCTACTTATGGGGTTGCTAAGTATGTACCAGTAGCATGTGCTGGGATATTATTAACTAATGAAATTCAAGCGCTAGAAAAAGCTTTGAAATCGCCTAAAAAACCAATGGCTGCGATAGTTGGAGGATCTAAAGTCTCAACTAAGCTATCATTGCTATATAACCTTCTTGATAAGGTTGAGATTCTTATCGTTGGTGGTGGTATTGCTAATACTTTTCTAAAAGCAGAAGGTTATAATGTTGGTAATTCATTGTATGAACAAGACCTTGTCGCTGAAGTAAGAGATATTTTAGCTAAAGCTAGAACTCTAGGAGTTAATATTCCTATACCAGTTGATGTAAGAGTAGCTAAAGAGTTTAGTGAAAATGCACAAGCAATCACTAAAAAAGTCTCTGATGTTACTGATGATGAGATGATTCTAGATATAGGTCCAGAATCTGAAAAGGAAATTGCTGAACTGCTAAAATCAGTAAATACTATCTTATGGAATGGTCCTATTGGAGTATTTGAGTTTGATAATTATGCCGCAGGAACAAAAGCTTTATCTTTGGCTATAGCACAGTCGGTTGCTTTTTCAGTAGCTGGTGGTGGTGATACTATTGCCGCGATAGAAAAATTTGGCATCAAAGATCAAGTTTCTTATATATCAACAGCTGGTGGGACGTTCCTAGAATTTTTTGAAGGTAAAAAATTACCAGCTGTAGAGATACTCAAAGAAAAAGCAACTAGGTAATTTAGGATAATTATATGAGAAGAACGAAAATTTTAGCTACTCTTGGTCCTGCAAGTGAATCAAGAGAAGCTTTAACAGAAATGATTAAAGCAGGTGTTAATGCAGTCAGATGTAATTTCTCGCATGGCTCTGCTGAAGATCATCGTAAGAGAGTCGAGCTGATTCGTCAGATTGCTAAAGAGCAAGATACTTATGTTGGTATTTTAGCTGATCTGCAGGGACCAAAAATCAGATTATCAAAATTTAAAAATGGCTCTGTAGAGATTAAAAAAGATCAAAAGTTTACGCTTGATGCTGAACTTGGCGTTAGTGATGGTGATGAGAATGTTGTAGGCATTGACTATAAAGAGCTTATTCAAGATGTGAAAAAAGATGATATACTACTTGTAGATGATGGCAAAATTGTCTTAGAGGTTGACTCAGTAAAAGGAAATAAAGCAGTCACCAAAGTTGTCATTGGTGGTAAAGTTTCTAATAATAAAGGTATCAATAAGAAAGGCGGTGGACTTACAGCACTTGCACTTACTGAGAAAGATAAAGAGGATATAAAAATAGCAGCAATGCTACAAGTGGATTTCTTAGCGGTATCATTTGTCAGGGATGGTAAGGATATGGAGTATGCACGTCAACTTGTCCACGAAGCTGGCTGGAGACCTGCAATAGTAGCTAAAATTGAGCGAGCAGAGGCTGTATTAGAAGATAATCTTAAGAGTATTGTTGATGCTTCTGACCTTGTAATGGTGGCGCGTGGTGATTTAGCTGTTGAAATTAGTGATGAGAATGTACCAACTGTACAAAAGCTTATTATTAGTACAGCTAGAAGAAATGAAAAAGGTTCTATTACGGCTACACAAATGATGGAGTCGATGATAGATAACTCTTCACCAACTCGTGCTGAGGCATCTGATGTTGCCAATGCTGTATTTGATGGTACTGATGCTGTGATGCTATCAGCTGAAACAGCAGTAGGTAAATATCCTGTTGAGACAGTTTCTGCGATGTCAAGAATATGTGAATCAGCGGAGAAAAGTAAGTATACACACGTTTCTAAAAAGCAAAAGATAGCTGACTGTGATAGGATTGATCATGCTGTATCAGTTGCAGCAGTTAAAATTGCCAATGATATCGGTGCTAAAGGATTAATCGTATTGACAGAAGGTGGTAATACTTCGCGTTGGATGTCACGTATCAATACTGATTTACCTATCTATGCATTATCAAGAAATGCTACAACTTTAGGTGCAATGACTTTGTTTAGAGGAGTGATACCAATATACTTTGACTCAACTAGGATGTCTAAATTATATGTAAATAGATCAGCATCTATGGAGTTAGAGGACAGAAAGCTGGCTAAAAATGGTGATATTTTTGTCCTTACTAGTGGTGATAGTATGGGTGTTCATGGAAGTACTAATAAGATTAAAGTAATAATTGCAGGTCAGGTAAGATAAGGAGATAATAATAATGGCTTTAGTTTCATTACGTCAACTATTGGATCATGCTGCTGAGCATGGTTATGGATTACCAGCTTTTAATGTTAATAACCTTGAGCAGGTTAGGGCTGTTATGGAAGCTGCAGATAAGGTTAACTCACCGGTTATTTTACAAGGTTCTGCTGGAGCAAGAAAGTATGCAGGTGCATCTTTTATTAGACATCTAGTTTTAGCTGCGATAGAAGAATATCCACATATACCAGTATGTATGCACCAAGATCATGGTACATCTCCATCAGTTTGTCAAAGATCTATACAATTAGGCTTTTCATCTGTAATGATGGATGGTTCTTTAAAATCAGATGGCAAGACTCCATCAGATTACGAGTATAATGTTAATGTTACAAAAACTGTAGCTGAGATGGCTCATGCTTGTGGGGTATCAGTTGAGGGTGAGTTAGGTTGTCTTGGTTCATTAGAAACAGGGCAAGCTGGGGAAGAAGATAGTGTAGGTGCTGAAGGTACTTTATCTATGGATCAGTTACTTACTGACCCTGAAGAAGCTGCTGATTTTGTCAGAAAAACTAAAGTTGATGCTTTAGCTATAGCTATCGGTACTTCTCATGGTGCTTACAAGTTTACTAAACCACCTACAGGTGATGTGTTATCTATCAAAAGAGTAAAAGAAATTCATACACGAATCCCTCATACTCATTTAGTAATGCATGGCTCATCTTCTGTGCCACAGGACTGGCTAGAAGTTATTAATATTTATGGTGGAGCTATGGGAGAGACTTATGGCGTGCCGGTAGAGGAAATCGTTGAGGCTACTAAGTATGGTGTGCGTAAAGTAAATATTGATACAGACCTTCGTATGGCAGCTACTGGCGCTGTGAGAAGATTCTTGGCTGAGAATCCAGCTGAATTTGATCCGCGCAAATATAATGCTGTTGCTAAAGCTGCGATGTCAGAAATTTGCAAAGCTAGATATGAAGTATTTGGGAGTGCTGGCATGGCTAGTAAGATTAAGCCTATTTCACTTGAGACAATGTTTCAATGTTATGAAAATGGTGAACTAGATCCTGTTGTTAAGTAAATTTTATTTTAAAATCTTATTGTGACTAATCGATAAATGATATATAAATTAGAGTCATGGATAATAGCTAAAACCTTTTGTTGAGGATTTTTTAATAATTACTTTTTATAAATTATACGTTTTAATAAAGCTTGCAACTATTCGATTAGTCTAACCAAAACCATTTTGGACTACAAGTCTCCTTACTTGCTTTTTGTTCAGAGTTTATTACATCGTATTTTTCGCAAATTTTTCCAGTTTGTTTAAACTTTGCATTAACTGTATTTATAAACTTTTTTGCAATAGTTTTTGCAAGTTTATCAAATCTATAATTCTTTAAGAATATTACCGCCTCAAAGTGTAGCGGAGTCCAACCATTTGAAGAATCTCATTGTTGTGTTGTATTTGTAAGAGTTGTAATAAGACCATGTTCGGTTAAAAAATCTTTTTCTATAATTTTAGCAACTTTCTAAGCTTGCTCATCCGTTGTGATGTTTAAAAATAAAGGAGTTATTCCCACTAGGCTTGTAATGGCTGTAAGTTTGGTTGTATTATAATTTAGATCATAAAAAATTCTTTTTCACTTTTCCAACACTTATCTTGGATAAGTTGTTTTTTCTACTAACTCTAAATACTTGGAGGCTTTTTGTTGTTCTGAAATTTCTCTGAACCATTTAGCGAGTAGTAGATGTTCTAATCCATATAAGTAGCTATTAAAATCAACAGATAAGATATTAGTTGTTTGGATTGTATTAAAATCATCTACTTTGGCAAACCAGTTCTAGAAAAATCCCATCCAGACTCGCAAGCAGTACGAATATTTGGATAAAAACCCCATTTGTTTTTTTATATTTTTTGCATGCTCAATATCTTGTCTATATGATTCTAGTCTAGGAGTGTCGGAGTCATCCCAATATCTATTTAATTCATTGATGTTACTTTGAGAGTTCATCCAAAATGAGTATTCTTTTTCTAGGGCTGGTAGATATTTTTCGATAGCAGATATGCCAAGCTCTTGATATAGGATATTCACAATCAAATAAAGCAAAGGAGGGTGAGAGCGTGTTAGATAATATTTTCTGTTAGCATTTGGTACAAATCCAAGAGTATCTATAAGATATGCAAAGTTATCAGCAATATTTTTAATCATTTGAATTTCGCCATCTACTCTTAAACCTTCACAAGTGAAGTAGCAGTCCCAGTAATAGACTTATATGAATCTACCTCTTGGTATTGTATAAGGTTTTGGTAAAGGTATAAGAGAGCTTAAAGAGTTCTGCTGGTCAGATGACTGGTGTAAAAAATTCCACATTTGTTTGATGTATTGTGGTAGTGTGATACTTCTTTATCGTTATCAAAAGTTTTCGGCCACAGGAGAATAGAAGTTATCCTCTACAAAAGCTTTAAGATCAAAGTTTTCCATGAATTTTCGCATACGGAGGTATTAAAAGTACTAAAAGAGCTATTGATAAGGACACAATAAAATACAATTACTCCTTCAAAGTGTACAAATATTTTGCTAATAACTCTAGATCCTATAGTACCTCCTAAAGCTGAGAATATAATGATTAAACCAGCCATAGCACTTTGTAAATTCTCAGGTTGGCTACTAAGAACACTTAAACATAACGTAGGATATATTGGCGCCATAAAAAAGCCAATCATCGGAAATAGTAACGCTATAAGTATTGCTATAATACTGCCTGATTCATCAGGGTTTATAAGTTTAGATAGTTGAAGTGTTGATATTATTAGTATTGTACAGCATATAAGTCCTATAATAATATTTTTTTACAGTCAATTTTTCTGATAATAAAACCAAAAGTGATTCTACTAGCAGCAATATTCAAAGAAAAAACACTTGCCATAAAGACACTAGTTGATGTAGAAAGAATTAAGCACTCTGGTATTAAATGTTGGAAGCCATGATTACATTTATTGTTCTATAAAGAGATAGAAAATACGCTAACGGCATAACTATAGGTAGTTTTATAAGCTTGACATACTTAGTGTATCGGTAAGAAAATTAGAGCGTTTAGTTATTTGTGCTGCTGAATTAATCAAGCTTAGTAAATAAAAGCAAAACAAATACCACAAAACATAAACTAGCTAGTAGCCAGTATGTGCCAAGCTAGTTACCAAAACGTATAAATATGCTAAAAACAAAAAAGCATAGTACTACACTTATTTGAAAGAAACCTTCTAATACGCTCATTAAACTAGCATGTGTTTTTGAGTCATTTGTAATCAAACCAACAGTTGAATATACAGAAACTTTGATAAGAGTAAAAGCTACACCTACACCTATCAATATAAATAGTGTTTTGGCAGTTAGACAGCTATATAAGCTAGCCATAGCAATACAACATGTAGCAATAATTACTAATTTGGTAAGCATCGCGTTTTTATAACCAAGTCTTGGAATGAATGAATAAATAGCGAATGAAACGATTGCTATTGTTAGATCTTTACAAGCCTAAAGAATACTTGCTTGAACTTCTGTGACTTGATAGTGAGTGACCGATTGTAATATCAAGATATAACACTATTAAGTAAAATAGCACTAATAAAGAAGATGAGGAAAAATGAAAGTTTTAGTTGTAAGTACCTCATATGTACCAATAAAGAAATTGCTTCTGATTTTAGGATAAACAAAGTTATATAACTAAATAAGTTTTAAGGATTGAGTTTAGAACTTTTTTAGTATTTAATTAAATTGTATATGCTTAAAGACGAGGTATCTGATATGAGTGAGTATAAATATTGTGTAGGAATCATGTCTGGAACATCCCTAGATGGAATAGATGTTGCTTTGTGTAAGATTCGAGGTAGTGGATTAGATATTGATGTTAAATTGATAGATTTTCAAACATATCCGTATTCTGCCAAATTGTTATATGATATTAAGCAATCTTTAGATTTATCAACAAGTAATGCTCAGCTACTATGTAGTCTTAATTTTAAACTTGGTATTGAATATGCAAATGCAGTAAAAAAACTAGTAGCAGCCAATAGCTTGAATTTAAAAGATATAGCATTTATAGCAAGTCATGGTCAAACAATTTATCATCAAGCAAATAGTGATGAACAGTTTGTTAAATCATCATTACAGCTAGGAGACGCTGCGACAATTGCTTATCAATGTCAAACAATCGTAGTATCAAATTTTCGTGCTGGTGATATAGCTGCTGGAGGTAGTGGTGCACCACTTATTCCTTATGTAGATTACATATTATATAGAGACAAAAATAAATCACGGGCTTTTCATAATATAGGTGGAATAGCAAACACGACAATTATTCGAAAAAATGCAAATATCGATGATATCTATGCTTTTGATACAGGTCCTGGAAACATGATGATAAATAGAGCTATGGAAGTATTATTTAATAGAGATTATGACAAAGATGGTGATATTGCTGCAGCTGGAATAGTTATTGTAGATATGTTACAGGAGCTTTTGGAGAATCCATATCTAAAGCAGAAACCGCCTAAATCAACAGGTCGAGAACTTTTTGGAGTCGAGTTTACAGATAAGATTATAGCTAAATATAAGCAAAATAGACCTGAGGATATAGTTCATACCTTGACAATATTTACAGCAAAGAGTATTGCAGAAGCCTATCAGGATTTTGTTTTTAACAAATATAAGTTAGATCAAATAATATTTACCGGTGGTGGTGCTTACAATAAATTTTTGATAAAAACAATTTCTGATTTACTTGATGTGGAAGTTTTAACATTTGAAGATTTTAGTGAGAATAGTAATGCTAAGGAAGCAATAGCATTTGCTGTGCTAGGAAATGAAACCCTTCACCAAAAATATAATAATGTTCCAGTAGCAACTGGTGCTGAAAATAATATTATATTAGGGCAAATTAATTTATATTAAATAGTCATTTAAAATTATAATTTTTGGTTGAGTATAAAAATTTCTTAGGAAAATTACAGTAAGATATTTATTAGATTCTGTGCACAAAAATAATTTTTCAACGTAACCAAATGCTAATTTAATCATCCCTATATATGCTGATATAGTTTTATCAAATCTAGAAAAACTCTCTTAAAATGCTTAATTTTAGAAAAGAAATTCTCTATCAAATGTCTTTCTTTATACACTTGTTTATCAAAAGGTATAGGGTTTATTTTGTTTGATTTACAAGGTATAACAGCTTGGCAAGATATACTTTCAATATGTTCCCTAATTTCATTAGAATGATATGCCCTATCAGCTATAATTTTAGTTTTATCTATGTTTTGTAATAGATTTATAGCCACTTTACTGTCATGAGTTTTGCCTTTTGAAACTATTATTTCTAGTGGATTACCTAAACAGTCATAGCGATGAATCTTAGTAGTTATTCTTCCAACTGATCTACCACTAGCTAGATTATTATTTCTATTGTAGTCTGTATAGCACAAGCATCTACCCTTGTTACTGTTGAATCAAGCATTACTTCTTGTAAATCAGGATCTTGAACTGATTTAAATAATTTAGAAAATATATCCTTATCAAACCAATCTTTAAAACGTTTATGTATTGCTCTATATTTACCATAGTAAAAAGGTAACATTCTCTATTGACATCCTGTACGTAACAGGGCGTAATACACAGCTTCAATAAATAATCTCAACTTATTTTCATCGTTGGTATGTATACTTTTTTGTGCTTTTAGGAATAATAAAATACTTGACTAGAATATTTCTTTTATATGATAACTCATCTGCTGAGCCTTTGATATTTAATGCTTTTCAACTTTTAAATAACAGCGATTTAGCTATTTTCTATCTAATTTATTTTTTTGTGCATAGCTTATGATTTGAAAAAGAACTAACTATCTATATACTAGTAAATAGATTTTTTAAAAAATTAAAATTTATATGTAAGATACATAATAAATAAAAAGGAGATGTGAACATGAGTGACAAATATAAAAAAAGTTCCATATCTATTATGAGAAAGTAGAATTACTTACTAACATAGCAGACTTTAAGCTGAGTAAAACAGATATTAAAGTGCTCAAAATAAGTGATGACAAAGAAAAGAAAATATACCTATTACAATTTGGAGAAAATTATTTATCAAATATGGAAATATTGAGAGTTATTCATCCTTCAAAAATTGCAATGAGCAAAATCAAATCTATTAGACAGGAAAAAGATTCATTTATAATTGCAATTTTTTCTTTAGATACACTGATTCACAAAATTAAATTCGCTATTTTTGGACATAAAAGTGTTATTTTTGACTTTAAGAAACTGTGGGGATTAGTTGATTTTGTGGTAGTTTATACAGGTGATAAAGTTTGAGTTAATCATAAATTTACATCCTTTATGCCATTAATAACTTACTGCAACCAAAACATCATACATCTAGCATACCATTCTGATTTTTTATATATTTATCATACACCAGAATTTTTCAATAATATAGATCAGGAGAATGCAAGAGAATTAGTGGTAAAAATTCCGGAACCATTCTGGGTAAGGCCAGATATGAAAGAAAATAAAATCAATATTCCTTTAAAAAAATTTGCTAAAGGTAAAAAAAGATTTAGAAAAGGTATCCAAATTAAAAGACTTTGAAATAAGTTCAAATGATGATTTTTTCTCAAAAGCTATAAAAGCAGCTCCAACATTACAAAATAAAAAAAAGAGTAACTTATTTAATTCACTAGCAATTGAAAATAATGAGAGAATTAAAAATGATATAATCAATTATGTGATATCTGATGCCTGGTATGAAAACGAAGAATTACTTAAGAAATTAATGACATTTTTAGACACACTAGTTGTGAGGCACCTCTATTTAATAGCAGTTTACTTGGTTTATGAAATAGAAAAAGGTATTAAATCAGTAAAACCTGAATATAGTAAATTATTAAAAGCTGGACTATTAAATAAAGATATTCAAAATCAATTAGTAAATGATACAAAAAAATCAGTAGTATTATTTGGCTTGGTGAAACATTTCATGGATTAAGCATTGAAGAGGCAGAAGCTTTATGTGATCTTCTAGATGAAGGAAATATTAATCCGAAAATTAATGCTATAAATCTTCAAAAGTAGTATGAAGTTTATACAAAAAAATTATAAAAAAGATCCAAAAAAACGCTAAGTTTCGAAAAGTATAAAAATAAGTATAATACTTTTTGTTACAGATGAAGAAAGGGAAAAACATGCAAGTAACCTCTCAAAAATTTTAGAAGATCCAAAATTTAGAGTTCTTAGTTATATAAATGCATTTTTATGTTCAACTAAAAATTATCTAGTACCTTATGGGTATTTAGGAAACAATCCTCTTACGTACTATAATTGTATGCTGGAAACTGGTAAACTTAGAAACTCAAAAGAAGCGTATTTTGCTGATATAAGAAACAAATTATTCATAGTATGCTATCTTCCAGGCTTCTTGAGCCCTGTAATCGCAGATGACGACTTTATAGACTGGTATTCTGATAAAGTAGAAAGTAAAAGTTTACTTGAAAACCTTTATTTAAATAATTTAAATAAATCGCATGGAAAATATATAAAGAGTTTTATGGATCTTGAGGTCGTTAAACTTCTAAAACAAACATCGTCACAAATTAAACCAAGTTATATACCAGTAGTTTTTAGATATGGTGCATTTGTTTCAACAACTGCTTTGTTAAGATCAAACGCAAATGTTTCTAATAGAATGGAATTTGAATTATATGACTCACCTGAAAAGTTACATAATAAATACTCAGAAAAAGAAAAAAATATTATGTCAAAATCTGTTAACAAACCAAAAGATCACTCAATTGACAATGGAATGTCATTATTTAGTCTTAATTTAACAAATAAAAGCGAAATTGGCCTACGAAACGCTATGTTAAACGTAGCTCAACTATATAATCTTGATTTTAAGGTAGGTATCTCGGAAAATTTAGACCAGGCGATGACTCAGGCATTACTCCTTGGAATGGCAACTACAGTAAAAAATGGTAATATAGTACTTGATGAAGATCAAATGTTATATATGACATACCTTTACTGTATTTTCATGGCACATAGTGTCGATCATACTGTAGATGAGATACTAATGTCTTCGAATACTTACTTAATAAATTCTAAAGATAAAAAGTATCCTATATTTAATATCGCTGACTTTTTTGCTAGACCAGTATTTGGATTATCTAAAAATGATAAGTTTAAATCTTTGGTCAAAAGCTATGAAGATAGTTGTAAACCAAATTCGAAAATTTTAAGAGACGCTTATATAAACAGAATAACCAAATTATCAGGTCTATATGAAGATTTATATAACTTTAACTGCTTGTACAGTTCACTTTCAGAAGGATCTTTATATGGTTTACTATCAACACACAGTGAAAGACATTCTACATTATTAGAACAATATTCTCGCAAGAAAAAAGCCGAGATAGGAGGAAGAGGTTTTATAGGAAATGGTGAAGGACAAAAACTAGCTAATTATAATACATATGCAACAATTAATCAATACAAAACTTTTGTCGCGCAAGGTAGAATGTATGATACTAAAGTAAAATATACTTCATCTCATAACAGGCAGATTGAAAGAGATTTTAATTTATACTCTATAGATAAACAGAATATAGATTATCTAAAATATAATTTTAAAGATAGCAGATTTGATGTTGTTTATAAAGAAAAAAATAAGAAAGAAGAAAATAAAAGCGGTAATGTATATGCAAAAAACAAAATACAAGATATTGTTATGGATATTTTAATGATTTTTTTGTTAAAAATAGAATCACCACATTTTATAAAATAAAAGATAGGTTAGGAAACTATTTAATAAACCTGCATGACCAAAAGTATAGCTTTGCAACTCCTAATTCAGACTCTAAAATATACAGATTATCACTTGAGTTGCTTAACAACAAAGATGATTTTAAAAAAGTAGCTAAAGATATTATAACATCATATAAATATATTAGTTTTGACAAGCAAAAAGAAGATATAGTTAAAAACTTTGGTAAAAGCTTATATAGTACTAACTATGAAATCTGGGTCGGTCTATCACATAAAGCTATATCATGTTTTTCTGTATTAGATGACTTAGGGACACAAGAATTGTCTAATGCTTTTATCGATGCCTTATATTATATTAGATTAATGCAATTATATTATGGTAGAACTATAAGTTTCTTAATGATTGATAGTAAAATTATAAGTTATTCTTCAATAAATACGCACTATTATTTACCAACTGAACTACAATTTAAAACAAATCTTGAAATTGCCCTTAGTAAAGCTTCTAGAGCAGTGATAGATAGATTTCTAATTATTCTTAATATATATTGATGATAATACTTTAAATTTGATATTATGCCGTTTACGAATAATCTTGTTTCAATATGAAGGACAACAGTTAAAATTAAAAGCTCTACAGTTATATATTCATAGTCATAAAAACAAGGATTATAAAAGTGAAATTAATTTTAGCGCTTGGTTTGAATATATTTTTTATATTCAAAACTCATTCTTATGCAATGATTATATTGGAAGTAATATTTTAATAATGAAGTTAGTTAAACAACTAAAATCTGGGTGTAGTCAATATAAAAGAAATATGATTAATCAACAAATTGAAAATAGAGAAAACAAATTAAATTTTTATCAAATTCTTATGAATCTAATAGAAATAGCCGTTCATTACAGAATACTTTTAAAATCAAAAACTACTAATACTTCTTCTTTACTTTATGACGTATTAAGCAAATATAAATATGAAATAATAAATAAATTAATTAATAATTTATTTATTATAAAAATAAAAATTTAAATGGTGATAAATATAAAGTATTTCATACTAAGCTAATAACTATTGAAAAAACATATAAAAAAATAAGTGAACTATATAAATCAAACTTTTTTGAAAAATATCAAAATAGATAAGGAGTCTACAACGTATGAGTAAAAAATATTCAAATTATCATTATTAATTTTACTGGTATTCAATATCAGTCAATCAGGATTTAGTAATGTAATAACAGTCGGTAAGTTTGATTAAAAAATAGCTCTAGGCAAGATGCTACTATTTTTCTAAACTTAGATGATGTATGCCCAACTAATATAAAATCATGTAAAGATAAGAGTGATAATAATGTATTTATATGACTGAATTAATTAGAGAACCGCTTAGTAGTATCAATTATTATTTAGCTGTCACAATTACTAGCGAATCAGTTAAAGATTTAACAGTTTCATATAAATATGATGAAAAAAATCCTCTTCCAGAAGTTATAGATTTATGCTTAAGTCTATTTAAAAATGATAAATATGAAACATACCATTCAAAAGCCATATATAATTGGTTTGTATCTTCACAATTATATTTATCACATGATGAAGGAAGTATTCTAATAAATGAAAATAATAAAAATTGTAAGAAGAATTATAATGAAGGTGATTTTTTGAATGTAAATATTGAACGAATAGCTGATGGCTGAGCACCTCCTTATTATGAGAAGAAAATTACTATAATATAAGCTCACAGAATGTTATGCTAATAGTTAAGTTTTTACTATATGATGAATGTTATTTTGTGTATTTTGCAAAATGTTATCGGCTTAGCTATAAATAATCAAGGTAGGTTTTATGAATTTTAGCCTTATTAATAAATTTACTGATATTTATTTGAGAGTGTAAAATCATAGATAATCTATTAAAATAATGCTATTACGCATATTGTATGTAGCTTTTTTTGTAATGATTATTATTTGCAAACTAGTAACTTACAAGAAATTCATAAAAATGGAATAGTAAGAATAAACAAAGATATAAATGTGAGTCATGTAGCTATAATTTTGTTCTTAATAATGGATAAATCAATCCAGAGACAGCAATAAAGGGAGCAATTATTGTTATAATGTATTATTTAGGTAAATGTTATTATATTGTTTGTAGCAAAATTATTTGGAGTAAGTAACGGCTATACAGAATTCTATAATAGCAGATAATCTCCTCTTAAATAGAGTTTGATGAAATGTGGCATTCCAATAAACTCAAAAAAATAAATGCTGGATTATCAAGGCATATGATAGACTAGACATACAAGCAAGACTATCGCTTGGGTTACGGACTGCTACTTTCAGAAGACTTTATGAGAAAGTACAATATTTTAGATAAATGTTTAATTTTAGAAAAGAAATTCTATATCAGAAAGACTATTGATTTAATCTTGGTTATTTTTATAAAATATAGATATGAAAGATATTTATTTTTATGGATTTTTTCTTTTTAGGTTTAGAAGAAAGATTAGGTTCAGATAATAAATTTGTTAAGCTAAATAAGTTAGTTGATTCTAATAAGTTTAGAAAAATACTTAAAAGTAATCTATATACAAGATGTGACAAGACAAAGTAGACCTATGCTTTTGATAGTGTGGTGATGTTTATGTTACTACTATTAGTTCAATGGTATAGTTTAAGTGATAGAAAGTTAGCTAATAGTTTAAGAATTAGAGTAGATTTTATGTATTTTACGAGTTTCACGCCAACCTCTAATCTTCCAGATTAATAAGTTTAGAAACTTATTAATAAAAAAGAGAAAGTTAAAGAAGCTATTTAAAGGGTTAAATAAGCAACTTGATGGATTAGGTTTATATATAAATAGTGCTAATAATGGTGCAATCATAGATGCTACACTAGTTGAGTCTGCAGGTAGACCGGACAAATATATAAAAGATCCTATTGAAGATAGAAAGGAAGATAAATCAAAATAAGACTGATATATCTTATGGTAAAGATAGTGATGCTAGATGGATAAAGAAAGGCAAAAGAAGTCACTATAGTTATAAGGTTTTTGCTAGTGTAGATGAACAAGCACGAATTTATTCAAACTGTTTATACAGAATTAGCAGAAGCCTATAAGGCACATATGCTTGAGGCTTTATTTAAAGATGTCAATTCAAGAGGTGTTAGCTGATAAGGCATATGATATCGCTGATAATAGAAATCTATTAAAAAGTAGAAATATCAAAGATCGTATATTGCCAAAAGCTATTAGAAACAAACCAATAACAAAAAGACAGAAAGTTAATAATATTCTTATATCTAAAATTAAATATAAGATTGAGCAATGCTTTGGTAGATTAAAAAGAGGATTTAATTTTTACTTTTCTACGGTCAAAGTACAAGCTCAAGCATTATTAAAATCATGCTGTTTTAACATGTTAAAAGCAGTCAGTATGATGACTTAGTTAACCTTAGTTAGGTATTAGAAGCCTTGTAGAATGAAGTTTAGTTGTTTTTAGGTTAAAATAAGCGAAAAACCGTTTAAAAACCACTAATAATGATAGATCAACTTATTTCAATCTTTTGCCGTATAGACGACTTTTGTATTATTTACCATAGACAATTAGAAAGCAAGTGAATTTATTATACAACAGAAAAAAAGTATAGTATATCTTTAATGAAATAATGACAATTTTGATTATGTATCAAGCAGTCAGGTATAAAAATTTTAAGAGTTACTACATTGAGTTTATAAAGATTTATTGGAAGCATTATTTCCCTGCAGCACCATAATATAATCTTTTTGTTGAGTTAATAGATAAGGCCATGTTGCCTTTGATATACTTTATCTCAAATAATCACGGCAAACATGCAGACTTATATTTTGTTGATGCTACTAAATTGCCAGCTTGTCATAATATAAGTAGAGTCCAGGCATAGAGTGCTTAAAGGTTTAGCAGCTAGGGACAACAGTACTGGTTGGTTCTTTAGCTTTAAGCTTCATTTATTGACAAACCATATTGGTGAAATCTTAGTATTAATATTAGTCCTGGTAATAAAGATGATAGAATCTCTTAACCAAATTATGTAAAGGACTTAAAGGATTAGTATTTGGCACTAGAGGCTATATTTCTAAAGAGAAAGCTATATTGCTTGAGCAACAAGGCTTAAAGCTTATAACAAAACTAAAAAAATATGAAAAAGTGAAAAAAGTTTCTAGAACTAGCTTTGAAAAAGCTATGCTTGCTAAAAGATCTATCATTGAAACTATTTTCAATTATCTTAAAAATAATCTAACTTTATGGCATACACATAGAGCAATCAATAATGCTTTTACTCATATTAGCTCAATTTATTATAAACCCTATCAAAATCAATAATTATAAGCTTTTATCTATGAAATAATTATAGAACTGAGGTTAGTTAGAATAAATGTATATATCTGCCAAAATTGCAGATATAAACATAAAAACACAAGTTCATATTAATTTTTGCGAAAAAGTACATCCTAAGGCTACGAGGTTAGAAATCTATAGATTTAATCAACAGTCTTTAGTAATTCTAAGAGTATAGGCAATCTATAGTATGCACTAGGAGATTGAAAATTTATTTCAAGGATTTAAAAGTAGATAGTTTAATCTTGAGGATACAATTTGACTTAGTACTAATAAAGTAGGAAAGCTATTAGCTTTGCTATCTATATAGTCTTTGTATGGGGCTCATAAGGTTGGTTGGTATAAGATGCTAAAATAAAAACAATTGCTAGAAAAAAGAACTCTTATTTTAGATATGGTTTAGGTATTATTGCCAATGCTATTCAAAAGTCATCCTATCTCAAATAGAGACTTTGTTTTGTGGTTAAAAATTAATAAAATAACTAAACAACTCAAATTATGAAAAAACATCGTGTACAGAGGAGGTATAGTATTTAAGTTTTCATAAACTAAAATAACCTAAGTATATACAATTTTTTCTACTATTTTCAATTGATATTTGGAACTCTATTTTAAATGGACTTCTGTAATTTTTTTCCTCAATTTTTTTAATTTGTGATTTGATTTTTTCTATAATGGATTCCTTCTTCTTAAGAAGGAATATACTGATATTTATATATAATTGAAGGCATATTTCCTCCTAAGAAAGTGTTTCCAACGCTAGAGTGCCCTATTAATCTTTGTTTTCTTTGAATGTTAACTGGTTTTTCTGTATAATTTATTACAGTACAATAGTCCTCTGAGAGTAATTTATATAGGCTATTTATTATGCTATCTATAGTGTGTTTAGGGGTAGATTGAATATAAGTATTTTCTTGTGTTAGTTTGTATAGCATTTTATTATCTAGAATGTATATATTTAGCAGAATTTTTATACCATATTCAAGCACTTGAATAGCCAAACTATTATTGTTTTGGATATATTCTTGATACATGCTTTGTAATTTGGCGAATGGCTTGATTTTAAATATATTTATTTTTACATTTAGAGTTTCTTGATCTTCATAAATATCTAATATGGTAGATGATGATAAATTGTCCATTGGTACTGGTATAAGCTTTATTTTTTCCAAAGGGTATTTCTGATTCTTTAGAAAGCTTATAAAATTATTTAGTGAGATATTTTTATTGATATTATTTATATATTTCATATTTAAGATTTCCCAAATATGGATATGGATATTATTTTACATGTTAAAAAAATCTTCAAAATAATTTTCATCTAGCTGATCTGAAATACCTTCTGTAGTGAGTTTTGATTTTTTTAGTATGTTGTTTTATTTCTATTTCTTCTTTAATAGCATCTATATCAGTCATTATTTTATGATTTTCTGTAGGAGTTTTTTTACTTCTGAAGATGTTTCATAAAAGTAATTTTTATTTGCCTCAGAAAAAGAGTTTAGAAAATTATTTTCTGGTATTTTTCAAGTGTATGTAAGAATTTATTATAATCTATATTATACATTTTTTCAGCTATACTACATTCTATACTTGATGAATAATAATCTATAGTATTATGTATATTACTAATGAATGGTGCTATTTTTTGATATAAAGGGAAAAAAATTTCTGGGAAATACTCTTTAGGATCAAAGTTTGCTAATAGATTCTGGATATCATTATAGACAATAGACACTTCAAATATCCTTCCACTATCGATCAATGATTTTAAAACTTCTATTTTCTCAATAAGCGTTATCCACTTTAAAGAACCTTTAGTAGCACTGTTAATATTTTTTGATAAGGGTACTTGAGTATTCTGACTAGAGGAAGACTTATTTGTAGCTTCTTTATTAGAGCTAATATCAATCTCTTGATACTTTTTCTCTTCTAATAGTAGTGAGTCTTTAACTTTTTTAAGGGTTTTGTTTAATTGTAGTTTTGTATCAACATCATAATTTAGATGATTTTCCTCAAAAAAATTACTATGTTTTGTATTAAATCTATAATTGATTGTATGTCTTTAGATGATAGATTATTATAGTTTTTTATTTCTGCGAAGTTAGTTTGAAGCATAAATAAAATTTATTTATACCTTTTTCAGATAATTCACTTTTTTGTTTTGTGTCTGCAGGACTTATTTCTGTAAATTTCGTACTTAAAAAAGAGTAATATGAGCTAATAATTTCCGGTATCTTTTCAATTTCAGCTAAGCTAAGACATATTTCTGAGTTTAATGCTAAAAATAAATTGTATATATCGATATTTTTTTGTGTCATTAATAATACCTAGTATTTTTTTAATAAAAGATTTATATTCAGCATTTTCATATTTTGCTTGAATTTGCATATTGCTGATAAGATTTATTTTATTTAATGTTATTAACTCGATATTTTGCAATATAGACATGAGTTCGCTCATGAGTATCTCCTTTTGTTACCAACTTAAGAAAATCAATAAACTTACAGAGAATAAACCTACTGGAACACTAATTATTAATAACATTTTTATAATTTTACGATATCTTCGCAATGGTGGACTAGTATTAACGGAAATATCAATAAAATTGCTTGAATCTTTTTCAGAAAGTTGATCTAAATATTTATCTACTTCTTTCTTGTAAGTAAGATAGCTGTGATTGTATATATTTTCATAGTATTTACCATAGAAGTCATTATGTAAAATAATAGACATTGTTTGATAGCAAATTTGAGGATAGATATTATCAGATAAAAGATTATCTATTATTTCGAATACATATTCGCCACCATTTTTTCTATCATAATACTCTAATTGTAGTAAACTCTAAGAAATACTACTTCCTGATTGTTCTCTAAGTAACATTAGTTTCTCATCAACGTATGCAAGTATCGGGAAAACTACATACTTACATATAGTCTCATATATTTTTCTAAAAGCTCTTCTTGAAGAAAGAAAATATTTTTTCTTATATTATTTCGATAATAAGCTATTTGCTCATTGTCAACATTATGCTCTTTAGTAATTTCGCTGGTATCTTTTATTATATTTAGAATAATTTCTATTTCTAAAAAACTTGCCATTTTATAATCCTTTATCTAGAGTCATTCAAAACTATTTTTTTAATAAAACAAAAAGTGTTTTGACTTATAAATTTGCATATAATATTTACAAAAAAATATAAAAAATGTTTGTGTTTTTTGTTATATTTATCAGTTGTAGTTAAAATTAGTTCATTTGTAATAAGATTCACTTCTACATTTTGTAACAATTTTGATAAGAATGATATATTATTAGTATCGACCTTTAAAAGCTTTGCTATAGCTAGAAAAGTTGTTTTTGAATATATATTCTTAGAAATAATCATATCTACCATATTAAACATAGAATTATGATTATAATTATGTATTGCATTATTTATAATCACTGGTGATATATTAGAATTAATCGATGTTATTGCGTTTGAACTAATTTCAATTATATCAGAAATTTCAGTTATTTGTGTCCAGGTTGCGTATGTATGAACTTTTGTTTCTACTATTTTGTTGTTGAGTTGCGGAAAGGCTACATTATAATTTAGAGATTGTGTATTACGATTAAAGTAGTACTCATTTAGTCCTGAGAAAAGAAAACTATCAAAAGCACATTGTTTGTTATTTTCATAAACTGATAGTACTTCAATGGCCTGAGCATCATCTTTTTGATAATGTGTAAGCTTAATATTAGAAAAGTTAATCAGAGCAGTAGTTGAATTAGAATAATCATTGAAACTATTAAATACCGGAATTAAATTTGCTTTGAATAAGGAATTTACTTTTTCTTCAGGATAATTATCAATCATAACTTTTAAGAATAAATCTATTTTCTTAAAGTCATCGTTTTTATATTTGAACAAGTCTTTAATCTTTATATTAAATCCATACATTAAATTAGGTAGGTGTAAATTGAGAATTAACATTTCAGTAGGTCTTAGCTGTATGTTAATAGGCTTAATTTCTATATTTCTTATAGCATAGCTATGACTTGAAAACTCAATTTTTGCAGTACCAGAGTTACTGATTATTTGATTAAAAATATACGTTGCAAGAAAAGGGTTCTGAATGCATAATTCGGGATCTAACCATATTGTTAGATTGTCATATTCAAAGTGATTATAAAAACTTATGGATAAATTTAAAGATGTTTCATTTTGTTTTATAGTTTTAATTTCTTGGATTGGTAATACTATATTTTCTGATTTTGTGCTATAAGTCAAAACTTTATTAGTTCTCTTATTCTCTATGAGAAAGTGTTCATTGGGATAAATATAGTAGCCATTGTGTCCTTTATCCTTTACTTCCAATAAACATGACTTAGGAAGGAAATAATAAAGGCTACTATAGTACTTAAATAATAAGCTATTACTATAGTCATTTATTATATTATTACCTATTTGCTCAAAAGTTCTTTTAAGAATAACAGCTTCATTTGTAGTTAATTCTTTATTTAAACCATCTATATAAAAACCTTATTAAGTTATTTTTACATTTATTTGTCCACTACTAATAAAATTAACCATTCCTCCAGGAGCAAACATACACATTGCTTTACTATTCATCGTAGTTATAGGAGCATTCTCTAATAATGTTGTTGGGTTAGTAGGTATAAAAGGAGAAAGATTTGGGATACATACCCAAGGAAAGCTAAATGGGTTCATGGTAGGGTTAGCAGGGTTTACACACCCAGCAAAAGGCAGTATATTCGTTCCGAGTTTAGAGTCTGTAATATTTGAAGCAGGTAGGTTGCCTGCCAATGTCTTTACCCTAGTACTAAGATAAGCACCTGGAGCTAGGCTAAAAGAGCATTTAATTTGAGCTCCCATTGAAGGTACTAAAGTTGATGCGTTACTTGATATATTTAGCTGTGTAGGGGATAGCAGAGTTTTTATATTATTCAATTCTGAAATTAAATCATCTATCGAATTTTTAATACTTTCATCATTAGCTTTTATTTGCTCTAAGCGTTTTAACGAGTCATCTATAGTAGCTAACATCTAAACTTTCCAGTAAATTTCTTGTTTATTTTTCATATTATCAAAAATTGAAGTATTTGCAACATCTTTGATCACTAAATAAAAATTGTGTGAAACTGGGGGAGGTTATATATTCCTATTAATCTAGGAGATGAGTAGTATGTTTTATATAAAAGCTGCATAGTCAAATTTTTTGCGGTTAATGAAGCGTTTTGATATTTGGCATTAGCAATACTTTTATTTATTTTGGTTAATTTTTTGTCAATGTTAATATTTACATTGTTCATAGCTGTTGTAGTTTTAATTTCTTTAAAATTCAAAAATTCTTTTTTATTTATAAAAAAGTTAAGTTTACATATATCTACTGAATTTATGAAATTTTGATTATTAATTATATCAAGTTCTTTAGTTTTTAGTATATTATAAGCTTCTATTAATGAATAGTTTGATTTGACAATATTTGAAATTTCTTTATTCAACATCTGCAGATCTAGCTGAGAATTTTTAGATATCTCTATAGTTAGTTGATTAAAATATTTCTCAAAATCTAAAAAAGGCGAGATTAGTTCTAAGTCATTTTTGATAATTGAATATTTATTATTGTTGCTACTTCGAGTAACATTTGAAAGTATTTATTAGCTATTTTTGTTAGCAAAGTCGCGGGAGAATTTTCTATAATTGTTTGTAAGGGTCTTTTATAATTATCTTTATTAAAGAGATTTTTATATGGTTCATCTTTAGTATTTATTTTCTTGTAAAGAGTATTTGTATCAAAAAGAATAGTTGGTAGATCTTTTAAAGAGTAAATTAATTGCTCTAGAGATTCAGGGCTTGCTATATCTATTTGTTGATAGTGAGGTGGAAAAAATATCATTTATACAAAAATCAGAAAAAAATCTAGATAGACGAAATATTTGTAGCTCTATATGCTCTATAATTGATCGTAAATCTTTAGATTGTTGTGTTGTTTGAATTTTATTTAAAGTTTCAATATTGTTATTCTTCTCTACATACATATTAACTATATCTGACTTCTCTATATCTTGTTTCGATGAGAAAAAAGCTTTTAAAAGCAAGATATCAGTATTGCATAGCCTATTTTTCTTATAAGAGCCATTTTTGGTGAGGTACGCTAATTTTATTAGACTTAGAATAGGATTTTCTTTTAGTGGTATGAAATTTTCTATAGTGTGTTCTTCTTTTAAGAATGCGTTAAGACGATTAAAAAAACTGTATATTGATCAATTACAACCTGATTAGGGTTATTTATAGTTTTGCTATATATTTGTACAAGTTCATCTTTGTTTATGATAAATATGTCTTCTTCAGTTAATTTATCAAATAGTTTAACTGTTAGCTCAGCAATGTTTTTGATTTTGATATCTTCAATTTTCTCAGAAAAATCTTGACCTAAAGTTAGTTTGTATTTTTCTATGAGAGTTATTAAACTCTTTAAATGAATTTTGATTTCCTCGTAGTTTTTTGAATTTGATATATTCTCTAGTATTACTAATATTTTCTCACTCAAATATATAGTTTTGTCTGAGAGAATATAATTTGTCGAATATTTTATCTCCTCAGTAATAAACGTAAGATCATAAACATCACTTTTTTTAGAAATTGGCTTATAGATAAACTCTTTTGTAATCTTTAGACAATTATCTAGCTTTGAAGTAATGGATTGATATTCTTGCTGATAATATATAAAAATATTCATAACTAGAGTTTCAAAACTCTTATCTATATTATTCATGACTATCCTACCATAGTAGCTGCAGAGCCTTTTATACTTGCTGTGGTACTTCCTTTTATATTTACATTTACACCTTCAGCATTAAGACTAACATCAGCTTTGATACTAGTATTTAAGCTTTTTATACCAATATTCTGAGATGCTTGAATATTTGTATTTGCAGAACTTTTTACATTAATTGTATTAGATTCAATAGAAATGCTAGAATCATCAAGGACTATTGCCGAATTGCCTATTTTTAGAACAATTTTATCATCACTTAGCATGATGCTTGATTTTTTTGTTGCTAGGATTATTTCTTTCTCCGATATTGAGATTTTTGAGTCTTTAACATTTTCAACGATTTGTTTATCTGCACTTGATTCTATAGACTCAGTTGCATTAGTAGTAATCTTACCAGAGGATTCTAGTTTTGTTGAGCAGCCTTTAGATTCATCTTTAATATCTATGAATAATTTTTTTCTCTAAGTTAAAAATATGGTCTGCTTTTGACATAGTAATATCCTTTAATCTTTTTCTATATTATCATCATTTACAATAAACTCATTTGCACTATCAGAATTTATTAAATATTTCCAATTTTCAGTCTTTTTATTTGGTAATATAAAGTACACGGCATAATTTTTA
This sequence comes from Francisella-like endosymbiont, assembly GCF_003069505.1. Classification (NCBI taxonomy): domain Bacteria; kingdom Pseudomonadati; phylum Pseudomonadota; class Gammaproteobacteria; order Thiotrichales; family Francisellaceae; species Francisella-like endosymbiont. Next base: position 6,726 of record NZ_QAPC01000006.1, on the reverse strand, counting down.
TTATCTTTATCTAGAGTGAACTCATTTTTCCTATTTTGAGATTGAATACCTTGATGTTATCATTATAAATTCTTTGAGTAACTGACTGGTAAGTATCAGAGTAGAAAATATTGTTGTTCGGTTGAGACTCTAGAACTATTTTTGTTTTAGGAACATTATTTTTGATATATAGACCATCACTTGTACAACTGGTAAGTCCTAATATTATAACTATTATTAAAAAAAGTCTTTAAAAAGTTATTGTACATTAGCGCCTCCTTGCTTTTTCCAACCTAGTATTCCTAAAATTTTTGACTCTACTTTAAAGCTTACAGAGTATATTTTTCCCTCATGTTTTATTTTCCATGTGCAAATGTTATCCTGGCTACAGTCGCCATCTTTGATTGCTTTTAGGATAGACCATTTACCTTGATAACTTATTTGGTCTGTACTTCCATCATTAAATTTTATAGTTATCGTTGTTGACTCAGTCGAATTCTAATTGTATAGTATTTTCATACTTTCTGAGTATTCTATATTTAGTGAATTGACAAAGTTTTCCTTATCTAAAATAATGCTAAAGAAATATAGTCATTATCTTTATATTTGCAATTGGAGTCAGATCAAACTCAATAGGTTTTGGGTTTCTCTTATTATCCCATAGCAGCTTGTTTAAAGCATATACCTTATTAAATTTGGTGAGATAATCTTGTTGTTCTGGTGTTGTCAAATCTTGGCTTTCCCATTTGTCACTTGTATCATTATAAGTAAGTAACGGCTCCAGATATTCTACAAAGTTAGAGTATATATAACCGTTATTATCAAAGTCTTTTGTTATTAGTGTATGTGAAACGACTTTATCACTATTTTTGTTAAAAGGGAATTGACTATTTATTAGTTCGTATTCGAGGTTAACAGTATTTTCAAGATTAGTTATTGCATCTTGTATTGTAATTGTTCTTATAGCATCAATAGCAACATCAAGGTGCTTCTTAAGTAGAATATATAAGTTATTATTATTTGGATCATTTATTGCCGATAAGTCAGAGTAGACTTTTTGTAAAGGTTTGAAGCCTTGTTTTATATCTTTATAAGTATTTGTATAGCCTTGTTCCCTTATTAGGTTATTAAGCTCCTTAAAGATATTTTTGTATTCTGTATAGCTTTTTGACTCAAGATAGTCATTATTTTCTTTGAAATAGTTATCCTATAGGTGACCATAAGGAAACATCATATTGTTGTTTATTATCTTGTTTAACTATACTGTTAGCCATCTTTTTATAAAACTGTTGACTCTTGGTTATTTTATTTAATTTATTATCTACTTCTTCATTTATTAGATTAGTATTTGCAGCATAAAAGTCAATCAAACTATTGAAAGAAGAGTCTTTTGATGACATTACTAATAGATATAAATTAAGAGAATTTTTACTTGTTATATTTTTATTAAATTCAGGATCGCTGTTAAGTTCATTAATCATCTGAGTATAAGCTTGAATATATTTAGAATTATAATTGTTTATGGAACTTTTATAAATTGCTATCATAAAGTTAGGTTCTATATTGTAATTATTTTTTAGATTTTCAATAAGTCTATCAAACTTGTTATTGATAGGATCTATATTATCTTTTATATATTTTTTTGAATATATCGGCGATATTAGGATTCTTTTACTGTAGAAATTAGGAGCAAATTCCATATAAAGTTTTTTACTCACTGGATTTGTCAAAGGTAATTCTTTGTTGTTGTATGTAGAGTTAATAATGCTATTTAAAACATAGTTTATTAGAGAGATTGTTATTGATTGAGATTGCTCCTTATTTTTATTATATACTCCTTCAGTATTTTTCTCAAGAAATTTTATTAAGTAAGTTATATGATCTAGCATATCACTGAAACTCTCAAATTTTTTACTTGTCTCTTTTGATTAAATATTAATGAAACAGGCTTTGTAAGCGATTTAATATATGAAGAATTACATAGTTTTTTTGACAAAATACCAATTTGGTCTTCATACAATGAGAAAATTTTATTTATCTCGATAGGGATTATATAGTTATGTTTTAAAGTATGTATTACGTTATCAATAGTACATCTATATAAGTATTTTGTATAAATATCGTTTATTATTTTTACTCTTTGTATGTTAGATATTCCTAAGTATTCTGCGTTAAATCCTTGAGTACTTAAATGACCCTCAGAATCAGCTCCTACTATGATAAGATGGTTATTATAGAGTCTATTAGCCATATTGAGAACTAGTTGCATAGTTTCTGTCTTTACACTCGAACTGGTGTATTTCAATACTATTTCAAGCTGGCTTTCAGATAAATTTGTTAGACTACTTATTACTTTGAGCATATTATCTAATTCAGGGACTGCGTAATTATTATTCATATACTCAAAAAAATATCAAGAATGATGTCACTAGTAGTAGATCGTCAGTTCGACTATATTTTGGTAAGATTGCATTCTTTAAAAGGTCACTAGCATATTGTTCATAGATATAATGATATTTTATATTTTAGGATAAATACCTTCTAATAATAATGCATCATTAATTTTGTTTTTAAACTCTTGAAGTATTTCATCGGTACTATTATTAGGTAGCTCTTTTAGATTTTTAAGTGAGATTTTTGTTTTAAATCGATTTGTTGGAAAATATTTATTATAAATATTAAGCTAAATAATAATGAGATGAAATTTATAGTGATTCCTTTGGGAGAAGTGCTAAAAAAGATAGCTTCTGTTTTTGCTGTTATATTATCAGGCTTATTTATGCTAAAGTTAAAAAATATTTCTTTATCGATATTACTAAACTCAGGATAAATTACCTTTAAGCATTTTCTAATTTGGTTGAGGGTTCTAATATTGAAATATTTATTGCTGACACTATCTTTTGAGTGAAGAATTTTAGATAAAATTATTTGATCAACTTTCTTGTTAGCATCTTCATCTTTAGTAAGCTTAAATATTGATTTTTACCAATTGATTTATTGAAGCTTTCAATATTCTCAGCGTTAGAGTTGCTATAAAATGAGACTACTAAGGTTTTAAGTCTTAATTTTGCTCAATCTTTGTATGTCTCCATAACTTTATTATCTTCATAAAAATGAGGACTTGCTATATCAAAACAGAAGTTTAACTTATAAAAATGAAGATCGAGTTTTTTCTTAAGTTTTTTTAGGCTTTTAGTATTATCGTTAGCAAATATTACTGAAGTATTATTACTATCAATAGCTATTAATGGTAATTCATTATTATCAATAACTTTAGATTCGGACTTTAATTTAATTATATAATCTCTTGCTGCGGAAATCTCCATAGAATATATATAGCTCACTTAATTTATTTTTTATTTTATGACTTTTAATTAGTGCTTTAGCTTGTTTTATGATATCCGATAAAGATTTCTTATTTGATGATTTGGATAAGTTGCGCCATTTTTTTATAATAAAAGCACTGAAAACTAATAAAATGAGAGTTATTATTACTATAGAAATTACTATTATTTGGTGATTTTTTATAAAACTCATATTCTAATTTCCTTTTGATTTATATCTTAAAAAATTCTTTTTTATCATTTAATAAAAAAGAGTTCTCACTAGTACTATTTAGTTGCGTTAATGAGAAAGTCTCACCATCACTTGTTTGGCTATAAGCAATTTCACAATTTTCTTTAGCACCTAATAACTGCCTTTGTAGGAGTTGTTTTTGTGCCTTTTTGGTCGAGATTGCTGAATTTGAAATTAATTCTTTAATCTCGCCTTTATTAATTGACTGTAGCTCAATAATGATAATATCCTCATTTCTTAGAGGCATAAATTGGTTGTTGGCAGAATTTATATTTATCTTTGATGGAAGATATATAATAGGCTTCTCAGATGACTTAGCATAGAGCATCTCTTTAACTATTTCGATAGCATATAAAATGCCTACTTTACTATTTAATATTAAAGACAAACCTTTTTCACTTGATTCTTGAAATTCTTCAAAAGAACTTTCTTCTGGTTTATAGTTTTTAAAGAATTTATAAGCCTTTTTCGAGTCTTTATTTACATTTTCTCCAATTGTTATTTTACCAGTAATATAAAAACTATTGAATTTAATGTAAGTAGGATATTCTAGGTTTAGTTGCTTATAATCTTTTATAATATATTTTATAGTATTTCTATGAGTAAGGCTTGGGTATTTACTGTATGATATTTTTTCATATACATCAGACTCTGAATCACTTTAATAATGAAAATTAGATATGTTTTCATATAGCTCTTTAGTAGTATATTTGGTTCTTTTAAATGACAAAGTTTTTCTAATAATGAAAAATTATTTGTATCACTTGAACCTAATAGATAATCACCATCATTTTTTAACTTCACTAGAGAGATATCACTATCAATAAACGGTAGAGTATTTTTCGATATAAGCTCAAGTTCAAACTGTGGTAATTCTACTTCTTTATCATTATCAGGATCTTGTGAATAATATGATATTGGTCGTATATTATCTTGGTACATTTTAGAAAAAGCTTTTATTTCAGCATCTGAAATTGATTTTCTTCTTTTCTAGATGAGCTTATAACCATGTCAGGATTAACATTATTCTCTTTTATATAAAAGTTGTGGTTTTTTTGAAACTAGTGTTTGTTTTTTCAAACAGCTTAAATCATATGCTGATAATTTGGTTTTTAAATCTTCATCTGAGTTAGCAATATTTTTTTGTAGTGAAGCATCAATCTCATCGGTAACATAATAAGTTAATTTGCCAGTTTTTTTATCACAGAAGTATTTTAAGAAACATTTGTTACACTTTAGTTGCTCGATAAAAAAATCATAAAAGCTTCTGTTTAGAGTGGATATAAACACTTGGGGCATACGTGATTTTAGTTTATTACTTTTATTGGTATCTAATGTTAATAAACTATCAAAATAGAAATTATCTTTAAATATATCATCTAAGCTCTTGTTGATGTCTATATATGAAGGTTTATGCGTCATCCATAATGATTTTAGAGGATCATAAAAGTTTAATCTGAATTCTTTAATTCCTGATGAAAAATTCTTAGAGTATGAATATATACTCATATTGATAATTTTCTTGAATATTAACTTTGTCAGGGGTTAAGGCTATTGCTACATAACGAGTGGATCGCGTATGATGATCTTTTTTTGAATCTTTTTTAAAGAAATTAAAAGTGTCGTCTATTTTAATATCGATTAATAAAGGCTGATTTGGAATTAATAAGAAATCAAAATCTTTGTGATTATTAGTATATGCTAGTTGAAAAGTTAAGTTTCCTTCTAAGCCATATATAATTTTGAATTTCTAAGCATTTTATATGTAAGTTATTTAGTTTAAGAGATTTTTCTTTAAATGATTGTTTGTTTTTTGATGAAACAAAATTTAAATCTTGAGGTTTAAAATTTGAGTCTAATGGTTTTATACTTATCGTTAACTCTTGTTTTTGAAGTAAAGGGTTATAGGCGATTGTTTTAGTAAGAATGTTTTCTAATTTGTTGAATTGTTTTAATATTTTTTTGTCTAGCTCATGAGATCTTTGTATTACATTGTTAAGAATATTCATGAGTATGTCTAACTTTCTGATATATTAAGATGGTAACTCCAGGATAGTTTCATTTGAACACGATTTCTTAATTTCATCAAGAGCAAAACTAAGTTTTAATTTGTCTTTATGGCTATTAGAGAAGCATGATATATAATCATCTATATTTTGTTTTAATTTGGTGATCTCGTAGAATTTTTGGTATTTTTTATAGTCTAATTCCAATAATACACCGCTGTTATATAATGCTTTTGTATTTAATAACTGAGTATTCAATAGTTTAAAATCCTTACAATTAGTACTTGCAAGGTAATCATTAATCTGTCCAGCCATTTCTGCTAGAGACTGGTTATTTTCACTAGTTTTAATTTCAGAAGCTAGTTTATATACTAAATTATATATATTTAATTTCGATATGTTAGCTAGTACTTTCATCATTTTTAAAAAATCCTCAATGCCTAAAAATTTCATATAAAAACTACTTTTACTTATATTTATTGTAGCTCCGAATAGTTTAAATGACAAGCTATATAGACATTTATGGATGAAGTCAGCTAAATATTTAATTTTATACTTATATTTTTATATTGAGTATTAATTTTTTATTTATATTTAGGTGATTGAGATGTTTGTTGTAAAAAAAAGAAGTGAAAAAGTTAAAAAATTTTGAAAAATGACTTGCGTTGTAGTGAGGTGATGTGTATTATATGTCTTCACTGGCGGACGGGTGATGTTAGCGGTTGAGAGGCGAAAGTTTCTGATGATATTTAAGAGATATATTATATACAAACACTTTGTTAAAGAATTTGAGTATCAGTAGTTAGAGTCAGAATTTGATTTAAACTGAAGAGTTTGATCCTGGCTCAGATTGAACGCTGGTGGCATGCTTAACACATGCAAGTCGAACGGTACAGGACTAGCTTGCTAGTTGCTGACGAGTGGCGGACGGGTGAGTAACGCGTAGGAATCTGCCCATCTGAGGGGGATACCAGTTGGAAACGACTGTTAATACCGCATAGTATCTGTGGATTAAAGGTGGCTTTTGGGCTGTCGCAGATGGATGAGCCTGCGTTGGATTAGCTAGTTGGTGGGGTAAGGGCCTACCAAGGCTACGATCCATAGCTGATTTGAGAGGATGATCAGCCACATTGGGACTGAGACACGGCCCAAACTCCTACGGGAG
>NZ_QAPC01000005.1:0-138949 GCF_003069505.1 Francisella-like endosymbiont | reverse complement strand
GCGGGAAACGAGGCTCGAACTCGCGACCCCAACCTTGGCAAGGTTGTGCTCTACCGCTGAGCTATTCCCGCGTTATAGAGTCATATATTACCTTATTTTGAGTAGTTGTCAATAGTGATATCGCTTTAAATTAATAAGATTATTATTTTTCAAATATTTAATATTATTTATATAATTATTTTTAACTAATTATTAACATCAAAATTGATTTTGAATATATTTTGAATATTGTTTATAAGCTCAACATTAGGGGTACTACTAAAATCAACATTGCCATTATTATTGACTGGCTTGTACTTTTTGAGTGTTTTAGCATCAGTAACTAACATATTCAACAAAGCAGTTTCATTAACTGGCTTATTTGCTTTAGCATGAATAGCTATATTTTTTGGATTTTGTAAAAATATTGCAAAAGCTGATAATGTCTGTTGTAAGAATTTGTCTTGCTGTTGTACTACAAAAAGTTGTAATAAAGCGCCATAAGATCCTAAGATTTGCTGTGGTGTTGTATTTGGATCCTTATTTATATAACGAGCTACTTTTTCAAGCAATCCATAGTTAACAAATTTAATATCGACATTATTTAAACATAACTGATTAGTACAATCATAAAGATTAGTTTGATTTTGTGTATTTGTGCCGATATACGGTAGTAAATTTAGCTTGCCATTTACTACTGCATTAGTGCTTGCACTTAAGCTAGCTAAGCCATCTGCTTTGATATAAAAGTTAGTATTATAGCTAGTGCCCTCAAACTGATGCTGTGAAACTATTGTAAAATTAATATTGTTTTTATCTAAAGCTGAAAATACTTCGATTATAGGTGAACCTTTAGGGAAAAAGTTTTTTTCAAGATTAAGCTCAATCATAGAGCTAGAAGTATTTGACTGTATGTAAGCATTATCTAAAGCATTACTAAAGCCAGCAACGATATCATTGATTGTTGTATTAGCTAAATTAACTCCATTAATAACAATATTATACTTAGTATAGTTTTGAGAACCTAATTTACCATCAACTTTTAACATCAACTGACCAGGATTTTTACCCAGCTTAGCATTAATATCTAAAATAGGCGTTTGCTTGTAATTTTTACCAAGATATTTATTAGTGATATCTTTTAGAACTTCTAAGAAATTAGCATCAAACTCAACGGCTTTGATCTTAGCATCCATAGATTCACTAAGTAGAGTTGCTAGAAAGTCTGCGTTAACATTAGTGTTAGGCAAGTCGATATCTTTTAATTTAGCAGCTGCTTTTAGCAGTGGTTTATTATTTATCTTAGAGTCAAGACTATAGTTAATTGTACTATTGTTATAATTATAATTAATTTCTAAATTATAGATAGCTTGCCCTAAACTGGTCATAGCAATACTAAATAATCCCTGATTTTCAGCCAACTGTTTAGGATCTATTTCTGCACTGACTAGATTACTGTTAGCCACCGCAGCTGCTAAATTAGCTATACTCAAACCTTCTACTTTGGTAGTGAAATTATTTTTGATTGCTTGATTAGCATATAAACCTTTGAAAATAATTTTATTTATAGTTAGATTTGGATTTTTTGAGTCGCTGCTCATTATTAGAATATCTGATGCTACAACACTACCCTTATCATCTTGATTAATTTCACCTATAGTTATCTGTGTTTGATATGGGAATAGAGAATCAAGGTTACTTTTGAGAATACTTTTAATATTATCCTGCTGTTGGCTACTTAACTGCTGAGTATTAGTAGTTGGTGCAGCATATAAATTGACTGTAGCAAGTGTAGCAGTACATATCGATGTTAATAAGAATATCTTTTGTAAACGCATCTTATAGCCTCTTTTTGTTAATTTATTTTTTCTAATTTTAAAAACTCTAAATCTTTTTTACGCAATGAAAATGAGCCACAATTAGTTTCAAAAGCTATTGGTCCACCTAAGATCGATTTGTTTGTTACAGTCATTTGCTGGTCTTCAATCACGCCCATTGCGATTATCTTATCTTTGAATGCAGTCGGACAATTTGTATGAAAGCCTCTAACAATAAATTTATCATTTTTGTTATAAGTCATAATAAAACCCTATATATTTACATAACTATTAATTATAATCTTTTCTATTATAACATTAACATTATTAAACGCTTGCCAAGTTTAATAAATTTATTCAAAAAAATAACACTTATGAAAGATCTATCAAGACTTGATATTCCCAAAAAAATAGCTAAAGACAACTCACAAGAGCCTCAACAACCCAAAAATACTAAGAAAAAAAAGATTTTAATAGCCTTAGTTGTATGTCTTTTAATTTTAGCTGTAGCATCTAAACTTATAAATAAGCATTTAAAGAAGATAAAAGCTGAACAAGAAAAAGCCAAAATAGAACTACAAGCAGAAAAAAATCAAATATCAAAAACACTAGATAATAAACAAAGTTCAAAAGCAACTAATGATCAATCAGCTGATTTGACTGCTAAAGAAAATGGTTCAAATGATAAAATGGTGTTTACATTTTATAACAATCTCAAACATGATAGTGTTGAGGTAGATGTAGTACCAGAAACGCAAAGAGCACAATATAAATACACTTATATCTATCAAATTGCCTCTTTCAGAAATATGGATGAAACCACTTGGTATGTCAAAAAAATGAAAGAAGATGGTCTTAACCCTCAATTTGAACGCGTAGGCAACTGGATTAGAATGTACATAGGTCCTTATGACAGTAAACGTGCGATGGCTCCGGATATCATCAAGCTACAAAGAATTGGCCTAAATGGTGGTTTCCCTCGTGAGATTAGTCGCACCAAAATAGAGTCTAAAGATAATAATAAAGATTCTAACTCTAAAACTTCTGATAAAGATTCAACTAACAATAATTAAAAAAATTAATATATAAAGTCTAATTTAGACATTTAAATACTTTAACTTAATGAGTCGGTACTAGTTAAACAAAAATATAAATCATTTAATTAAAAGAAAATTGTTGATTTAATAAATAAAAACTTTATAGAAAAAGTTGGCTGAGTTTGCCGAAGTATTCAATGCTCTTATACAATCAAATCAACAGTCTTAAAAATTATTTTTTAATTCTCTTAATTTAACAAACATCTCTCTACCTAAACTATAATCAGGTAAGACTTTCAAAAGCGTCTTATCTGTCATTGCCCTGATAAAAATATTTAATTTGGCCTCTTCAGCTAAATTAACCACTGGTTTATACTCAGCAGCTAACTCAGCAACTTGATTTCTGTAATAATTAAAATAACAATCATCAGCAAGGATACTTAATGCAAAATCAAGATTATCAACCCAGTAATCATGAGCAGGATATGGCTTAATATCACCATCTAGCTTAGCAATTTTGACTAACGAGTCATATAATTGATTTACATCAGCTGATTCAGCTTGGATACCACCGACTCCAGCATTAAATAATGTATCACCACAGAAAAGCGCACGCTCTTGCTCAAATAAAAAACATACATGATCATCTATATGGCCAGGCGTATAGATAATCCTAAAGCTAGTAAAACCAAGATTTATAAAACTTCCATCTTTGGCATAAATATCTGGCTTAAATAAATCATTTTCAGTATATGCATAGACTTTGGCATTTGGATATAACGCCAATAATTTTTTAACTCCAGCAATATGATCACCATGTTTGTGTGTAATCAATATAGCCTCAAGCTGTAATTTATTCTGTGCAATAAATTCGACAAAGATATCAGATTTTAAAGGATCTACAACAATAACATGACTCTTATTATATAAGAGATACTGATAGTTTCTTAAGCTATTATTTAAAAACCATCTTTTAATTTGCATACTGATAACCTAGTTAATTATTGTCATAAACTAATCTTGCTACTGATAAGTCTAAGCCACTACTTCACCATTTTTTATAAAAAACTTACATAACATATGAGAATATTTTTCTAATTCTGCAGTAGATAAGAAGTCCTTAAGATATCTCTCAATATAATCATAAATCATCTTAAAACAGTAATTATCAGATTTAAGTATCGCAAAATCTAACAAAGTAAGAATACTGTTATAATCATGATTTGCTCTATCAAGTACCTTATCACAAAGTCTACTAATTGGCATATTAAAGGCATTGATATAAAGCTTAAGCATTTCAGCAGATATATTTAAACTTGCTAATTGTTTCTTTGCAAACTTCTCTGCACTAACCATTTCACCGAATTTAATCAGTTGTTCTAAATACACTCTACTTAGAGCCTTGGTCGTATCAGATTTATTATAAATATCTGCTAGCTTATTAACATCCTTTGCTGCTGTTAAAGCTAAGATTATAAGTTTTTCCTCAAGATCCTCTTTTAGGTAGGCATCATACTTTTCTAGAATCTTCAACGCAAAAGCATCATCACCATCTGCTAAGGCAATATTACCAGCAAGATTGACAATATTAGGCATAAATCTTGGGTCATTTTTTTCTAGCATTACAGCTATTTTTGTTTGGGCTTCACTAAATTTCTGCACTAGATAAAGCTTGAATAATTCTAAAAACTTATATGTAAAGGTTTTGGAATCAATGTGCTTAAGAGCTTTTTCTAATTCTTTAATGTCTTGAGTAGCTCCAACTACATTTAGCTTCCTAAAGAGAACATAGTCTTTTAAGTGTTTAGGAGTCAATCTCAAGATATGACCAATACTAAACTTTTTAACCAGCCTATTGTTTTCTAGAGCCATATCCGCAACAAGATCAGCAAACTTCTCTTGCTTATCTACACTAAATAATCCTATAATCCAGCTAAATAACAAATATGGAAACTTAAAAGCTGATCTAACGATTCTAACACCAAGGATTAATATAAACAGTACTATAAAAGCTATAAATACAAACGCAACTAGATTTATTTTGATAGTTTTATCTGCTAGAACCAACATGATATAACCATGATACTTAGCCGCCCATATTCCAACTAAAGTAGCTAAAGCAACAGCTATTACAAGTTTAAAAACTTTTATCATTTTCACTTCCTTCTGCGCTTATATTAGTTTTATTTAAATTTGACTGTTGAGCTAGAAGTTGATTTTGTTGCTTTGATAACTGATTAATAAGCTTATCAATACTAGTATTAAAGCTGTCAAGATTTTGAGCCTTAATACTTTGTATATTATTTTCAAGTTTTTTAGCATTATCATTTTGGACAAAATATTTTTTAACAATATAAACAAGATTATTTTTAGCCTTATCTATAGCATCTTGATTGTTAATATAAATAGCACTTTGTAGTGAAACCAAAGATCTATATAAACTATCAGCAACAAACTCTTTAGCCTGTGTAGTTGCCACTAGATTTTGATTTTTTGGTATATCTTGAATCTCAATAATAGCGCTTAAAAGCTTGATATATTTATTTTGTGAATCTTGTGACTTAATTGTAGTGGAGATATTTTCTGGCGTTAAATACTCAAGTTTAGTAAACTGCTGCTCAATTGAGATAAATTCTTTGATAGTATTATCTCTTGATGAGTATTGCTCTAAAGCACTATTTATATTCTGACGCTCACTGACACTTACAGTTGCCACCCTGCTAGCTTGTATTTTATCAAAGGCGCTATCTACTAACTCAGATGCTTTTTGAGAATCTCCATCAAAAATCATCACATCTTTAGCTAAAATTAAATAATTTATAGCTGCTTGAATATTTATCACACTCATTTGCATATACAAATCTTTTACAGGAATAGCCATTTGATTATTAATAGTTATGAGTTGTGATTGAAGAACCTTAACACTCTGTGTCAGGGCATCATTTTGTGCACTTAAATCATCAGAGATATTCTTTTGCTGGTCTTGAGTTGATTTGATTGCTTTAATCTGCTTATCAAGAGCTATATATGCCTGAATATTAGCATTAGAATTTTTAGCCTGAGATATCGAGTTAATAAGCGCATAGCTAGACAGACCTAACGCCGCTATAGATATTACTAGAGTAATCTTAGCAAATGCCTCTATTGAAGATTTATTATTTGCTACTGTTGTTTTTTGAGCTGATTTATCTTGAGTGCTATTTTTTTGCTGGTTGTTTTTTTCTACTGACATCTTTTGCCTCTGTAAATTCTAATATTCTTTGACAGATATAATTATTATCTAGTTTCTCAAGTTTTAAGGTGTTTTTAAAGCCTTGTTGATTAACAAATTTTAGCATCTTTGGGCTTGTTATGGTAATTGTTGCAGCCTTTGGAGTAGTTATTTTTTCAAAAACTCTATTTAGTGATTTAAAAACATCAAGACTCGTAGCAATAATGATATCCGGCTGCTGATACAAAAAAACTTTATTATAAGCATCTATCAATTCATCAAGATCTATAAAAACTCGCAAATATGTCTCAAATTTATGACAATCTGTCAACTTAGATAACTCTTCAAGCAAAAGATCATTACCAGAGACTCCTGAAATAATCGCAAACTTATCTGTTGAAATATCATTCTTTAATATAATATTCAAAAGCTCTTGTGAACCATACCTAACTGGATATATAACATCAAATCGATATTTTTTTAGCACAGCAGCCGTACTAGCACCAACACTATAGATTTTTTTGTTTTTAAACAAATCAGCAGGATATTGATCAAATAGACTTTCAACAGCATATTTACTAGTGAATATTAAACTGGTGTAGTCAACAATATTCTTAGTAATTTTTTGATAACAAATTTTAATAGTGGGTAAACTTACAGATAAAAGACCATTTAGGCAGAGTTGTTCTGTTAAACTAACAGCATCATCATGAGGTCGACAAACTAGTATTTTCATTTACTGATTTTTTTAGCTGTAGCATATATATAATCAAGCATCGATCTTAAGCCATTCGCACGCGTCGTACTTAAATTATTACCAAAACCTATTTGCTTGATAAAATCAGTATTTGAAGCTAATATTTCTGCAGGAGTAGCATTATTATAAACTCTTAAAAGCATTCCAATTAAACCAGAGACTATCAAAGCATCACTTGTAGCTATGAAGTTTAGCTTACCTTGGTCTATATTACTATCAAACCAAACCTGCGATTGGCAATCTTTGACTAAGTTTTCTTCGGTCTTTTTGTCCTCAGGGAATTCTGGTAGCTGCTTAGCTAATGAAATGACATAATCATATTTATCTTCCCAATCTTCAAAAGATGATAATTCTTCGACTAATTCTTGCTGATTTTGAACAACTTGATTTTCTATCACTTTATTAACTTATTAGTAGTATTTTTTGATTTAGAATATGTTATCATATACATCTAAGTATATAAACTTTTTAAAAACTTAATATTGAGAGACCAAAAAAATACTATTGATACTTGATTGAATATCGTAATCTTTTAGGCAAGATTAAAAAATTGCTATTACAGAGAAAAAATTATAAAAAATATAAATAACTAGTTGACAGCCTCAAAAATCACCCATATAATACTCCACAAGTTCCCCGATAGCTCAGTGGTAGAGCGATTGACTGTTAATCAATTGGCCGGCGGTTCAAATCCGTCTCGGGGAGCCATAAAAAATTCAGAAAAATTTCCACAGTACTAAAAAGTTTTACTTAGGGCTGTTTAGTAGTTTATATTTTTCTCATCCTTTCTTATCTCTAAATTTATGAATTCTAAATAGCCCTAAGTGTGCTTATTACTAACATATCAGAATTACTTATATATCAATTTAGAAGTTTCAATTTAAATTATAAGATAAACTAGAATATAATCCCATTATCTAAATAAACAATTGGTTTTGATAAGATGGTACTACTAATATTCTCAACAACACTACTTAGCTTAATATTTGCGATAACAGATAAGTATAAAATAGCTAAAATACTCTTTTTTATATCACTAAGATTATTATTAGTCGTATTTATCCCCCACAATAAATATTCAGTTTTAACGAGATTAATATGAAACAAGGTGTTCTAGACTTTTTTGACTCTTTAGCTATCATTGGTATCTGTATAATCTTAGCTATGGCTTTTTATTATCAGCTATTTTTTCAAGAATTACCTTATTGCATTGTGTGTATTTCAAAGAATGGCTTGAAGCTTACTAACTTTTGGCTTGTTACTAAACTTAACTCATGGTAGTAGCTATAAGCACTATCTACTTATAATTTTAGTTGTATTATTAAATGCAGCTATGGCAATTACTCAGATACTTTTACATATTGTTCCAGGCACTGGAAATTATGGTGATGCGGTGTTTTCACTACATATGTATACTTGGAATTTCATAGTAAGTATTATTTTTATCTTATATGCTGCTATTTGTGGCTTAATCACCCCAAATGAAAATAAAAAGAAAAATTAAGTATCTTAGCAAAACTAGCTATAGTCCTAATCTTAATCCTAACATTAGCAAATACACTAAATGTATTTGTTGAATGCAACCCACAATTATGTCCATCTGATTCAAATAGTTATTGGCTCTTTAATCGCTAAAAAAATTAATTAATATGCATATATATTATTAGTCCGAAATATAGCTTCAATCTCAGCATTGAAAATTGTTACAACAACAGCTAAAAAGATGCATTTGCTAGCTATAAAAATGACTCTAGATGTTACTCCTTAGTTTTTTCATATCTCCCTAACTTCCTTCTATCTAGAGTTAATTTTTATATTTTATTAATTATTTTTTGCTATAATTTAGCTCATATTTTTATTTTTAGATTTACAAATCTCATGAAGGCAACACAAACTCTAATTACTACGACAAAAGAACTTCCAAAAGAAGCGGTTCTAATTAGTCATCAATATATGCTTAAAGCTGGTCTTATCAAAAAACTAGCCTCTGGTATCTATACATGGATGCCACTAGGTCTCAAGGTACTCCAAAAAATTCAAGACATCGTGCGTGATGAGATGAATAAGGCTGGTGCTAGTGAACTACTCTTACCAAGTGTACTACCTTCGGAGCTTTTACAAGAAACTCATCGCTGGGATAAATTTGGTCCAGAGCTTTTAAAATTACGCGATAGATATGATAGAGATTTCTGTTATGGTCCAACACACGAAGAGCCAATTGTTGATATGGCTAGAGATACTATCAAAAGCTATAAACAATTACCGTTAAATCTCTACCAAATCCAAACCAAATTTAGAGACGAGATTCGCCCTCGTTTTGGTGTAATGCGAGCGCGTGAATTTATTATGAAAGATGCTTATTCATTTCATGAAAATAGTCAATGTTTACGCAATACTTACAATACCATGTACACAACCTATTGTAACATACTTGATAAAATAGGCTTAGCTTATCGCCCTGTTAAGGCTGACACTGGAGCTATAGGTGGTGATAACAGTCATGAGTTTCAAGTATTAGCAAATACTGGTGAAGATATTATTTGTTATAGTAATGGTTCTGACTATGCTGCAAATATTGAGCTAGCTACTTATGCAAAACCTGATTTAAGTCAAAAAATAAGCTCTCAAAAGCCAATTACAATTATCCATACACCTAATATCAAAACCATTGATAAACTTTGTAATCAAATGGATTTTGATATCAAACAGACTGTTAAAACTATGGTTATCAAGGATGCTAAAGATAACTTCTTTGCTTTAGTTATCCGTGGTGATCATGAACTAAATGAAACTAAAATTAATAAGCTTGAGCAAATAGTTGCACCGTATACATTAGCAACTAAAGAAGAGATTTTCTCACTATTTAATGCAAATCCTGGTTCACTTGGTATATATAACTGCCATATTAGTATAATTGCTGACTATAGTGCAGTTGTAATTACAGATCTAGTTTGTGGCGCTAATCAAGATAATTATCACTTTACAAATGTAAACTGGGATAGAGATGTAGCTAACTATCAAGTTGCTGACATTAGAAATGTAATAGCTTGTGATATCTCCCCTGATGGTAAAGGAACTCTAGAGCTTACAAATAGTATCGAAGTTGGTCATATTTTTGAGCTTGAGGATGTTTACTCAAGACCCATGAATGCTAATGTAATCGGTCAAGATGGTAAATTTAAACCTATGCTTATGGGTTGTTATGGTTTTGGTGTATCGCGTGTGATGGCTGCCGCGATTGAACAATCTCATGACGATAATGGAATCATATGGCCAGAAGCTATTGCTCCATACCAGGTTGCTATATTACCTATCAACTACAACAAATCTGACAAGGTTAAAGAAGTAGCAGATAAAATTTATCAAGATTTGCTTGCAAATGGTATCGATGTCCTTTTAGATGATCGAGGTGCTAGACCTGGTGTGATGTTTGCTGATGCTGATTTAATAGGCTACTCTCATCATGTAGTAATTGGTGATAGGCTGCTAGAACGAGGTTTAATCGAATACAAAAATCGTAAAACTCAAGAAAAACAGCAAATAACAATTGAAGAATTATTAAATATATTGGTTTAATTCTCTACCATAGACTTTATCAAAATCATAAACTTAGCAAATGCATCATTATTATAAGTATTTTCATCTAAAGTAATGTCATTAATAAACATTATTTGACTATACTCTGAGAGCATTGGCAAAACTGGTTCGGAAACATTATTTTGTTGGTAATAAGTAACTAAAGTATTTCGATACTCTTCAAATCTATATATCATCAAATAAATACTCATCATTAAAGAAAGCTGTATAGCTAGATATATTAAAAATAACCAGCTTAGTTTAGTAAGCTGATGATTGAGCCTATTAACAATATAACTACTATGATTATAAAACTGTTGCATCGTAGCTATGAAAAAAATAGCATCATATATTAACAAAACTCTTTGATTTAAATTATATGATTTCGAAACTGGTGTTAACACAAATATTGAGCAGATAATTGCTCCACCATAAATAAAAGACTTCGTTTTTGGAATATTTTTATTAGAAAATATTAAAATTAAAAAAATAAACATCAAAACTAAAAGGATTGCTGTATCACTTGGTTTTGTTATAATTTCAATTATTAAATATATAATATTACCAAACATATTAGCATACCTTTCAGATGATATAGTATCTAGTCTGACATAATTACCAGGAGTTAGTATTAAGATAACTCCTCCTAACGTACATGCTACAAAAAAGTATAAAATATTCTTATTTATAGTTTCTCGAGAAACTTTCTTATCTAAGAAATAAGCTAAAGATAAATAATTGCCACACCCATGAATATTTCATTATATAAACCAATAAAGAAACCTACAAATAAACTAAAACAAATAGTTTGTTTGTTTTTTATTATTGATAGATAATAGAAAATAGTTAATAAAGTTATCCCAAAAAATATTGTACTGCAGCGGTCTTCCATATAACATTAGCAATAAATCCTGTCTGATAAAAAATAAAAATAAAAAAGAATAAGTATACCAAGAAATCTCTCGAAAATAGTTGTACCCTACTTCTAAAAGTTACTATCTTATATGAATACAAGATAAACAAATAAAAGCATACAGAATTTATTATATTGATCAAAAATACAGATAAATAAATATACTTCTTACTCAAGAATAAATAAATTAATGCTTGTGCAGACACACGCACTGTCCAATGAATATAATTTGACGCAATACCTCGAAGATAGATAATGAAGCCCTTGCTAAGAGCATCCGTGTAAGCTCTATCAAAATCATCTGCTCTTAACGGCTGTAAATAATTTATGATAAAGAAAAAAGTTATTATCAAAATAGCTATTAATATATTTGTACATTTGATTTTCATAAGTAACATTAAACAAACAAGTTTCTAAGTAGCTTATATTATTTATAAACTTAAATTAAAGTACAAGCAAAATAGAAAACGTTTGTTCTAAGCTAAATAGCTTTTATGATTTAAATAATAGTTTAAGTTAAATAATATATAGAAATATTAAGCTATATATTTTATTAATAAGTAAGAAAAATGTATTATAAAAATAGATTATTTTAAAAGTAAGTAACTAATGAGCAACATTAAATACAGAAAGAATATAGATGGTTTAAGAGCTTTTTCCGTTTTGTCTGTAATTTTCTTCCATTTAAATGTTAGCTGGATTAAATCTGGCTTTCTAGGTGTAGATATTTTCTTCATAATTTCAGGATATCTTATTACATCAATAATAATTAGAGATTTACAAAACAACTCCTTTTCTTTAAAAAACTTTTATCTTAGAAGGATTAGAAGAATATTGTCTACTTTAATTGTTGTTCTTAGCGTCTCAACATTTTTGCATGGTTAATACTTCTACCTCAAGATTTAACAGACTATTGTGAATCACTTATAAGTGCTATTGCGTCAATATCTAATTTTTTCTTCTTTCTAAAACTTGATTTTGGATACTTTGGTCAGTACTCTCAGATAATTCCACTACGTCATACATGGTCTTTAGGTGTAGAGGAACAATTTTATATTATTTGGCCTTTAATATTAATCTTATTATTTCGTTTAAACTTTGCTACGAAAAAGAAACTTTTTATTATTTCAGTAATCTTTTTAGTAATTTCTACTACTATCTTCTTATCAGGAGAATTTAAACTATATGTTTTAAGCTCACAAAGATGGTATTACTTCCCGACTCATAGAGCATTTGAATTATTATTTGGATGTTGTTTAGCTATTTTCCTAAATAACAACTTAAAAACATCTATCAACAACAAACTAGCTCTTAATATTCTTTCAATAATTGCTACTATAATGTGATAATACCTATATTTTTTATTAATGTCAGCTTTCCTAGCTTTTGGACTATAACCACATGTTTTGGAGCGACTTTTTATATCTACTGTGGTAATAATACTAACTTTACTCCTGTCATAAATAAAATACTTTGTTTAAAGCCTTTTGCTGCAATAGGACTAATTTCATATTCTCTATATTTATGGCATTGGCCTATTATTTCTTATATTAATTATCTAAGTATTGAAAAAACTAGCACTGTTTGCACTATTATATTAATTATTAGTATCATACTTGCTTTTTTAACATATCTATTTATTGAAAAACCCTTTAAGCATAAATACAAGTTTAGCTTTATTAAAAGTTTTATAGGATTATGGTTATTATCTTTAATATTAGCTTTTTGTTTTTACATTGCCTCAACAAACCATAAGTTTGGCTTTAATTCTTCAGATCTTTTTAACCAAAATAAGCTAACCTATAGTTATGGCTTTGAAAAAATAGATCAAAATAACTGCTTTCTTATGATTCAATCGCTTAGCTTCAAATCAAAGCAACTCCCAAATGTAAGCAAATGTTCAATTGGAAATACAAACTCCAAAAAAACTAACTTCCTTCTAGTTGGTGACTCGCATGCCAGATCAGAAATACCTATGTTAAGTACATGGCTTCAACATGCAAACCAGAAAGCTTATGTTGTAACACAAAAAACTACTCCTTTCTTATCTGATTTTCAAAATGTTGTCGAATATGTTTCTGTTACTGATAGAAACAAAGCTATATCACAATTAATAAAGTCAAAAAATACAAATATGTAATTCTTGCTGGTGAATGGTCTAACTCAATTTATTTAGACTCTATTAATTCATTAGGAAAATCTATAAAACTAGTAATAGAAAATGGTAGTACACCAATACTAATTTTAGATACACCAACACTCGCTACTGACATTATGAACCTTTGTCCATTGGAAAAAATTAAACTACCATCCTTGTTTAAATCACACTCATGCCAGCTAAGTATAAGTTTTGTAAAACAACAGAAGGCTTCTTTTTTAAGTTTAATAATGAAACTAAAAAAAGAATTTCCTCAGTTAATAGTTATAGATCCCAAAAAAGCTATATGTAATGATAAATACTGTGATATTGAAATAAATAATATACCTATATATGCAGATTCTAATCATCTTAATTATATTGGCTCAGAGTTGTTAGGGGGAAAATATATGGAAAAATATGGTAACCCATTTGAATTTGTTAAGTAATCAATATAATTTCTAACATTAAATCAACATCAATTAATCTAACTTTTACATACAAAATTCTATATATACTTATGTTTAATATTATATACTTTAATTATCAGTACTTATTTCCAAAAGAAAATATGATTCAAACAAAGCCTTATATTGACACTATGCCATCTGTATATGACAAATTTGCTTTGATGGCGGCTTGAGTGCATAAAGCTGTAAATTTCACTCAAGGTGCTTCTGTTTTTGATACTCCAAAATAGCTAATTGAGCGTACACGTTTTTACATGCAGCAAGGCAAAAATCAATACTCCCCAATTCCAGGGGCTGCTGTACTACGTAAAGCAATAGTACAAAAACTAAGCATAGATATAACTATTGATAATGTTGCAATTACTGCAGGCACACAAGAAGTTTATTCTCTGTAATTTCTGCTTATGTTCGTCAAGATGATGAAGTTATCATGTTTGATCCAATATTTAATACTTACCCTTGAGTCACAAAATTTAATCAAGGTAAATGTGTAGACTAAAACTACTGTTAAATGGTAATATAGATACAAACACTATTGCAAATGCTATTACAAATTATACTAAGCTTATAATTCTAAACTCTCCTTATAATCCTATGGGAACGGTTATATCTAAAGACAAATTCAAAGAAATTGCAAAGATTGTCAAAGATAAAGATCTTTTAGTAATTTCTGACGTGGTTTATGAGCACATACATGCTGGAGAGAAATTTACAAGTGCTATACAAATATCGGAGTTATATCATAAACTAGCAGTGTTTTCAATCTCTTGGCAAAACTTATAATCTCACTGGCTAGCGCCAAGGTGTAATTATTAACCTTCACAAATGATAGAAAATATGCTCGCAATAAAGCAGTTTACAACACTCTCTGTGGTACACCCAATGTAACTAGCCTTAGCTGAGAGTATCTTAGAACATCCTGAATATTATGAAAACCTGCATAAACTCTACAAAAAGCAAAATCAGTTACTAAGAGAGAACTTAAAAGGCTCAAAATTTAAAATCGTTGATTGGCAAGGCTTATCTTTTCAAATTCTTAATTATAGTGAGATAAGCAATCAAGATGATGTATAAGTTTGCTAGTAATTGAATTAAAGAGTACGGTGTTGGTTTAATACCGATATCATCACTTTTTGGAACTCCTAAAAATGGGCTTTTAAGATTATGTTTTGCTAAAAAAGATAATGACATAATCAAAGGAACTAAAATCTTAGCAAGTATCTAAATCTAGTCAGGCTACTATAAAAACATCATATTGAATTTATTCAATATATCATTATCATCAGTATTTTTACTTAGATTGATTATCAGCTATACTCAATAGCCAAATTCAACATAGCTTATAGAGAGATATAATCTTTAGAATTGATAGCCATAAGTAAACATAGTCAATTAAATTAATTAGAAGCGAAGATTATAGCAAGAAATTAAGTTTTTTTAGTAAGAGAATCATAGCTTAGAATACTAAATATTAGCGTAGCGAATATTTCCTTCTATTATACCTACTAAAGCTGATGATCTAATTGAATTTCCTTGACTACCATATTTAATCGAAATTCTTGTAGTATTATCAGGTAATTTCTTCATTGCTACTTGTAGTGAGTCTGCAAGATCACTATCGCTAGCAGAGTCTATTTCAGCATAAGTACCATTATTTTTGTTAACTGATATATCATATGGATTACCTTTGTAATCAAATGTTTGACCGTTTTGTATTGCTTGAAGAGTAGCATTATAAACTGTATCAAAATTATAGTTAAGGGTAGTTATATAATAACCATCTTTATATTGATTCCCTTTGTCACTAGCACAACCTGAAATAACAATTAGCGCAACACCCAAAAAAATATATCCTTATTTTTAGTCTTTTCATAGTCTTTTAACTATACATATTTTAATTAATTAACATTATATTATTATCTTATTTATTTGTCAACATACAACATACCTTTACAGTAACATAAATTTACTATTAAATAATTTGCTAAAGCTTGCCAAACTCTTTATAGAAATACATCGATCATCTTATTTATATAAGGATAATAGCTATGTCAAAACTAAAAGTTAGTATAATCTAGTCAGATATTATTTGGGATAATAAACAAACCAACTATTGTAATCTAGTAGAATACAATTGCAGATATTGACCGAGATACTGATGTTATTGTGATGTGTGAGATGTTTAATACTGGTTTTATAATGAATCCAATTAATGAAGCAAGCCTGCAACGAGACATTTTTAATTGGATGTACAATCAAGTAAAAGGCAAAAACTATGCAATAGTCGGCAGTGCTGCTACTTATAGTGATGGTAAAATGGTCAATCAACTCTATTTTGTAACACCTGATAAATAGTTTTATACATACGATAAAAATCATTTCTTTGTCCATGCAGGCGAAGACAAAAAGTATACAACAGGTAATAAGTTCAAATTATAAATTATAAATGTTTTAATATCCTTGTAACAGTTTGCTTTGATTTAAGATTCCCAATCTTTAATTGCAATAATAACGATTATGATATTCTTATTAATGTTACATGCTGCACAGAATCTCGCCGTCAACATTAGCAAGCATTACTAAAAGCTCAAACTATAGAAAACCAAGCTTTTATCATAGCATGTAATTGAGTGGGTAATAATCCTAATTTCAGTTATGCTGATGACAGTATGACTATTGATTATAATGGTGACACATATTAGCTCATCAAGAATTCAAACAAGCAACCTTAAGCGCGACTTTAAGATAAAGATAAATAGAAACAACATAGTAGTAAGTTTAATTTTCTTACATCTCAAGATAAATTTACTCTTCACCTCTAATAATTTTGGCTAGTTTTTGTAATACTGCATTAACAAACTTATAGCCTTCTTCGGTACCCATACTATAACATATCTCAACATACTCTTTTATAATAACCTGATATGGGTTTTCAAGGCACTCTATCAATTCCGCTATAGCTGCTTGCAAAACTGCATAATCGACATAATTAATTGACTCTATACCGTTATTTGAGTTTTCTTGAATGTATTTGTTTATAGAGTCTTGATTTGACTTAACCGCATCTACAAGTCTATAAAAAAGATCCCAATCTGTAGAGTGTCTATCAGCATTATCAGCATAATACTGAGTCTTAAGCTCAGCAAATGTATTATCGGCAACTTTCTTTTGGTACAAAGCTTGTACGGTATATAAACGAGCATTATTTCGAGCTCTTGCTGTAGTTTTCATAGGTCTTTATAATATAATTTCTTAACTAAGTTTTATAGGCGATAATTATACTCTATTAGCAATAATATATATAGCTGTTATGATTGATTAATGTGTTTGAATGACAAACTTTTTGATACCAATTATTAAATTTCTGTAATAAAATACTACCTAAATAATATTGTTTAAAATAAACCGATGAAAAATAGTATCCAAATTATCATATTAGCGCTTATAGTGATGGTACTAGCAGCATGTAGCAATAATACAAATTCACAATAATTTTCAAAAACACCTTATACATCTGGTAATGTTTCTCTCACTTTTTTAAAAGTGGTAACTACTAAAGAGCAAGTAATACAAGCTTTTGACGCACCGAATATTGTGACACAAAATGCAGAAAGTGATTCAGTTTGGACATATCAAACAAACGTAACTATTGAGAATAGTTCACAAAATGAAGGCTTCTTAACTCTTATCCTTGCTGGCGGTTCTCAACAAAATAGTGGCTTTATACAATCACAAAAAACCATGACAATTATTATTACATTCAAAGGTTATGTAGTTTCCAACTTCAAATCATTATCAACAAGTTTCTAGAAAGAGCGCTTAAAAATGTTAAAAAAATCTTTAAACTTGTAATCTTGCTAATGATTATATTTTTATCTGGGTGTGCTACAAATCAAGTACTAAGCCTTACTCCTCTGCAAATCAAGCTAATGCAAATAAAAGTATTTAATGTTGATAAGTGTACAGCTTTCGATGCTACTGTAACAGTTATACAAAACCTTGATTATATAATTCAGGATACTAATTTTAACACTGGAATAATCACTGCGAAGAGTACTCAAACTGCGAATTTTTTGGGAGATACTCAATATACATAGTCTACTGCCTTTATTCAAACATATAAACAATCTGATAAAAACTCAAGTATAAGGATAAATTTTGTTATTTATAACTCTATGCCAAATCCAAACCAAAGTGGAGCTCCGATAAATACTTCTTCAGCAGTACTTGATCCACAAGCATACAAAAATGCTTTTGCAAAAATCTAACAGCAAATCTTTGTTGAAACCGGAATATTTCCTGTATTAAGCCAACCAGTTCAAGAAATTTGATAAAACCTAGTATTTAGTATTAGAAGTTATTATTATTAAAAAATTAGTTCTAAATTTTAGCTAAAAAAGAGTCTACAGATGAGTAAATGGTGGCAACAAATTGATTTAAAAGATATGTCTAGTGAACAATGGGAGTTAATCTGTGATAGATGTGGACTTTGTTGTTTAAACAAACTTCAAGATGATGAAATAGATGAAGTTTACTACACTAGAGTTAGTTGTAAACTTCTTGATATTGGCAAATGCCAATGCAGCATGTATCAAAAAAGAAAACAGCTTGTACCTGAATGTGTAAATCTAACCTACAAACAACTATAAAATCATGCTCACAAATGGTTGCCTAACAGCTGTAGCTATAAACTTTTATTTGAAAGTAAAGATTTACCTGACTGGCATCATTTAAATACTGGTTCAACAGAAGAAATGCACAAGCAGAAAAAATCAGCAAAGCATTTAGCTATTTCTGAATATGAATTAGATGTCGATGAGTATCTAGAAGACTTTATCATAAAAAATAGATAACTAAGTTAATATTTCTAGTATGTAATTCGCTTACTCTATACTATTGGGCTATAGTGATGTCTGATTTACTTGCAATTAATCCTTTCTATGAAAAAATAATTAATAATTATCTCAATAAGGGTTTTTGCATCATTGATAACTGGCTAACAACTCATGAAACCAGCAAATTAAGACAACAGCTAGAAAAGCTTTATTGCGCAAATTATTTCAAAAATCCGCTGTTGGTAATCGTTTAAATGAAAATCTCGAAAGATCAATCCGCAATGATTTTATTTTTGGCTAGACGAGACAAAATATGCGCAAGTATTTTTTGAAAAAATAAATAGCTTTATTGAGTATATTAATAAAACCTGTTTTGCTGGAATTGTTACTAAAGAATTTCATTACGCTATTTATCCTCAAGGATCATTTTACAAAAAAACACATTGATACTTTTCAAAACGATAATCGTCGCACCATATCAGTAGTTTGCTATCTTAATCAAGATTGGCAAGATTGTTTTGGTGGACAACTAAAACTATACTTAAAAAATCAAACACTAAAGGTATTTCCAACTGATGGCAAAATAATTCTTTTTGATAGTAAAAGTATTGAACATGAAGTCTTACCAGTACTTACCGAGAATAAAAGATTTAGTATTACTGGTTGGCTAAAAACTAATTAAATAAATTATCACACCTAATATCAATAACAATGAGGTATTAATAGCTCTTTTAATCGGCATCGCTGTTATAAAACTAATGCAGGCACGATTTAAAAGCCGACACCAACGCCAAAAAAACCAGTTAATGTACCAACAAAACTACTTATCAATAATGCTACTACACATCTTGGACCAATACTCTTACAAACTGATTTCTCTGATCCTGACATTACTTTCACTTTTTATTAAGCTCCAAACACCTATCAAAATCATAAGTATAGAGAAGCTTAACATTAATCATTTATCTGACAAACCTTGAGAGATATAACTACCTATTGGTGCAAAAATAATCCCTATAATAATCATTATAGCTGCAGCTATGTAGTGGATATCATACTGCTATAATTTACTACAAGACCAAAAATTGCTGTAAAACCAACCACAAACAAAGATATTATAACAGCGCTATGAAAATCTAAACCAACACCAAAAAGTAAGTAAAGGAACTGTCAAAATTGAACCACCGCCCCTGTCAGCCCTAGTACAATTCCACAGACAAATCCAAAAATTATCAAAAACATTTTATTCTTCTTCCATATCACATTTTAAATTTGCTGGAACTGCAATATCTATATAGTTTGATGGTGGTAGCTTTAAATCAGCCATTAACTTAGCGTACTCATCTGGTGATTTAACCTTTAATCTTGGATTATTTTGTCTCTCTTCCACAACACTACTACTAGTTATGCCATTATAGTCATAACCAGGATAAATAATTGTACTACCTGGTAAAGTCATTAGCTTATTCATGATGCTATCATATGCTGCATACGAGTCACCATTTTGGAAATTAGTTCTACCAGATCCTCTTATCAATAAAGTATCACCTGTAAAAAGCATATTCTCAATAATGAAACAATATGAGTCATTAGTATGACCTGGAGTATACAAAGCTTTTAGTTGATAGTCACCAAAATCTATGATATCGCCATCAAATACTTTTTTGGTTGCACACTCTGCCTTCCTTTCACTACCGATAACGATATCACAGCCAGTCTATTTTCTTAAAATCCCAGCGGCAGTAACGTGATCAGCATGGACATAAATATCTATTACATAGATCAGTTTAAGATATAGCTCGTTTAGCAGCTTAAGATACTTATTAACATTAAATATTACAGAATCTATTATGACTGCTTGTCTAGTCTGCTCACAAGCTAAAATATAAGTATAAGTATCTCTGTCGATTAGTTGTCTGAAAATCATAATTCTCCTTAGATGTAACCATCATATTATTTAAAATACTCCTTTATTTAGTAAAGGAAATTTTTTACCTGTCATACGCTAATAGTATCTTAATAATCTAAGATCATAATATAGCCACAGGCAATATTATATGCATTGTAGCCGTGTTGTTGTAACATCAAAGCGACATTATATGATTCCTGCTTTGTTTGACAATGTATATATACAGGCTTATTTTTATCAGGTTCTGATAGTCTATTATTTCAGACAAAGGTATATTTTTTGCATTTGTTAGCATACCTCGACGAGTTTCTATAATCTCTCTTACATCGATAATTTATGCATTTTGTGCTAATAACTCTTCAACTTGGATAAAAGCAACTTGCTTAAAATCACCTTTAAGCAAGTTATTGACAATATAACCTATATGGTTGACTATGTCTTTATCAGTTGAGTACGGTTGGTACATAGCATAACTCAAGATCTTGTAAATCCTCAACTGTCATCCCTGCTTTGATAGCTGTAGTAAATACATCAGATCTTTTATCAACAATTCCTCAGCCTATAACTTGTACTCCTAGCAGCTTACCTATATTTTTCTCAAATAATATTTTTGTAAAAACATTTACTGCATTTGGCATAATACTGACTCTATCAAATGGTGCAGTATAAGCGACCTCATAGTCAATATCTAAGTTATGAAACTTAATTCAAGCCTCGTTTAGAACTGTTGCAGCACCAGTATAGTTAAATATCTGAATAATAGATGAGGTAATATAGTCTTTACTTACTACCTCATAGCCATTGATATGATCTGCTATCAAACGACCTTATTTACTAGCAAGACCTGCCAAAGGCAAGTTGAAATCCTGAGCTGTAAGAGCATTTTAACCAAAATAGCATCACCAGCGGCATAGATATTTTCATCAGATGTTTGATAATTATCAATTGATAATAATATGACCAGTTTTTGCTAAATCAATACCTACTTCTTTTAGTAAGTTAGTATCTGGTGCAACACCTATAGCTAAAACAGCTAAATCTGTTTTTGTTTCTTTACAATACTCAAGTAATACTTTATCAGATTCAAAGCCGACAACTTTTTCACCAAGTAATAGCTTAACACCATTATCTAGTAGCTCTTTCTCTAAAAATTTTACCATTTCATAATCAAAAGGTCGCATAATATGATTAGCCATCTCGACTATAGTCACATTAAAACCTCTTTCTTTGAGATTCTCTGCGACCTCAACCCAGCATCAATTGCTGTTTTTGACAAGTTTTTGTTTATTAAAAATAGCTTGATAAATCTTTTTGACATCAACAACATTTCTGAGGATAAAATGCTCAATTGTCTCAAGACCCCTAAAAGGCGGTACTATCGGCTTAGCTCCGATAGCTAAGATTAATTTGTCATAACTTTCGCTATATTTTCTCACCGTTCTGGTGATTTAGAACTGTGATGAGCTTATTTACTCTATCAATAGCTATAACCTCAGAGTTTGTGTGTGTATCAATTTTATATTGTTTATAAAACTTCTCTGGAGTCATTAAAATCAACTTTTCAGCTGGCTCGATATAACCACCTAAATGATATGGCAAACCACAGTTTGAAAATGACACATGCGGACCTTTTCAAACATAATAATCACAGCTGACTCATCTAGTCTTCTCAGTCTTGCAGAAGTAGAAGCCCCTGCAGCAACTCCTCCAATGATTAGATATTTTTTAGTTATCATAAGTTCCTATTTACAATTGTTTATTTTCTTTTATTGTATGGCAAAAACTCTAACATCACTGCTAAACCATAAATCCCTGTCAATCCAACGAATAAAAGACTTGCACCAAAGAAACCACTTAAAATTGCAAAATATTGTGATACTGTAAATGAAAGCACCACACCTAAAAGCACCATAAAGCCAACAATAATTTGTACTTGGCGCATAATAGGTAGAGGTTCTTTAACATTTTTTTATGTTTGTTGCTTATGCTATTTCCAAGCATTTAATCCAGTAACTGCTTAATTTGTTTTGTTACCTAATTGACAGTGAAGAACCACTACTTCATCAGCTTTAATATCAGCATCATAGATATGATCAACAAGAATATTCTCAGCACAATCAATACACTCTCTACTATGCTCAGCAGGAGTTTTAATATCTATTAGTTTAATCTTATCTTTTTTTTGTAAATCAAGAAATTGCTTTACTGATATTTTCTCTACTTTATTCATTTTGACCTAATTACTTTAACTTTATCTAATTTAGATTTTACTAATATAAAATTTAATTTTTTTAGGATTTATCACCACAATATATACTATACAATGCTTCTAATATTTTTGTCACCGAAAGATCGTTAATACTGTAATAAACATTTTGTGCCTCTTTTCTGCATTTAACGAGGCCTTTATTTCTCAATACTGATAAATGCTGAGAAAATGCTGATTGACTCAGATTAGAGTACTCTGCTAACTCTCCTACTGTCATTTCTCTTCTGAGGAGCAAGCATAATATCAATAATCTCGACTCATGGGATATTGCCTTTAATAATGAAGAAGCTTTACTAGCATTATATTTCATCTGCATTACATCCATTTTCATAAGCCTGTTATCCCTCAAGTAATTATTATATTAGCAAATTCTAATTTAGAAAAAATGATATATGAAGAAATTATTTTAAGTTCTTAGACTATTTGTATACATCTAAAAACTTTTCTAAACTCTTCGGCATAGTATACAGTTTGGCCTTTTAATTGACCTAGTTTAGCTGACAAATCTAGAACCATAAAAACATCAGCTGGGACATCATACTCACATTTTATCTTATATTCTCTAGCAGGTTTGAAACCAAACTTTAGATAATAACTTGGATAACCTAATATAAATATTGTATCAATATTATTTTTTCTTGCTTTTTTTATAATTATTTCTATAAGCTTAGTACCAATTTCTTGATGCTGATATCTCAGTGCTACACATATTGGCGCAAGACCATATATTTTTAGCTTATTATCTTTCTCTGCAATCATTTTTGAAATAATTACTTGACCATTTATACTATTATCATCAGTTTCAGCAACTAACGATATTAAACTTTGGGATCAGAATGCAAAAGTCTAACTAGTTTCTCTTCATAACTAGTATCAAAAGCTTCAGAGCGAAAAGCGTGAATCTTGATCAGCTTTAAAAACAACTTTAATATCATCAACATCAGTAAGTGTAATTCCAGCTACTCCATATACCAAACAATACTTGTTGTTAAGTTCTTGTGTATCAATATCACTTAAATCAACAATATTTATTGTAAAAATATCCTGTTTTGCATACTCTCTAATATGATTTTCTGTTATTTACTATTTTTTTGTGGTACAAGATTTAGCTCATCAGCTTTTTTAAGCTCACCATTATTTTCTAATTTTGTAACAAAATTTATACATTTTTCAAAATTTTTATTAACCAAGAAGTTAAGTTTACTAATATATTTTTTTGAATCGCTTAAAACTAGTTCCTTGATTTTTTGATCTTGAATTGGTTTGGCTATCCTTGAACAAAGCTGATCATGCTATTGATCTTTATTAAAAACAAAATATGGCTCTTGGTCAACCTTACGTACCAATTTTAATTTTACCTTACCACAATCTGGACAAAAAATATTATCAAAATGTAATTTACTATTATATTCACTTGCTTTTATAAAGCCTTTTTTATATTACATATGGCTATTTTCACTTCTTATCTTTAAATCTTCTCAAAAAGTATATCTGATATCGGATGATTGAGATTTTGTCCACGCTTTTCAAACTTTGTCAAAGGTCGCCACTCTGGTCGTGGCACAAAGCTACTAAATTTTGACAAACTCTCAAATATCAAACTTTTTTTAAATGGCTCTTACTAATCTTGCCAATGATAAAGTATTAGTTTTTTTAGCTCAATACTTGGAAGTTGATCAACTTACAAGTATTGGTAAAGTTGTTATCTGGATAGCTATAGCTCTTAGTACATTTATTGGGTTTGCTAAAATATTAAAAAGATAGAATTTACTTCAGCTATTTTTATCACTATTTTTGTAGTAATTAATATATTAGTTAAACTTTTTTAGAACAGCACCTTACTCCAACCTAATTTTTCTCTTAGAGTGTCATAATAGTTATAACCTTTTGTATACAAGACTGTAACTTTCTTCCGCGCTTTCTGGATAGTTACTTTCTGATGAGCTTTGAGTATAGTATCATGTCTACCATCAATACTCAAAACTGGTTTAGGGTCATTATATTCGGTTATATAAATATCAATAATACTTTCATCTGAGATAACTAACGGCCTACTATTTAATGAATGTGAACATATTGGTACCAAAACTACACTATTTTGATTAGGATTTAAAATTGGTCCACCAGCTGACATTGCATGTGCTGTTGAACCAGTAGGTGTAGAGACAATAAGTCCATCACCTTTTTGATCAAAAGCATACCTCCCATCAATAAACACTTTCAGGCCAAACATCAAACCTCTACTAGCTGTTATTGCTATTTCATTTAAGGCGATAGATGCCTCTAATGGTGCGCGTAAATTATTATCAACATGACACTTTAGCATACTCATCTTTGTCATTGAGCTATCACCCTTTAATATTGCATAAAGATCATTTTTTAACGCATTATCATTTGCAGCAAGAGTTGTCAAAAAACCTAGTTTGCCTTTATTTATGCCTATAACTGGAATATTACTATACAAAGCTAAAACTCTAGATGCTTTAAGAAAATTACCATCTCCACCAACTACTATAGCAACATCACACCTTAACGCAATCTCTTTTAGGCTTGCAGTGGCAATATTTATAAGTGAAGTATCAGCTGCTGTATCATTTTCTATAGTCATTTCTAAGTTTTGTTGCTGTAAAAAAACGTATAAGATTTCAATCATTTGACTTACTTCTTTTTTATAATGCTTACCAATAATTGCAACCTTATTATATTTAAAAACCATCTTTTATATACTTTAAAACAAACTTGAATGTATTATAGCAAAAAGACTTGTTAGCATAATAATCGTTTAACTTATATTTACAAACAAAAATAAATTATAGTTTTATTTAAACAAATATAAGTTGCTCAACGCTACTGATATATTTAAAATAACTAACAAAATAGTTATAAGCACATTAACTCTATGGATAAAAAAGATAAGCTAACAAGTATAATAATACCAGTCAAAGATGAATCAGAAGGCATAGAGCATTTGTTTACTAGACTTATGCCAATCCTTAAAAAACTTCCAACCAAGTACGAACTTGTATTTATAAATGATGGTAGTAATGATAATACTCTTGAACTACTTTTAGAAAAACAAAAAAACATCCCTGAGATTGCTGTAGTTGATTTATCACGCAATTTTGGTAAAGAAGCAGCCTTGTTCGCTGGTTTTTCAAACTGTAAAGGTGATGCTGCAATATCAATAGATGCTGATCTACAGGATCCACCAGAGCTTATTTTAGAAATGGTACATCATTGGTTAGATGGCTATGAGGTTGTAACCGCTGTTAGAGAAAATCGTGATACAGATACTTCAACTAAAAAACACACTGCCGGGCTTTTCTACAAAGTTATGAATAGAATCAGTGATACTAAACTAACTCCTAATGCTGGTGACTATAGATTGTTAAATAGAGCTGCTGTTAATGCTTTTTTAGAACTCAAAGAGAAAATACGCTTTAATAAAGGGCTACTTACTTGGATAGGTTTTAAAGAAAAATAGTTTATCACGCTAGAGAAGAAAGAGCTGCTGGGCAAACTAAATGGAATTATTGGAAGCTATTTAAGTTTTCTATAGATGGTATCACCAGTTTTAGTCGTGCTCCTCTAGAGATATGGTCATATATTGGTGTTTTTGTCGCACTTATAAGTTTTATCTATGGTTCTATAATAGTTCTAAAATCACTATTATTCGGTGCTGATGTTCCAGGTTACCCATCATTAGTGACCTTTATATTATTTTTTAGTGGTTTACAAATGATAGGTATTGGGATGCTAGGTAGTTATATAGGAAGAATATTTATCGAAACAAAGCGCAGACCACTATATATTATTCGTCAAGTACATAGAGTAAAAGATAAGTAAGAACTCTAAACTAAGCTTTCAATCTAATACCTTTCTCAAGTAAATACCAACATAGATAGTATAATAAAAATGTTAAAATAATTATCGCTGCAAATGCAAAATATGGATTAACTGTAGAGACACCTATAAAACCATATCTAACAAAATCAACTATGTAAAATAACGGATTACAAGATGATAAAACATACCAAAAGCCAGTTAAATTATTTATATTATAAAATACTCCACCTAAATAGATAAGTGGTATAAGTATAAATGTAGGAAATATTGTAGTATCATCAAACTTTTGTGAAAATATCGCATTTATCAAACCACCTAGAGAGAATAAAGCACCACAAAATATAAAGCCAGCTAAAACCAAAGTTACATTGTGTATAGTAGTAAAGCCGCCTAATAGAAATGCTGCTATACTAACAAGCATTCCAACAATAAAACCTCTAAATATACCACCAGAAATATATCCTAGCACTATCACATGATTACTAACAGGTGATACTAACAACTCTTCTATAGCTTTACTAAAACGAATACCAAAGAAAGAGCTGACAACATTACCATATGAGTTTTGAATCACTGCCATAATTATAAGACCAGGAGTAATAAACTGCATATAAGTAACCCCATCTCCCATACTACCTATACGCGATCCGACAACATTGCCAAAAATCAGAAAATATAAAACTATTGTTATCACCGAAGGAATTAAAGTTTGTGGCCATATTCTAAAGACCCTTTTACACTCACGATTAAAAATTGTTATGTATGTTATCCAATAATCTCTTAAATTCATAAATTTGCCTATTTATTTTTTACTACTTCAATAAATAACTTCTCTAATTTAGCTGCTTTTGTACGCACATCTAAAACATCTAAATGATACTTGCTACTTAGTTCAGCAAATATTTGATTAAGTACTATCCCTTTTGAAACCTCAACCTCGATTGTATAATCATCAACACGCTTAACCTCACCTAAGTCAAGTTTTATCTTTTGCTGACATTTCTCTTTAAGGTCAAAAATATAAGTATGTTTATCTGCTGATTTTAAGAAAGTCTTCATATCTGTATTAACACATAACTTACCCTTGTTAATAAGCGCGAGATGTTTACACATCGATTCAGCTTCTTCTAGATAGTGAGTTGTCAAAATTATTGTCAAACCTTCTCTATGAAATTCTGAAATCATCTCCCACAACGAATTTCTAAGCTCAACATCAACTCCTGCGGTTGGCTCATCTAAGATTAATAGCTTTGGTTTGTGAATTAGCGCACGCACCACCATTAACCTTCTTTTCATTCCTCCAGATAAAAATCTTACTTGGGTATTGCGCTTATCATAAAGACCAACTTTTTTAGTAACTTTTCTGCATACACAATTGCTTCTTTTTTAACAATCCCAAAAAATCCTGCTTGGGTAATGAGTATATCTATTGGCTTTTCAAAGATATTAAGGTTTATTTCTTGAGTCATTACACCCAGGTGCTTTCTAGCTTGGATATAATCAGTATCTATATTGTGACCAAAAATCTTGATTTGACCAGATGTTTTATTTATAAGTGAGGATATCATTCCTAGGATTGTCGACTTACCAGCGCCATTTTGTCCCAAAAGTGCAAAAAAATCACCTTTTTTGACTTCAAAACTGATATCATCAACAGCCTTCAAACCACCTTTATAAACTTTGGTAAGATTTTTTATTTCTAATGCTTTTTGGTTATCCATAATCATTAATCTATATTAAAAATATATATTAGCATATTATAACATTGCTAGATAATCATTAACATTAAGATTTATTTAAATAATTTGAGTACAAAATGTAACTATACAAAATATCGCGTTTTGATTATAAGCAAAATACTTGCATCAACAACAATTATAAATATTGGTCTAACTAATTTTGAACCATTTAAAATAAACATTCTTGAGCCAGCGATACCACCAAAGAAACTTCTTATTGCCATTAAAAGTCCAAAAGTGATATTAACCTGTCCTGACAACAAAAAAACAGTCAGAGAAAAAACATTACTTTTTAAATTAAGCATCTTAGCATAACCTGAGACTCGCAAAAATATATAGCCAAGAAAATATACAATTGCAATAATCCAGAAATTACCCGTACCAGGTCCAAAAAAATCATAATAAGCACCTAAAACAAAACCAAATAGATTTAAAAAGCTACTTCTGACATTCTTTTTTTGCCCTGAGCTACTCTAAGATTTTTGTTAACGATACTAAAAATAAAAACAATAATTAGCAGTATCGGCACAATATTATTCATAAAATCATTATGTATCAGTAAAGTCGCAGTGCTCACAACAAGAACCTATAAAACCTGCCACCAAACCTCCTACTAATGTTTTTATATCAATAAGACTACTTTTTATAGTATTTAAGAACTGCCATACCTGTACTACTAGCTTGAAACTTATTTGTTCCTAAGACAGTAACGATCGGTAAACCTGTCAAACTTAATGCTGGAATACTAATTAACCTCCATCACCTGCTATGGCATCGATAAAACTTGCCAAAAAGGCCATTTATATAATAAAGATACATAAGATATACAAATGTTCCGCAAAGAAATGTTGCATCATAATCTCCCAAAATTAATAGTCAACCAGATAGTATAGGATTAGTCGTAAAAGTAACCCAATACCTTGTATTTTTAGCGATAAATAAATGTTGCCTTTGTTTGAGATTATGGTACTTATTTTCTAGTTTAAGTTACGGCTTGACCTCTTAATACCACAACCCATTCATCATGAGCTTGTACATATGGCTGGTCGACTGGAGTTACTTGCTCATAGAAAATTATTTTTTCAATATGGATATCATCACTTTTAAGTAAATCAGTAAATATTTCTTGATTAGAGTTTTTAGGTTCTAAATCATAGATACTAGTGCTAGTTTGTTTAGTCATATTCAGCTACTTATATGGTTTACCATCGCTATACTAACAATCATCAGTAACCTTAATAACAACACTGAAAAATTGCTAGCAACTGGATATTAGCACAAAATTTATCTGATATTTAAAAACCTAATCTTAAAATTTGAAAATTTCACAAGTATTTTGATAAGTCTGTGTTACTACTTGCTGGTAAGATATAGCTTTTAAATCAGCCAAAAACTGTGCCACATATTTCACATATTCTGGATAGTTTGGTTTTCCACGTAACGGTACTGGTGTTAGATACGGAGCATCTGTTTCGATAAGGATTCTGTCTAATGGTAATTTTTTTGCTGTTTCTTGAATATCTTTAGCATTTTTAAAAGTCAAAATTCCTGAAAAAGATATATACATCCCGATATCTAGAGCTTTTTTTGCCATATCGTAGTCTTCTGTGAAACAATGTAAAATCCCACCACATTTTTCGATACCTTCAGCTTTTAAAATAGTTAATGTATCTTGTTTCGCCGCTCGAGTATGTACAATTACAGGCTTATTTACTTGATTAGCTGCTTGGATATGTCTAGCAAATTTATTTATTTGTGCTCTTTTAGTATCGCTAGCATTATAGTAATAGTCTAAGCCTGTCTCGCCAATAGCAACACATTTTTGATGTTGTGATCGTGCTATAATCTCATCAACACTTGGCTGATATGTATCTAATTCACTAGGATGTACCCCTACAGAAAAATAAACATCGCTATAATCTTCAGTTATTTTCTGTATATCCTCAATTTCATGCCATGCTACTGCTATTGAGACAATTTTATCAATACCGACATTTTTTGCATTATTAATAACTTGCTCAAGAGTTATATCCTCAAGCTTTAAATAATTAAGATGACAATGTGAATCTATTACCATAATTTATCAAATATATTGTATCTGTGAGTATTATAAATTATTCGTAGTATAAAAACTATTTACAAAGTTGTTAGATAACTAGGCTTTTTCACTAATAATTATCCATTCTCAAAGCTATCCATACTACCATTATAATCTGAACTACAGCACTAGTAACTACTATACAGAAATATGCCTCCTCAAATATTTGTAACCAATGATGATAGATTACATAGTTATGATAAATATCATAAACTAATGTAAAAATAGTTAATACAATAGCCGAAGAAATCATATTGCCAGAATTCTTTATTGTGTTAAAACTATCTAATTTCTCATAATCAATTACTGAGTACATACTGTATTTGATGAGGTTTGATACATTCCTAATACAAAATTATATACCATAGCAACGGTACAAAAAGTTATATAACTATAATGAATATCAAAAATTATAGATATTAACATCACTACTGTTATAACAGCTAACCCTAGTATCATACAAATCTTATAACCATAGATATATAGTTTTTTAGTAATACTTTTTGACACAATCGTCACCAACATCAAAGATACTGACATAATCAATATATAGTGTTTAGGTGACTTAAGTGATACAAAACTACAGACCAAGCAAAAAATATCTAATATGTAGTTAATCGACAAAAAAAGTTTGACATAAAAGAGACTCTAAAGTCCTTATTTAAAATATATACTAATAAGATTGATTATTGGATTTTTTATTTTGTTGTAACTAAAAGCATAATAAAGATATGAAAATTATTATAAGCATAGTTAAAACAAGTTTTGTTGTTATAGCCACATTTTTTAGAAATATTTCACTTAGTATAAAAAGCGTTGATATCGATAACCCAAGTAATGTAAGACCAACAAAATCAATTTTCTTATTTTGGCTGTTGTGCTTTTCATCAGGAAAGTATTTATATATGGCTATCACAGTAAAACAGGCAAATAGCACTTGCATCAAAAATGCCAAACGCCATGATTCAGCAGAGATTGAAGCAAAAATACTACCTAAAACTTGACCTGCGATAGCCATTATTAATGTATAGTTAGATAATGATGCTGTGTGCCCTCCAACATATTTTCAGAAAATTTTAAATATGCTAGCCCGGCAACTGGCGCAGAGAAGGCTGCAAATAAACCTTGGATGCCCCTAAAAGTAAATAACTCAACATTAGATGTTGCTAAACCATAAAGTAAAGAAAATAATCCAAATCCAGATGCTGTAAAAATAAGCGTATTTTTATAACCTATTTTCTCAGCTATCCAAGAACTAAGTGGTAAAAACATTTCCATAATGATCATAGATACTAATCCCTATCTTTATGTACAGGATTAGTATCAAGACTTTCTGTAATCGTAGGTAAGATATTATTCATAACTGTAGTATCAATAAGATCCATACCCATGATGGTCATTATTGCCATCACCACAATATTAAAATTAATTTTCTTCATTTATTTTGCTTAAGTGTTATATTACTAATACTAAATTTAACTTATTTAAAAAATATAATATTATTTTTATTAAAATATCTAAGTTGAGTCCTTAAATACTCTTGATATTAAACTGACTACTTCTGTTAAAAATACATACTTCTAGAATGATTATTCTAAGCACTTGATAAACGAAGCCATAAATAATTAAAACCAAAACTCTCATATATGACAGATAAAACTAAATAAATTGGTATTAAAAGTAGACTTAAGAATTTTACTCTGCATGACTTATGAAATAACTCAACACTATATTAAGAAATTTAATAATGATCATTTAAAAACATTATAAAGCCATATAGGAATTAAATTTTGTTTTGTATAATAACTACATTCCTAATTTAAGTATTATTAGTTATCATTCTATTTATAATGATTAAAATTTTAGACTCGAAATGTCTGGTGTTGTATGTTATACTCATTACTCATTTAATGATTATAGGCCATAATAGAATTCCTATAGTTAGTTGGATGCAATCTCAAGCAAAAGAAAGTTTAACTCATGCAATAGCTGTTGGAGAAATGATAACTCATTTTGGTGAGCACCCATCTTTAAAAATAGCAGACTTAATAAAAACTTATCAGCACAATATTAATGATATATTAATTGAAAGTCTAAAACATGAAAAAAAGCTGTTTCAACCTACTATGAACTTCTAAAGCTTGTAAATGTAAAATTAATAATACTAGAAGAATATGCTAGAAAATTAATAGTTGAGGAAGAAACTCATATTGGTGAAGTAGAAAAAATGTTAAGAAAGCCTATCTATTTGTTATTATTTTTATCTAACTTTAGAGATAACCTATCATCTAAATAAAGGCTATTTTGTTAGAGTGTTATCTGCTCTTTAACTCTTTATCAATGGTATTTTTAAACATATTTACATACTCAAAAACAGAAAATAGACAAATATAAATACAGTATGTAAATTTGTCAAATGTTATAATGTTTTTTAATGGTACTAGCTGGGATTAAAAGACCACTTAAAAGCATTTATTTTAATAGTTTTGGGATTGTTTGGGAATAATACGAAAAAAAGTTAAATGGTGCCGGAGGCCGGACTCGAACCGGCACTCTGTTGCCAGAACCGGATTTTGAATCCGGCGCGTCTACCAATTTCACCACTCCGGCAAGAAGTGATTATAAATCTTCAGGCCAATTATCAATTGCTGTACCCAAAAATAAGCCAAGCTCAGATAACTTGTCTTTGATTTCTGTTAATGATTTTTTACCAAAATTTGGCGCTTTAAGAAGTTCATTTTCTGTCTTCTGTACTAGTTCACCAATTAATCTAATATTTACTGCTTTCAAGCAGTTAGAAGATCTAGCCGTTAGATTTAATTCATCGACATGTTTTAATAGTAAAGGATTTATATCTTTAGTAGGATCTTCTACAAAAATACCCTTATTAATCTCTTCAACATCTACGATATTTCTTAACTGATTTTGGATTTTAGTAGCTGCTAGCCTTAGTACTTCTTCACAGCTTACATTACCATTAGTCTTAATATTAAGCTCAAGTTTATCAAGGTCTGTACGTCTACCGACACGAGCATCTTTAATCTCAAAATCACAAAAAGCAACTGGTGAGAAAGTCCCATCTAGAAGGAATTCACCGTCTTTAAAATTATCCTGTACAGGTCTAAAGCCTACTCCTTTTTCAACCTTAGCTTCGATTTTTAGCTTTTTACCACCATTATAACTACATATAAATACTTCTTCTGTTATAGTTAAACCTTCAGATAATTTTGCTTCCTCTGAGAAAACTTCTTCTTCTGAACCTGATAATTCAAAAGTTATCGTACCCGAATCAACTCCATCTGCTAAAGTCACAGGAAGAGATTTGACATTTAGAATAATATCAGCAACTGTCTCATCACATGGAATCACATCTTCTAAAGAAGTAACTTTACCGTCATTAATTTTTATACTAGTAACACATGCACCAGTAATAGAGTAAAGCATATTTTGCTTAAGAGCAAACCCAAGTGTATAACCCACCCCTCTCTCTAGGGCTTCAAAAGAAAACTTAGTAGCATTTTTAGCATATTTATCAATTTTAATATTAGTAGGATGTAGTAAATTTTCTAATGCCATAGCAGTTTAAAACCTAGTTATATTATTACATATATAGTTTAATTCTAAAGATTATAACATATAAATACAAAAATTTAATAACTTAATTTTATAGCTTCTTGATTTTGTTTATACTATCAAGCTTAGTTTTTATCTTTACTTCAAACCCACTTGTTGAAGGTTGATAAAAATTTTGTATGATATCATCTGGCAAATATTGTTGAATAACATATGAGTTTGGGTAATTATGTGGGTAAAGGTAGTTACTATCCTTATAGTTTTTAAGATGCTGTGGCACTTCTATGTTACCTAAGCTTTTAACAAGCTGTTGAACTTGTGCTAATGCTTTATAACAAGCATTACTCTTTGGCGCTACCGCTAAATAAATAGCTGCTTGCGCTAACACTAATCTTCCCTCTGGTAAACCTAGCTTTTCATAGGCATTCCAAGCATCTATCGCTACTCTTAGCGCTTGCGGATCAGCATTACCAATATCTTCAGAGGCAATACATAGCATTCTTCTAGCAATAACTAATGGATCAACACCATTATCTAACATTACACTTAACCAAAAAATAGCTGCATCAGGATCGGTTCCTCGCACAGATTTATGAAAAGCCGATAATTGCTCATAAAACTTCTTGCCCTCACGATGAAAATCTCGTGAAGCCTCACCTAATGCTTGATCGAAAAGCTCTTTATTTAGATAAATTTCATCGTCTCTAGCACTAATCAAAAACATTCTCTCAAGTAGATTTAAAATCTTACGGCAATCACCTTCACTATAATTATGGATAGCATTATATAAACTATCATCAATTTTGAATTTATGTTTCGCTAGCACCTCATCTTGTGATAACGCTTTTTGGACAAGTTTTTGAGTAGCTGTTATGCTTAATCTTTTAAGGCGTAAAATAAACAGCCGCGAAACTAAAGCATCGTTTAAATAATATGTTGGATTCTCTGTAGTAGCACCAATTAAAATAATTTTACCTGACTCAACATAAGGCAAAAGTAAATCTTGTTGTGATTTATTAAAACGATGAATCTCATCTAGAAATAACACAAAACTATCTAAATGTTGATTATCTACTATTAATTTTTTAACATCTTTAACACCTGAATCAACCGCTGATAACTCAAAAAACTCTAGTTTTTTTGAGCTTGCAATAATTCTAGCCAAGCTTGTCTTACCAACTCCTGGTTTTCCATACAGTACTAAAGAACAAATTCCATCACCAGCAAGTATTTTTGTTAAAATACCATCTTGTGCTAATAAATGTTCTTGACCTACTATTTCACCAATAATTTGAGGTCTTATTCTTGCTGCTAATGGAATGTATTTCATTTTAATCCTTTAGGTAATAACTCTACCTAACCTCCTCTATGATAAAGGAGTATTTCATCTCACCTATCTCTCGCTAAGAGAGACAGCAAGAGAGTTTATTTAATCACAATCTATATTTACTTTTAACAAGCTCGTAAAGCATACCCTCACGCACAGCACCATTTGAAAGCTTCATTTGAGAAATGTCTAAACAGTCAAATATTGTATATAAAATAACAACACCACCAGCAAGTACACTTTCACGATCTTCTCTAAGACCTTTAAAACTGATATTTTCGACTTGACGCTTATCCATCATCATCGTTATCAGATTATTAAGAAACTCTCTAGTAATAGTAGTGTCACCGGTAAGTTCTTGACAAATATTTGTAACCGAAATAATTGTTCCAGAAGAACCCAGAACAGTACTCCAGCCTATTCTCCTATATTTATATAGGATTGGTGCAATTATTTCTCTAGCTTTAGTTGCTGCTGCATGAAAATTAGCAAAATCAAGCTTTTCATTCGCAAAAAAGTCCTTCTGCATACCAACACAGCCTATATCTAAACTACGCGCAATTAATATCTTATCACCTCTACCAACTACAAATTCTGTCGAGCCGCCGCCAATATCTATAACTAGTGTTTTTTGTTTAATATCATGATTATATCTAGCTCCAACATAGACAAGCCTCGCTTCCTCCGGACCTGAAATAATCTTAATCTTAGCACCAAGCGCCTTATCTAACTTCTTTTTAAAACCTTTTATATTATTTTTTGCTTTTCTAAGAGTATATGTACCTACAGCACGAACATACTCAACTTTGTATTTTTTGATTTCTTGTGCAAAGAATTCAAGACATTGAATAGCTCTCTCTTGGGCATCCTTACTAATTGTTAGATTATT
Source organism: Francisella-like endosymbiont (assembly GCF_003069505.1). Taxonomy (NCBI): domain Bacteria; kingdom Pseudomonadati; phylum Pseudomonadota; class Gammaproteobacteria; order Thiotrichales; family Francisellaceae; species Francisella-like endosymbiont. The sequence continues at coordinate 102,567 of NZ_QAPC01000005.1, read as the reverse complement.
ATTAAGACCAGCCCTTAGTTGCACTTTCTGCTTCTGCTTAGATAATGTAACAACCTCGCCATCAGGCTTGATTTCACTTATAAGCATATGAAAACTATTTGAACCTAAATCTACTGTTGCTACTATCTTTGACATATAAAACAAAAGCTTATTTCTTAACTACTCACCATTATAAAAAAATATCTGTAAAATAGCTAAAAAAATTTGTCTAAGAAGTTTTTTTGTTTATAATAACTAGCAATTAGTTTAACTTCTTATAGAATTGTCAAATATACAGCAGTAGATTCTGCTTAATTAGTTTTAAAATCAAAAAAACTTAAAGGAAAGTCAAAGCATGTCAAAATGTATCGATATATCATATAGTCAATTTGAGAATGAAGTAGTAAATAGTGATATCCCAGTATTGTTAGATTTTTGGGCACCATGGTGCGGTCCTTGTAAAATGCTTGCTCCAATACTTGACCAAGTTGCAGAGCACTACGATGACAAAATCAAAGTATGCAAAATAAATATCGATGATAATGAAGAGACAGCAACGAAATTTGGTGTGCGTGGCGTACCTACACTTATGGTTTTCAAAGATGGTGAAAACAAAGAAACTAAAGTTGGTGTAGTACAAAAGACTCAGTTAATCTCAATCGTAGACAAATATCTATAATTAGTTATATCAACATATTATTTTTTTATAAATAGAGAACCCAATGAACTTAAATGAATTAAAGTATAAGTCTGTTAATGAGCTAATGGATATAGCTCAAAGTCTAGATCTTGAGTCACTTCGCGCAAGAAAGCAGGAGCTGATCTTTTCAATCTTAAAATATCATGCTGATAAAGGTGAAGACATTTACGGTGAAGGTATTTTAGAAGTTCTCCAAGATGGCTATGGCTTTCTAAGATCTTCCGATAGCTCATACTTCGCATCTCCAGATGATATTTATGTTTCACCTGCTTTTATTAGAAAATTAAATCTGCGTACTGGTGATAGCATCGTAGGTAAAATTCGCCCTCCACGTGAAAATGAGAAATACTTTGCTGTTAAACACATCGATAGTGTTAACTTTGATTCGCCAGAATTAGCTAGAAAGAAAATTTTATTTGAAAATCTAACTCCAGAATATGTCAAAGAAAGACTAACTATGGAAATTGGTAACGGCTCAAATGAAAACATTACCGCTAGAGTTATAGATTTAGCTGCACCATTTGGTAAAGGTCAACGTGGTTTGATTGTGGCACCACCTAAAACTGGTAAAACAATCATGATGCAAAATATTGCCACATCTATTGTCAAAAACCATCCAGAATGTAACCTAATCATGCTACTAATTGATGAACGTCCTGAGGAAGTTACCGAAATGCAACGCTCAGTACGCGGTGAAGTAGTAGCTAGTACCTTTGATGAACCAGCAGCACGCCATGTTCAACTTGCTGAGATTGTAATTGAAAAAGCTAAAAGACTTGTTGAGCACAAACAAGATGTTGTAATCCTACTTGACTCGATCACAAGACTTGCTCGCGCATACAATACGGTATCACCTGCTTCTGGTCGTGTACTATCTGGTGGTGTTGAGGCAAACGCTTTACAAAAGCCAAAAAGATTCTTTGGTGCTGCGCGTAACACCGCTGAAGGTGGTAGCTTGACGATTATCGCTACTGCTCTTGTCGAGACCGGCTCGAAGATGGATGAAGTTATCTTTGAGGAGTTCAAAGGTACAGGTAATATGGAACTTCATCTTGATCGTAAGATTGCTGAGCGTCGTGTCTTCCCTGCTATTAGCTTTGATAGATCTGGTACGCGTAGAGAAGAGTTACTTACTACTCCAGAAGAACTACAAAAACTTTGGGTACTGCGTAAGATTCTTGGTGGTATGGAAGATGTCCAAGCTATGGAATTCTTAACAGAGAAGATGAAAGGATCATTAACTAATGAAGAATTCTTTGAAACTATGAAAAGAGGCGTTATCTAGCTTCTTTTAAATTCCCTGTGATTAATACTTCAATGTAATATTTATAGTTGCTATTACAAATAGCATCTAATTTTAAAAATATTCAATCCTACTATAGATTTTATCAACAATTTAATTATTTTTTAGAAATAGTGATTAAAAACACTATAATCGTTCAACCACTAACCACTTGCTTTTATATAGCTCCACCAACAAATTGTAAAAAGTTATATATAAATTATCTATAATCATTAAAGCTTATAGACTTTAAATATCATAAAGCAAGTATAACTCTAGATAACTCCAAACAAAAACATTATACTTAGAATAAGTAAAAGAGATACGCCAGCTATGAGGGATTATAGTGACATTATTTTTTAGTGCCGTAAAAAAAGAGCGAGCAAGTGGTTTTTTTGTTTCTTTGCAATTTATTTACTTATTGATAAAGATTATGGGATTTCTCTTGATGAGCCGACTCAACGATGGATTGGTGTTGTTAATGTGCAAGATATAAAAGAGAAACTTTTTTCAGCTCAACACAATAATGAAATACCTAAACTCGATAGTCTAAATGATAAAGATTATGGATCAGCATTTGAAATACCCTTAATAATAGCCGAACAAACTATTCACCCTAAGGCTCCTCCGGAGTTATATCAATTAAGACATCTAATGACTTTTTAAATTTATTTTTTAGGTGTATTAGCTATCTACGCCATTACTAAAAGTATTTATTATGATTATCGAGCAGGACTTTTAGCCGCTTTATTTATCATTATATCACCAAGACTTTTTGCTAAATCATTCTATAATAGTAAAGATATCATTTTTATGGCCACAATTGCTATATCTATATATTAGAAATATGTAATTTAAAATGGCTATTAATACTCTCTTTCACATCTAAATATAGCACTAATGTAAGAATAATTGGAGTCATAGTTATCTTTTCGACTGTGCTAGCAATTACTATTAATATAGTCAAAAAGGACCGTTCCATTAAGAATGGAAGTATATCATCGGATACCTCATACTAACGTAGCTATTAGTTACCGCCATGTTCCCATTACTATGGTCTCTCCCTGTTAGTAACTTGCTATATGTTTTTAGTGACATATCACACTTCACTAGATGGCAGGGTTACTCATTCTTTAACGGAAGAGAACTATAGTATAACCAAAGAATACCTTAGTATTACTCAATAATCTGGATAACTATAACAACAACGATAATGTACTCTACTAATGTTTATTGGAGTTAGTACAACAGCTAAGGAGTTTATAAAAAATAGATTTTCATTATGGTCAAATAAAATAGAGATGCATAATTTAATTTATCTAGCATTACTTATCACTCCTATAGTTATGATTATTGTTTTATCTTTGACACTATATAATGGCTGGAGCCAATTATACTTTATTTATCGAGCATTTGTTTTAATAGCTTTAAAAGGCTTTATGTATTTATTTAACAATTTGAAACAAAAGTTAAGAAATTTACTATGTATTGCACTAATCTGCTCCTTTACTTGGAATGCTTATTGGATAGTATAATCGCACCCTCTATCAAATGTATACTTCAATATATTAACAGGAAAGAATTAGAGAAACAGATGGAATGTTGATTACTGGGGTTTATCAGGCGTTACCACCTTGAAATATATATTAGGTCATGACAAAATCGCAACAAAATTTCTATTGGTGCTTCAGGCTTCTGGATAGATAATATTTCTACTTTTATGCTAAGTAATACTAAGTAACAAATAATTAATAAGTAATATATCCATTTCAGATAAACCAGACTATATTATTACGACATATCATCGCCCACAAGCAATCAAAAATGATAAAGATACACTAAGAGAATATAAATTCATTCATGAAATTAAAGTTCATGGAGAAGTAATTACAGGAATATATGAACATTTGTAAAAATTAACAAAATTAGATCTCTTCTTATTTAAGAATAATTATTAATTAAATCTACACAACATTGATTAAGCTTCTTTGCACATTCCTCATTAGCCGCTTCTATATAGCATCTTAATTCTGGAGCATTACCTGAAGGTCTTATATGAACAATATCTTGATTTGCCAGAGTTACTCTAACACCGTCAGTAGTATCTATACTTTCTATACTATTATTGCCATCAAAATGCTCTAATATAACCTTATCCAACAAATCAGATTCACTAGCTAGTATTGATTTCAAAATTTCTTGGCTTTTCTCAGTTGCAAAATCATCTATTTTACTACTTGCCGTATATCGTGGTGGTAAGTCAAATAAAAGCTCTGATATTGTTTTATTAGAGTCAATAGACAACATAATCACAGCAAGCATAGGAATTACAGCATCTCTTGTTGCCAATGCCTTTAACTCTTTCCCATCTCTAGATATATCACTAGTTAACATAAATCCACCATTTGCCTCATAGCCAACTACAGTATTTTGATTATTTGAAAGTAATTCATTCATCGCAGCAATAACGTATGGAGAACCTATTTTAGTTCTAATTACACTATTAAAATAGCCTATCTTTTCAGCCACAGTATTACTACTAACAGGTGTTGCGACAACATTAGCTTGTAAATATTTAGCTGTCAATACACCTAAAATATCACCTTTTAGCCAATTACCAGACTCATCACTCATTAGAGGTCTATCAGCATCACCATCAGTAGAAACTATACTATCAATTTTATACTCACTCGCCCACTGCTTTGCAAGCCTTACATCTTCTTGTCGAATTGCCTCAGTATCAACAGATACAAATCTTTCTGAGAATCCTAATAAGATAACCTTAGCACCTAATTTCTCAAGAATCTCTTTTACTATCTTACGCCCTACAGAAGAATGTTCATAGAGTCCTATAGTTTTACCTGTTAGACAATTTTTAGGAAAAAAGTCTATGTATCGCTCCACATACTGAGAATGTGCTTGCTTACAAACTTTAGGAAACTTTGTTTTTTGTAAGAACATCTCATTTTTACCAAAAATACCTTCACTAAGTATAATAGCTTGACTGACTATAATTTCCTCATCTTCTTTGAGGACTTCACCATAAGGGGTATTAAATTTAATACCATTTCTATCTTCTGGAATATGACTACCTGTAACCATAACCGAAGGAATTTCATTAGATATACCATACAGCATCACCGCCGGCGATGGTATCTCACCACAATATACAGGTTCATAGCCACTATCTATCACTGCTTTAATAACTGCTTTTGTTATTCTAGGGCTACTTTCACGCAAATCATGAGCAATTGCAACTTTAGCACCTTCTGACATAGAGTATTTATGCTCTAAAAACTGAATAAATGCCTTAGTATATAACCAACAAATCTTATCAGTCATAGTTGCTACTAAACCTCTAACTCCACTGGTACCAAACTTTACACCACTAGACGTAATAACATCCTTAATCACTACTTTTTCCACACAAATCTCCCAAGATAAGTTTTGCATATATACAAATACAAATTTATTTTTCCTTATAATAGTTTAAAAGCCGACCTTTAAATATTTCTAGTAGCTTAGTCACATATTTAGTTGAAATACACCAGTAATTAGCTTTAATTCCATTTGACTCAAGTGCTTTTATTGTCTCTTGGTTAATAATTTTTTTACTCTCTAAACTACTCGTACTTAGACCACCTACTAACATCTTTATTATACATTTATCTAAATAAATATACGAAAGTCTATTTACCAATAAAAATCTTACGAATATTTCATAGTCTGCAGCAATCTTAAAATCCAATCGGTATAAACCATACTTATCATAGATATTTTTTTTGACAAAAAGTGTTGGATGTGGTGGCATGATACCAAACTTTAGTTTATTTGGAGAGAATCTCTTAGCAGAATAATAACGAAGAATTCTATTATCTTTATTTACAAACATTAGATCAGCAAAAAGCATATCTTTATCATTGTGCTTAAACTCATCTACAATAATATTTATAATATCAATATCACTATAGCAATCATCACTATTTAAAATTCCAATAATATCTCCAGTAGCTAAACTAATACCCTTATTCATAGCATCATATATGCCATTATCTCGTTCACTAATAATTTTTGATAGTTTAGAGCCATATTTAGCTAAAAGATTTAACGTACCATCATCACTACCACCATCTATTATAATATATTCAATATTTTGATAAGTTTGTGATAATACTGAATTTATAGCATTTTCAATAGTTTCCGCAGAATTATAACAAACTGTAATTATCGATACTTTCAACTATCAACCTTCTAAAATTTTTTTATAAATCTCTAACTGCTTAACTATTATATAATCATTCTGATATTGCTTTGCAGTATTTTTTGAATTTTCACTCATCTGCTTATAATTATCATAATTATATGATTTTTCTATAGTTTTTTGTAAATCTTGTTTAGTAGTTAAAAAACCATTTTGTTCATTTTTGATGAAATCTTTGCGTGTGCCTATATCAAAACCAATAACAGGAACACCAAAACTCATAGCCTCTATTATTGTCAAACCAAACGTTTCATATAACAGAGCTGGTTGGATCAAATATTTTGATTGGAATATAAGCAATAAAGTCTCTTCTCTCGAACACTTTCCCTTAAAGATGATATTTTTTGATGAGTATTTACTAATGTCACTATCAGGACTATCACCTACAACTGTTAGTATAAACTTATCATCTAAAGATCTCCAAGTATCTAAAAGCTCAAATATACCCTTAGATTCTTCAAGTCTACCAACATAAATGTAATTTTGCTGTTCTCTTGAAATATGCTGTTGAGTAATCAAAGGCATACTATTAGGTTTTAAAATAATTTTATCAGCCGGAATTCCAAGCTCTTTAACTTTTTGACTTTGAAAATCAGTCAATACAAAAAAGTAATCAATATTTTTAAACATTTTCAAAAACTTATAAAAACTAAATGCTAACTGAGCTACAAAGCTTTGTAACGTAGATTTTCTATAACATTTATTTTTGATACCAAAAAAAGGCAATTTATTTTTAGTACATAACTCACATGTGCCATAACCATCTTTATAAAATATCCCAGATATACACCATAATCTATAGTTATGGAGTGTATGCACTACTTTAGCTCCAGCTATTTTTGCAGCCTTAAAAATACTTGGTGTTAACAAGGGGAAAAAATTATGCACATGAACTATATCAATACTATTATCTTTGACTATTTTTTTAATATTCCTATAATGTTTACGCGAAAACCATATCCCTAATAATAAACTAAACTTGCTAATATTATCATTAGAAGCTTCATAGGTTAAAACATTATCTTCGCCACGAAGATTTTGTAGAGACTTTAACTCATTTTCATAGACTATATCTTCACCACCAATATTATTCGATTGATATCTATTATGAACAATCAAAATTTTCATAAATAAGCCTCAACTTGCTGAACATCTTTTGTATTTACAGAGAACTTTTCAACTCCCAAAATAAGCTCATAATATTTATTTGAATCAATTTTTTGTATTACTGAAGTTAACTCGTCCACATTCTCTGGGTCTATCCAATATCCATTTATACCATTATTAACAATATCTCTAGCACCACAATTTTGACTGATGATCACAGGTAAACCAAAATAAAATGCTTCTTCAACCACTAATCCCCATGGCTCAACTAGACTAGGCAAAATAAAAACATCGTGACTAAGAAATTCTTCTTTAATTTTTTTATTCTCAATAGCAGGCTTGAATGTAATATTCTTATTAGAAATTTTTTGTAAATATTCTTTTTGCTCACCTACACCAATTATAGTTAGGCTACAGTCTTCTAAACGATTAAATACCTGGACTAATCTTTCTAAGTTTTTAATTGTAGACAATCTTCCCACATAAAGAATTTTTTTATGATACTCTTTAGCCTCTTTATTAAAACTTGGCTTATTAATAATACCAACTCCTTTAGTAATTTTGATATCTCCACTATATCCAAGCCTCATTAGCAATTGTCGATGAAGTGTTCCTGAAGCAAAAACGGTGGAGATTCTTGATAAAAATATTTTTTTTATTATACCTTGCGTACCTGTTGTCTTACTTTCATTAATAGTCGACTCAAGAGCTAAACAATTTTTACTCTTGCGATTCGCAAAAATAAGATACCAAAATTCACGTAAATCCCAGCCACTTACTAATACTTTTTTATATTTTAGGCTTTTTAAAATATTCTTTAAACATCTGATATTTGCTGAATAACTTCTCTCCTGTAGGTTACCAGAGTATAGAACTTTACACTCAAAACAGGCGTTCTCTAAACCAACAAAATCATCGGCCCTTTTTTCATTAGTATTTGCGGCTAAAAAAATAACAAAGATATTTAGTTTCTTTGCCAATTGATTATACAAGTTAACTTTATAAAAAGCTGGAATGTGAGTAACTATGACATAATCATACATAATATTCTATCCTGCCTTTTAGCAAACTTAGACTTATATATAATATAGCAATACAATTAGTAACTCCTAAAGTATCTTCTTAACTTAACTAATATAGAAATAATGTAACTTTTTATTACGGGAATATATGAAAGACCATAAGATTTATTTATTTTAATCTTTTCTTTTAGAATTTTATTTAAGCTTTGAGATGAAATACCATCAAGGTCATATTTAGAAATAGTAATATCTAAATACTTAGATTTTCTACCAAGCTTAAAATATTGCATTGTAAAATCTTGATCACCACATATTCTATATTTAAGATTATACTTTATTGAGCTACTTAATTTATAAAAAGTTGACTGATGACATAACATCATCCCTTGTTCCATATCTTTTAAATCTAAATTAGGCTTATACGTTAAGATTTTATGTCCAATATCAGTATTACCATAAACAATACTTATATCTTGAGTGAATTCTTGACTAAAAACATCTTGTAAAACATCATTAGAATAAAAGCTATCTCCAGCATTCATAAAGTTTAACCATTGACCTTTAGCTAAAGCTATACCTTTATTCATAGCATCATAAATACCTTTGTCTGATTCACTTATGTACTGACTAATATGATTTTGATATTTTTTGATAACATCTAAAGTACCATCTATAGAACCACCATCGATAATAATATATTCAATATTTTGGTATGATTGGTTTAGTACACTTATAATAGTCTCTTCTAAAAGTTCTTTGGCATTATATACAACAGTTACAATCGTTACTAATGGATAATTAGCTTTTTGATTTTGAGTTTGAGAATTTGACAAGGATAACTCCTAAGATATTAATGACTCTTTTTACCAAACTTTTCTCTAAGTTTAAAGCCTATATGCCTAAATATCCTTACATACTCATTATGTCTTCTGATCATGTTATCAGATGTATATTTAACATAAAATTTATACATAAAGATATGCCATAAATCAAAAATATTTCTTCTTGGCTTACCACTAATAATATTATAGAATTCATTCATATAACCACTTAAATCATGGCTTTTGTTAGTTTCATGATGTCTAAAACCTGAAACATTACTATTACATATATGTAAAGTTGCGTGCTTTGCGAACTCATGCCACATGAAAAAGTCACCTGCCAACTTATATTCAGCAAATTTCTTCATATCCATTTTATCTTGTAATGATTTTGTCCAAAAAGTTGACTCTTGTTGTATTGATGGCAAACTAGTCCCATGAATACCTTTCAAAATTCTTTTTCTTGAAGGCACCAAAGGCAACATAGAATTTTCAATAACACCATCTTTATTATACCAAGTATTTTTAGCATTTATCCACTGAGCTTTCTCACCATACATCTTCATTTCAGCGGCTATTGCCTTAAAAGCATTTGGTAAATAAAAATCATCTGAATTTATATATGCAACAATATCACCTGTAACGAGAGAAAGACCTTTTGATAAAGCATCATACATACCCTGATCAGGCTCACATATAAACTTGATATCTAAATTATTACAATATATGTCAAGCTCACCTTTTTCATGCTTATCAGCATACTTCTTGATAATATCACAAGTACTATCTTTTGACTTACCGTCAACAAGAATATACTCAATATCAAAATCACCCCTCTGAGAGATTACACTTAAAATAGTTTCTTCAATATATTTCTCGGAATTATATGATACTGTTACTATAGAAAATTTCATTTTTTTCCCTTTATTAATCTATACTTATTTATAGGATAAGTTAAAAATCTAGCAACCCTGTATGGGAAATCACTATAAAAAGATGTTATTTCCTTATCTCTCTTATGAATTTCATATTCTAGCAACTTTATTTGATTCCTATTTTTAACACTTCCTGAGTTTAGTAAATCAGTGTATGCAACATTATTCTTAACAAGATTCTCATCAAAATAATCAAGCAATACCTTAAGAGTTTCTACAAAGGAAAATATCTGTTCAGTAGTTGTTAATCCTCCTTCATAGAAATAACATATAGGCAAATCTAACTTTAAAAATTTGTGTTTTTTTTCATAACATTTTATAAAAAAATCGTAGTCAGCAGAAAGCCTATACAAAGTATTAAACTCATACATTCTTAATAATTCTGTTTTTGTAAATGCTGCTTGATGTCCAAATGGCATCTTTTTACTAATTGTTTCTATTTTATCAGCTAATTCAACTTTACTATCACCTGTTTCTTCATCAAGAATATACCTTGAACCATAAAAAATATCGATATCTAAATTCACTTTTTTTATTACTAATTCTAGTGTTTTATTACTAAAGAAAGTATCTCCCGCATTCATAAAATTTATCCAAACTCCTGAAGCAAGCCTTATAGCTTTATTCATGGCATCATATATACCATTATCAGGCTCTGAAACAACAATATCTATTTTGTTTTTATACTTAGCTATAATATCTAAAGTCCTATCAGAAGAATTACCATCAATTATTATAAACTCGATACTAGATAAGGAAGACTGCTCAATTACACTTTTTATAGTTCTTTCTATTAAATTCTCAGAATTATATACGACTGTTACAACACTTATTAATTTCTTCATTAAAATCTATACTTTTTTTTCTTTTTTTAAAAAAAATTCTCTCAAAAAATGAACCTAACTTATATACATTAGTACTACGTATTTCTTTTAATTCACTCTTCCTTAACTCTAGAAGTTGTGATTTCACTTTTATTTTAGCTTTTTGATTTTTTAAACCTTCTTGGTATATCCATCCAAATCTGAGACTATCACACAAAAAACTCTCACCAAAACTTCTTAACAAGATATGTAATCTTTCAATCTCTGATCGAAAAGTACTCTTTTCTAAGTCATCACCTATCGTTTCCTTATATATTTTAAATATATTAGAGTTCTCCTTATAACACTTAATTATTAGGTCATAAATAGCTTGCTCAGAATACAAATAATTCAAACCATACCTTTCCACTATCGTTTTTCGAAAAAAAGTTAACTGTACTTGAAGCTCCTCTAGCTCAAGAATACTTATTTCCTCTTTATTACTTTCAAAAGGTAAATTAGAAATAATACTTATATTTTGCAAACTTGATATATTATATAAAATACTCTCTACTAAGTTGCTTCCAACAAAAATATCTCCAGAAAAATGGACATTCAACCATTCTCCACTAGCAATTTCAATAGCTTTTTTTATAGCATCTACCTTATTTGTATTTTCTAAAAACAAAAGACTATCAATTTTATCAACATCATTGTTAATAATATTAAAAGCAGACTCAGCCATACTAATATCTACAACTATATATTCAATCTCATGAAATAATTTCTGAGAAAAAACACTCTTTAAGGTCTTATCAATATTTAGACTATCTTCACATACTATAGTGATTATTGATATTTTCTTCTTCAACATTACAACTCAATAGTAGACTTTATATTTTCTGAAAGCTCAAGCTTGACTCTGGTTTGACTATATTAGCCACCTCAAATTTATACTTATATTTGTCAGAAGCATCAACTAAAACTATATGATTATTTTCTAAATCAATACTTTTTATTACTATGCTCAAAGTATAAAACCCATTATAAACATTACACTTAAAACTATTCTTTATTATATATTTATCGTCTGCTCTAACACTAGGTATCACATTACAATCCCCATGACTTACCCATGGCAATTTTTTACCTGTAACATCCATCATGATACAAGATATTTCAACATTATTAAAATCTTGCTTAAAATCTATTGCAAATTTAAAGAAATATTCTTGAAATGAACTAAGATAACTTTTTTCATTATCATGAGCGTCACATATCATAACATTATGAATTACAATATTAGCATCTTTATAACCTACAAAATTGTCTGGAATATCTCCTATGACTCTTTTCGTAGAAATATTTTTTTGTGCTTCCAAGCCCATATTCAATTTATTTTGGATAGACAAAATTTCTTTATGCTTATCTTCACTAAGTAAAACTCTTCTATAATAATTAGCCACATCTACAGCGGGTCCATCAAAAACTATATTCCTATCATACAAAAAAATCGCTCTATTACAAAATTCTACCATAAGTTCAACACTATGCGACACAAAAACAACTGTCTTATTTTTTTCTAATAGTTTCCTGATTCTAAGAAAGCACTTTTGCTGAAATACTGCATCACCAACAGCCAAAACCTCATCGACAATAAGTATATCTGGCTCTATAGATGTTGCAATACCAAAACCCAACCTTGCTTTCATACCACTACTATAACTCTTGACAGGCTGCTCAATATAAGAGCCAATTTCTGCAAAATCCACTATATCTTTAGTTATACTTGCCCTATCTTCTCCCTTAATTCTATTTAAATCCAAATTAAAGTTTATGTTCTGAGTCCCTGTTAATTCAGGATTCAAAGATCCAGTTACCTCAAGCATAGTATTAATACTACCACTAACAGTAACTCTACCTTTTGAAGGAGTAACAACTCCAGCAATTATCTTTAAAAGGGTTGATTTACCAGCACCATTAAGACCAAATATACCTAAAACATCCCTTTTTTCAATTTCTAAATTTAAGTTTTCTAGAACATAATGCTCATTATAATACTTTTTCTTGAAAGGATTAAAAGCTTCTTTAACCCTATCTCTAGCTCGATTGTAGATCTTATAAAATTTTGATATATTGTCTACCTTAATTGCCAAATTTTTTCTCATTAGATCACATCTCCAAAGTGTGGTGACAATCTCTTAAAAACTATTGCGCCAAAAAATAAAACTACCGAGGCCATAGCAAAAAATAGAAAAGTATTAAAGGTGTGTTGCCAAAACCAAACCTTATTTAGAAAAGTATCTCGAAACCCTTCAATTATATATACCATAGGATTTATATTAAGTATAAACCTATACTTTTCTGAAATTATATATGGCGACCAAAATATAGGAGTAAACCAAAATCCAAACTGAACCACTAGTCCAACTACTTCACTAACATCTTTAATAAATACTCGTATAGCAGATGTGAACCACCCTAAACCAAGAAGTAAAATAATACTACAAAATATGTAGTAAGGTAGTTGTAGCCAATAAATACTAGGATAAAAACCATTAGAAACTACTAATATCATCAAAAACAGTATTAATATTAAATGGACAATTAGACATGAAAGTATACTGACTAAAGGCAAAATATTAACACTAAATGATACTTTCTTAACTAAAAACTCATTAGAAACTATACAACTACAAGCTTTTATTATTGAGTCTGTGAAAAAAAACCAAGGAATCATTCCACACAAAAGATATAATATAAACGGAGGTCCTCCAGTACTTCCTGCATACCTAATACCGAAAGTAAAAACCACCCAAATAACAAAAATAAACATCCCAGGTCTTACAACAGCCCAAATAATACCCAAATAAGAGCCTAAAAACTCTTCTTTAAAACCATGATACGCCAAAGTAAATAACATTTTCCTACTGTTAATTATATGTTTTATAAACCTATAAAACTCTTTAATGTAGACCATAAAAACCCTGTAAAATGATATCTCACGCCAACAAATATAGCATAATCAACAATTAAACTCTATATAATATATAGATATTGCAATGTCCTTAATCAATATTTTTATTTTTCACCATACACAATAATAAACTTAGTCTTTCAAAACCATAGATAAAGTTATATGAGACATAAAAATGCTCTAATTATAGGCTAAATCAATCATCTTTTGGAATAAAAGAGTAAGTAATAAACATAGCATAGTCGTAGAGCTATAAATAAAGCACTAGTATCTGGTATTTAGGTACTTAATGAGTAAAATAAAGTCCATATCAGTTTTAAAAGAATGTGTATCTAGTTAGATATAACAAGATAATAATTTTTTGTATAAAATCACGTTATCTTTGTTAAGATACATTAAAATAATAGCAGTGATAGCGGCGCTTCTAACAAATTTTAACCTAAACTCTCAAACCTCAACCATTTCTTTTTTGATAAGTGCTCTAATTTGCTTCGACAATATTTTTTTCTCAGTAGCAGGTAAATTTTTTAACCACTCAGAAATCATATCTAAATTAGCTTTTCGTCCATCAACATCATGAAAAGCCGCTTTTCTAAAATAGTATGAAGAAGATCGACCTTCACCAAGTAGATCTTTACTAAACATATACGTACCAAGTGATCTCATAATACTTGATGAATCTCTTATGGATTCGCTATTTTGTTTAATTAATTGTTGCTCTAATGTATGTCTATCACTATAAAATGAAACAAACGAATCATATTTTGAATAAGGTGATGAAGTACTAACTAATACTCCCAACCCTAAATAAGCAGCCTCAACAGCAATACTACCATGATGAGTCAATACCAAGAAGTCACCTAAATTTTCCTTCATCTCAATTAAGGAAAGATTTGCAGGCAAGAAAAAAACATCTTCAACACTTGTACTAAAAATATTTTTTGAATCAAAAGAGATATATGTATTAAAAATTGCCATTAGATGAACCAAATATCTGTGATCAGCAATATAAAACTGCTTAACATTTCTTGGGAAATATGCGGGGTGTGGCTTTATCAAAACCATATAACCGTTTTTTCTTAAAACCTGAATCGAAGACATTAGCCAATCATGCAAATCTAGGAAGCCATCAGGACCATGAACATATTGATCATCTGAAACCGCATGCATGCAAATTACTGCAACATTTTTACTCAAACTTATTCTAGAATAATCAAATTCGGTAGATATGCTAATATCTACATCTTTCATATAAAAATACGTTTTTTCTCTATAAACAAGGGATTTCAAATGATTAAGTCCTTCCATCACTTGTTTATCAGACAAACATAACATTTTTACTTTTTCATCAAAAGAACTATAGCTTTTACTCAAAGATAAAATATATCTTTGATTACATTTATCAAATTTTAACTCTTTAATACCTCTATTAACAAGAAAATCTCTTACAGCACCATAATGGTAAACAATCTCACTATTATAAAAGTAGATCTCATCATATTCCGCTTTCTTTATAATTTTATCAAGTGCTCTAAATTTATATAACAACGAAATAAATGCCACGAAGTAAAATTTCATAAAGCCGGGCGACATTTTTATAAAGCCATCAGAATTTGAAGACCTTAAGTAGCTAGAAAAAATAAAAACTCCAACATCTATTTTTTTGTATTTCAAATTTCTCATTTTATATAGTAGTTTTGACCGCCTACCTTTAACCAAAAGAGTTAGCAGTAACCTTAATACTGAGATAAAACCATAAAAGTACTTATTAATCTTATTTGGCTTTACACTCTCAAAAAGCTTTTCAAACGAAATTGCACGAAGATTTAAGTTTTTTTTTCGCGCAAACTCTTCGGTCAAACATTCTAAAAAAAAATCCCCAGATTCGCCATAATCGTAAGCAATAAGTAAAGCTTTAGATTTCTTTACTTTCATAATTAATACAAATAAACCTTAAAACCTCACATAACGAAATAGTATATCATAAGCAAAATTATTTCATAGGCAAAAGTTCTGAACCTATACAAATATAGTCAACCGAAAACCTTATAGCTAAAAGTTACACCTATTGCCTTTTACTTAACCCAATTTCATCTCATTTAAAAGACTGTTGATTTAATCACCACAAAATTATTTTTTTGTAAAATATGAATATTAAAAATATTTGTAATTTAGAGCCTATAAAAGACTCGTTCTTATTAGAAAAAGCAATTCAGAAAAATAAGCTACTAAAAAGTTAAATGATGTATACGATCGATCCTACCAAGCCAGAAGATGACTCGTCCTTTCCATAAGTTAATATCTCTTGTAAAAAAATTCTAATTTTTTTACTTTTTAATATTTTTCAAAAAACCATACACTTTTATAGTTTTTAAAAACTTAGTAAAAAGTGACCTAATGCTATTATCATTTAATTGACTTTCTAACTCATTAATGTAATACCTACTTTCTTTAATTTTTTTAATATCACTATTTCTCAATTTTGCAAAATAACTTAGCAATAACTCTAAATCTTTATTACAAAGACTATCTAGCAACTTATTAAAAAAGTGATGAGAGCAACTCTCAGAATTCTCACTAAGAACATTTATAAAAGAATATACAAATTTTTCTGTATATTTCCTGTCAAAAATATAACTAAAATCTAGGTGCCCTTTAAGAAACATTAAAAGCTGTTGTTCTTTATTTGCACCATTCCATATCCCTCCATCATTAACTCTATATACTGACATTACCTGATTTATATATTTTATTGGCCCAAAATATGAAAATACTAACAACATGTAATAATCATTTCTATCAACATTTGAATACAATTTCAGATACTCATTAATCTGTTCTTTAAATTTAGATTCGTACCTATAAATAATAGAACTAGTATGAAGATAAGATAACTCAATAAAATTATCAAAAGTATAAACCTCATTATAATTTTCAAAATCTATGAATGCTTTAGTTATCTCCTCATTTCTTTCTAAAAAATTAGTATTATGTCCACACCCCATAAATTGTGGATTTAACTCTAGAAAATCTACTTGTTTTTGTAACTTAGTTGAATCTATCCAATAATCGTCTCCCTCGCATAGTGCTATGTATTTACCTGACACATTAGGTAAAATAAAGTCTCTTATAGGTAATGCTCCCTTGGAATATTGATTTTCTTCCTGATATATAAACTTAATAATATTGGGAAACATCTCCAAATATCTTCGTATTACCTCAGTTGTACCATCTGTTGAACAATCATCGCTAATCACTATCTCAAAAGCGAAATTTGTTTTTTGACCTAAAAATCCTCTTAGTGCGTCTTCTATATATAGTTTGTGATTATATGCTGTACAACATATACTCACTAAAACATCTTCACTTTGCCAGTTTTCAATAATATCTTTTTCTAATATCAAACTATTTATATCATTATTTAAAACCATAAATGTAATCCTTATTATTCTAACCGCCACATAATATCCCAAATTTTAAAATAGTGGTTTTCCTAGATAATACTACTTTAAACTTTTTCTAACCCAATGTCTAATTAGCTTTAATTGCTCTTTAGAATCACTATGATTAACGCCTTTCCATTCCCTTTAAAAACAAATAAAATGCTCCCTATGAATGCATTAAATTTCCTTAAACGCCTCTTAGCCTGGTTCCAGAAATTCTCTATACTATTTATGATTTCACTTCTTAGCAAATAATTTACTATGGTTAATTCTATAGTGCTTAAACTCAGTAACATCTAAAGCATTCTATAACCTATTGAGTTAATGCTCAATTTTTATAATTTTCTTATGGTCTAGATAACTTTAGCACTAAATGACAACATGGTTTTTACCACGTGTAAACTAATTATGAGAGTGGTAAATGCAGTAATGATCATAGCTGTTCAAAATAAGCCCATAAACTTTTCCATTCCTTTGTATAGATTGTACTGTTTTCGAGTATTTTGCCATGTACTATAGGCATTAAGGACTCTTTGGAGCAGTTTTACACAATAGAAACATAGACTTTATTATGCTAATCTCGCTTTAAAACATCCAATACTGGTGTTTTTCCTACAGTACCATAACCGCGTTTACCACTTACTCTTTTTACTACAAATAAGATTCACCTATTTCAAATTCTCTGCTAGATGCTAAGAATTTTTTATCAAACAATAGAATTATTTGCGAAATCTATCAAGCCGTTAACTGTAACTCTACTAACCTTAGCAATTTTTACTTGTATTTGTTATGTTAAATCTAAGCAAAAACACTTTAAAATTTCTCTAATTTTAGCATCTAAAATATGCGAACGTTTTTTACACCTTCCAAATATAGATAAAATATAGTCTCATCAATCATTATTGACAAGCTAAAGTTATCTAGACCCTTTTCTTAAAATTATATATTTTGTCTAAAATTCAAGTATAGGTTGATCATTTTATATCTATATTTGCCATTTTTAGTATATATAGATACATTTATCTTAGTTAAGCCATCAAATTGACAGCTTTCAGCATGTTGAAGCAACATGACTTGAGTAATGCTTAAGCTTGTATTTTGACTGTAGAAAAGTAGCTAGCTCTACGAAAATTTAGTGTTAAAGATCTACACTTATGGTAAATATTAAATTTCCATTACTTCACTTTAATAAAGATATTTAAATATCCTACTTTTGGTGAAAAACATGTTGACTTTATAGGAAAATGCATTCCAGATTCAACATATTTATAAAAAATTTCCATACTAATACCCGGCATAAAAAAACCAGTAGCGTTTAAACAATAATAATAATGAAAATCATTTAAGCTTAGATGCCAGCTGCCCACATACGACACATTTAACTGGTCGTCTTTTCGGCAAGAAATGTCAATCATTGTATTTACTATGTTATATAAATCAACTCTATTACTATAAATCTTAACCATACCATAATTCTGATCACATAGAGTGGCATGATCCCAAATTGTTAACTTATCGTAACAATCCAGACTTTTACATCCAGGTCAATTAAGTGCTTATTTAAAACTCTATGCATTGGTAATATAGAAACATCTTTCTCTTTAAACACCATAATAAATAGATCTAAATTCAACCTTTTGCATACCTCTAACCTATGATGACCATCCATTAAATAAAAGTCATTATCAAGAAAATTTTCACTAATATTAATTCTTGATAACTTCTTATCACCAACAACAAATGTTTCTAAAATAGAAAATATAAAATCCTTAACAAAGATTGTCGCTGGTATAGAAACATACATAGACTTACTAGCAGTCTCTTGAATTTTATTAATTCTATCTTTACTTACACCCTCGTGTGTTTTTATTTTAGATAAAAGACGATTTGGAACTTTCATCAATAATGAATCATATTTTGCATCAACTGCCATATGGTATATGCCACAAGGAAAAATATCATCAACATCAAGTTCAAAGTGAAATGCCATATAGTCATTCATGAATGAACCAACAATAGGAGATATTTTAAAATCTTCTAAAATACTCTTCTTCCCCATACTTCAAAAGTATATATAGTTAAACTCTTTTCATATCAAAACATTATTCCTTCCAATCACCTTTATAGGTTTTTGGAATTCTCCAATCTTTTCCATATCTCATTTCTAACCACTCCTCTATTGGAGTAGGCATTGTATATTTATTTCCTTTAAACTCTATAACATCCAAATTATCTATATCAAAGAACTTAATATCCTGCTTTCTTTCATAGTTGCGTTCACAATAATTATAGATAAAATTATTCTTTTGCCGCCATACAACAATATCAATAATAATATGTTCTGATGTATAGTAGATGAACTGTTGCACCTTGCCCTTGTAAATTACTTTTCTACCAAGCTTCATTCCCAGTTTTCTAAAATTTCTTTCTATATCTTTTACTTTAGTATCACCAATAATGTCAATATCTATGTCATTATCATGAGGAATAAAATGACCATCTCTATATAACTCTAATATAGTTCCATCAGTAAGCCTATAGTCTACACCTAACTTTTTAATAAAGTTACAACATTTTTCCATTACTTTCTCTGCTCCATTAGGTAATTTTTGATTTGTATCAAATGGAAATGAATGGAACTCTACAAATTTTCCATGCTTCAATACGAATAAATAATCTTTTATTAAATGTCTAAGTTTTTTTAACATATACATTAATTCTCAATTTTTTCAACATTCATATTAATAAATCATTACCTACACTATCTCTACATACTCTTTACAATCAAAACCAATTTTACCAGTTAAATCTTTTATATAATAGATTCTCTATTAATTCCTATTTGTTGAATTTTACCATTGGAATAC
Source organism: Francisella-like endosymbiont (assembly GCF_003069505.1). NCBI lineage: Bacteria > Pseudomonadati > Pseudomonadota > Gammaproteobacteria > Thiotrichales > Francisellaceae > Francisella-like endosymbiont. The sequence goes on along the minus strand of NZ_QAPC01000005.1, from coordinate 82,370 downwards.
AATTCTCTACCTATTTTCAACCTTCAGTAACTTTTTTTAAATTTTGCATCTGTACTTTTGTTGCATTTAAAACATTAATATTTACATCATGCTTGATAAAACTACCTTTTCTATATTATTCCCGGCCCCCAGCAGTAAAATAATAATTAAACTCACAAGATTTAACGACATCACAAAACACATTTTCACTTTAATAAGATCACCATTAAGGACTCTTTTACCAATGTACACTGCTATGAATTCACAAAATGTTTTTAAGAAAAAATTAAAAATACTAGCCTTTTTTAAACATATTTAAAACTGTTCACAAATCAATCCTTATATATAAAAACATTAAACCTATAAATATTATTTTATAGTTGTTAATATTCTGCTGTTCAATTTCAACTCTTAAATTATTTTTATGCGCTATATTTATAAACCACTGCTTACTATAATATAAATGCTCCAAACCAGTATATCTTTTCTCATATTCTTTATTACTTAGATACCCTTTTCTTATAACCATTGATTCTTCTTTTAAATTAAGATCATTTACTTCTAGAATAGCAATACCTTTAATTGCCTTAGAAATCATCCTATTTATTACTTCTTCTGCATACTCATAATTTGGGAAATAAAAAAATACGCTATTCGAAATAACATAATCATATTTTATATCAATATTAATCTTTGATGCTTCAGATACTATAAAATCTCCTTCATTAAAATATTCCTTTGCAATGTTTATTAAACTCATCGAATAATCTATACCGCCAACATTATGACCTTTTTTATATAATGGATATAAAAAGCACCTGCACCACACCCAACTTCATATATTTTATCATTAATGGATAAATTTAACTTTGTTGATATATAATCAACATAATTTAACCAATCAATTTCACTTATATTTCCATATCCAGTATCAAAACCATCTACAACTATTAATCTTCCTAAAATAGAGTCGTTATCTGCATCAATCTCACGTTTATTCCATACTCTTTTCCAGTTATTCATCATATTAATCCATTCCTTTTAAAGCCAGCATGAGAGAATCATTATCTTCACTATCTCTAACTGCTATTCTCACATACTCTTTACCTTCAAACCCTATCTTGCCAGTTAAGTCTTTTATATAAAAATTTTTATCTATTAGCAGTTCAGTTAATTCTGTAGCAGTAAATTTAGCCTTTACTTCACATAAAAAATAATTTGCTCCAGATGGGAATACCTCTAAAAAACTTATTTGTTGTAAATTTTTAATAAATCTCGACCTTTCCTTTCTTACAAGTTCACACGCCATTAAATAATCTTTTTGATACTTACCTATTATTTGAAGAAAATACTCCCCAAATGAATTAATGTTCCAAATACAAATTTCTCTTCTAATTTTTTTTAAAAGGTCTGTATTCGACGATACAACCACACCTAGCCTGATCCCTGGAACTCCATAACTCTTACTGATACTTTTTATAATTATAAGATTATCATATTTATCAATTAAGTTTTGCTCAATTAATGTTTCTTTTTCACCACCATCTGCAAAATCAACAAATGACTCATCTATGATTAATAACTTATTACTTTTTTTCATATAGTCAATAAGTTCAATTAAATCTTCTTTTCTATTAAAATGTCCACTAGGATTATCAGGGTTTATTAAAATAAGATTATCGCTCTTATCAGATAACAACTTTAGTTCATCTATTCCGTAAACAAATGATTGGTTATCTGGAATAAACTTAACTATTCTATCATGGCTTAAATTTTCTGGATATTCATTAAAAGTTGGAAACATCATACCAAAAAACCCTTCGATAACATCTCCAATTACTTTAATTATCTCTGCAGCACCATTGCCAACTAATATATTTTCTGACTCAATACCAAACATTTTACCTGCTAGTAAATTTTGAGTACTTAACCCAGATGGATATTGAGAAGCTAAATCATAAAAAAATGCTTTTATTTCTTCTTGCATTTTAATAGTTGGAAAGTATGGATTCACTAAATAGCAAAAATCTTTTAATTCAGGAAATCTCCAATATCCACCGAACTTTTTTGGATTAAATTTAATTTATCTTTTGGCGTTTTAGCAAAAATAACCTCAGCATTATGTTTATCTTGAACATCATCAATCTCATACCATTTTTCACAATCTAGCTTAAGTGCTCGCAATTCATGACTGTCTAATATTGTAAGAACTCTTAATACTGATTCATAATATTCATTATCACCCATAGCCCTAGAATAAGCTTCTAAAAAAAGGAATATATATTATTAGAAAAATCTTTAGAAAATTTATAAATATTAACTGTTTTATAATAGTTACCCACGTCTTGAAAACGAAATGATTTTTTAGAAAAAAAATTCAAAATACGATCTTCATTATCAATTGTTACAGATGTTCCATCCATCCATGATTTATATTTGTCAACTACTGCTAATGATTTTCTATTATCATTTAATAGTTTCTCTAGAATACTTTCTTCAAACAGCAAATCACTCTCTAAAAGAATAGTATCATCTTCGGCTAATTTTTCTTTCGCAAGATATAATGAGTAAATATTGTTCGTCTTACTATAAATTGGATTCTCTATATATTCTATTTTTATATTTTTATATCTACTTCCAACATGATCAATTAAATTATCTTTCTTATAATCTACAACTAAAATGAGTTTTGTTATTCCCACATTATTTAGCTTTTCCATTACTTGTTTAATTAATGTTTCCCCATTAATCTCGAGCATACACTTAGTGTTATCTTTTGTATATTTACCAAGCCTACTACCCATTCCTGCTGTCAAAATTAACGCCTGCACATCATCTCCTATAATTAAACTTTTATCATGACTTAAACTTATCAACTAAATATTGACTACTATTACTAAAAATATACCTATCAGAAAACTCATAGCTATTACTTTAGTCATTTTTTAAAAATCATATTGAAAAACATTCTACTAAATAATAGTACATAATATTCCATATTAAGTTTAATTTATTTTTCAAACCTGTCTCCAAACTTATAATCTCTTTCTGCAGTCTTACCCAATATATCATTTAAATACTTAGGATGCATTCCATATCCAGGTCTTACACTGCGAATATTTTTTTCTGTGAAAACTTCACCTTTCTTTATATCCTTTGCCACATATAAGCTTCTAGCAAACTGCCTACTTTTCTTTTTCTTCTCAGAAAGTGTATAGTCTACTTTACCATACAATTTCTCAGCATTTCTTACTTCAGTTATCATCTGAGCGAACTCATCCCTATCCAAGGAAAAGTCAGCATCTGCACCACCAATAGATTTATCAAGAATAAAGTGTTTCTCAATAACTTTTGCACCAAGTGTTATTGCAACTACAGGTGCTGTAGAGCCTAATGTGTGATCAGAAAATCCAGCTACCACGCCAAAAGTATCGGCTAAACTAGGAATCATTACTAGATTTGCATCTTCTGGTTTAGCTGGATATGCACTCGTACATTTTAGAAGTACAATATTATTATTTCCAACATCCCTACAAATATTGACCACATCCTGAATCTCATCAATAGTTGCTATACCTGTTGATATTATCACTGGCTTACCTTTTGAAGCTGTATATTTAATAAGTTCATAGTCAGTAATCTCAAAAGATGCTATTTTGTATGCAGTTGGTTTGAACTGCTCTAGAAAGTCAACAGCTGTCTTATCAAAAGGCGAAGAAAAAATATCTATACCAATCTCTCTAGCATATCTAAATAACTCCTCGTGCCACTCCCAAGGTAAAAATGCTTCTTGATAAAGATTATATAATTTCTGTGAATCCCATAGTGTACCACCTTTGATTATAAAATCATCTTTGCCACAGTCTAATGTTAATGTGTCTGCGGTATATGTTTGCAGTTTAATAGCGTTTGCACCAATATCTTTAGCAGCTTTAATTGATTCTTTTGCTATTTCAATTTTACCACCATGGTTTGCACTTAACTCTGCAATTATAAAAACACCATCTCTCTTTAAATCAAAGCTACCTATCTTCATTCTTCAACACCATACAAATTACTTTTTTATTATTAACTTCTTTATCACTTATTTTTTTAAAACCGTATCTCAAATATAAGTTATAGGCTCTATTATTAAACTCAAAAACTTCAGCAAATATTTTTTTAACTTTTAAAATCTTGAAAGCGTATTCAACAATAGCGTTCATCAGAATCTTGCCAGCACCATTTACATTCGGCTTTGCATACAAACCCATATGAAGACTGTCACCATGTATGATTTGGGTAAAATCAATAACACCAATATCATGGCCATATTCTCTCACTACGAAATATTTTTTATTAGTACAAGCAAACAAACTCTTAACAAACTTCAAATGATCTTCTACAGATATTTTTTCTCTATTATACATATTATTACGAACGGTTGGATCATTACGCCATGATAAAATTTTTAAGCTATCATCTTGTGACAAATCTACAAAATCTTGAAGCTCATAACCCACAATTACATTTTGCTTATGTCTTTCTATATACTTTTTCAACAGACCAGTATTAAGACCATCAACTGCATCATAACCATTCTTAATCAAATATTCAAAAATATCACTCTGATTTTCAGCTGTTTTAATAGCTATCAGTGGTAATTGCATAAAATAGACTTCATTAACCGTAACACTTGGTGTTACAATAGCAAAATCACTTTCATACATTAATCTTGCTATTTCAATAGAATTAATATGTAGATTAATCCATTTCTTATCTCGACAATATTCTCTCAATTCATCTAAGTTTTTATTGGCAATTGTTGTTAATAAATTTACATATACGTCGCCAATCTCTTCTATGACTTCTAAAATGGAAATATTTATATTACTATAGTCTGCTCCTCCTATTGCAACAAATATCTTAGGAACTTGATTTTTTTGTTTTGGTTTTACCTTATAGTCATAAAACTCTTGTCTTAAAAGAGTATACTCAGATCCACAGCGAAGCTCACAGTTTTCAAGAACTAAGTTTTTATACTTTTTTTCATCAGCACTAATATTATGGTTTAAAAGAATATCACAATAATGTCTTTCATAAGTATCATCTAAAACCATTAGTGAGACATTAGGATACTTGTCTTTAAGAATTTTCTCGAAAGTATAATTAATATCATAATTATCTATAACCACTAGATCAGGAGAGATATTATTAACAACTTTTTCAAACTCTACAACACTATTATCGCTAATGATTTCTAGTTTATACCCCTCATCATTAATCTTAAAATTAATATTCCCAGGCAAATCTCTCGTAACAAAGGTTACATCGCTGAACTGAGTCGCCAATACAAGACCTCTCATAATGTGTCCGGTACCTATATTAGACGAAGAATCCGCTCTGATTATGACTTTCATTAAATTTCTCCAGAACTTTTTAATGCTCCATACATCAATTCCGCTCTTTTCCAGTCTTCTAAAGTATCTATATCCTGCACCCTATAATGTGGAATTAAATAAGCTTTTGAGTAATCTGAAAATAGAGGTTTTTGTTCAATGAAAATACTTGGTTTTGCAATATAAAACATCCCAGCATCATGATAGGCTACCTGTAGGTCATATGACTTTTTTGCAAAGTTTTCTGGCCAAAACATTTTTGGGCGTAACTGTTGATCTAGTGCAAATGATCTAAATATTGGATAACTAAATTCAGTTGCAGAAAATACACACTCGGTATCACCTGTCTCCAAAATTCCGACAGAATCAATTAAATCTTGACTTTTTATAAATGGTGCAGTCGCATATAAGCAGCATACAGTTTCAACAAACTCACATTTGGAATAATACCATTCAACCGCATGCTTAATCACATCACCAGTTGTTGCAAAGTCATCTGAAATATTGCTTGGCCTCATAAATGGCACCTCTGCACTATATTGCTTAGCAACTTCAGCAATTTCAATATCATCTGTAGATACAATAACCCTATCAAACACTTTGGAATCTAACAGTGCTTGTATTGAGTGAGCAATAATAGGCTTTCCATCAAAGTGCTTGATATTTTTACGAGGAATTCTTTTACTGCCTCCACGAGCTGGTATTACAGCAAGTCTCATTTTAAAGTATACCTTAATTTATCACAAATAAACTTAATTTGATCTCCTGTCAAATCAGGATACATAGGTAGACTTATTGTGCCATAGTAATATGATTCAGAATTTTTACAATACCCTTGCTTAAAGCCCAACTTTTGATAAAATGGTTGCAGATATACTGGAATATAATGCACATTAACACCAACACCATTATCTCTCAAGTGTTCAAAAACTTTTCTTCTCTTATTTGCTGGAACCACCACTGGAAATAAATGTAGCCCTGAATAGCTTTTTTCAAACTGGTAAGGAAGAATAACTTCTTTACAATCTGACATCAACTCTTTGTACTTATCCATTACAACGTGTCTCTTTGCAACAAACTCATCAAGTCTAGACATCTGAGATAAGCCCAAAGCACACTGTATATCTGTAATACGATAATTATAACCAAGGTTTATCATCTCATAGTACCAAGGGCCCTCTATCTCCTTAATCATCAAAGACTCATCCCTAGTCATACCATGTGTACGTAGCAAACTGATCTTTTGTGCTAACTTATCACAATTTGTAGTTAGCATCCCTCCCTCAGCTGTAGTAATTATTTTGACTGGATGAAAGCTAAAAATTGTAATATCTGAGTACTGGCATGACCCTATCGGTTTACCAATATATCTACCACCAATAGCGTGCGCAGCATCTTCCACAATTGCAAAATCATACTTTTTTGATAATTCATAAATCCTTTGCATATCACATGATTGCCCTGCAAAATGCACGGGTGCAACAACCTTAGGAAGCTTTCCTATTGTTTTTGCCTCTATAAGTTTTTTTTCCAATGCCTCAACAGACATATTATATGTTTTTAAACAAATATCTACAAAATCGACATCCGCTCCACACATCAAAGCAGCATTTGTGGTAGACAAAAAAGTATTTGGAGATGTCCAGATAATATCACCCTTACTAACATCTAGTGCCAAATATGCCAAATGCAATGCACATGTTGCATTTGCTACAGCAAAAGTATGCTTAACATTACAATATTTTGCAATAGACTCTTCAAACCTAATCACAGCTGGACCTTGAGTTAAAAAATCAGACTTTAAAGTCTCTACCACTGCTTCTATATCTTCAGCAGATATATTTTGTCTTCCATAGGGGATAAAATCCATAATCACATCCTTGACATCATTTCCAAAAATGATTCATGAGTTAACCACTCAGTATTGTTACCCGAATTATACTCAAAACCTTGTTCAACAAATTTTCCTTTCTCACCAAGAACATTCTCAAGAAAATTAGTTTTATATGCAAACTGAATCGTAGGGCAAAGTACATAATAATCATCAAACTCAAGTGTTAAATGGGAATCATCAGAAGGACACATAATCTCATGCAATTTCTCTCCTGGCCTAATACCAATAATTTTCAACGATAAATCAGGAGCCATTGCTTTTGCCAATTCTGTTATATATATAGACGGAATTTTTGGTACAAATATTTCACCACCTTGCATTCTCTCAAAGTTCTTCAGCACAAACCTAACCCCTGCCTCCAAAGTAATCAGGAAACGAGTCATCTTCTCATGAGTAATCGGAAGCTCTTTTGCACCTTCTGATATTAACTTCTGAAAATAAGGAATCACAGAGCCCCTACTACCAAGTACGTTTCCATAACGAACGACCGAGAATCGAGTTTTTCTTGCACCAACCATATTATTAGCTGCTACGAAAAGCTTATCTGATGCTAATTTAGTTGCTCCATATAAGTTAATAGGATTTGCTGCTTTGTCAGTAGATAAAGCAATTACTTTTTTAACATTATTTAATAGCGCTGCTTTTATGACATTTTCAGCACCATATATGTTTGTTTTTATACATTCCATAGGATTGTACTCAGCTGCTGGAACCTGCTTCTGAGCAGCGGCATGTATCATATAATCAACACTTTGCATTGCTTCTTTGAGTCTCTCAGGATCTCTTACATCTCCAATAAAATATCTCATACACGGTGCGTCATAAACTTGAGACATTTCAAATTGCTTAAGTTCATCTCTACTATAAATAATTATTTTCTTAGGATTATATTCAGATAAAAGAATTTCTGTATATTTTTTACCAAAGCTACCTGTACCACCTGTTATTAATATACTCTTATTATTAAACATTTTACAAACCTCTGCACTTACTAAGTATTTATTTCACCTATATAAAACTCAATAGTCTCTTTAAACATTCTCTCAAAATCTTGTGATGGCTTCCATCCTAGCTCACTTTGGATTTTACCATTATCTATAGTATATCGCCAGTCATGGCCTTTCCTATCTTCAACAAATGAGATTAATCTATTATATGGAGCATTTCGAGGCTTGTATTCATCCATTAACTTACATATAGTGTTTATAAGTGTGAGATTATCAACTTCATTTATACCACCAATATTATAAACCTCACCTACTATACCTTTTTCCACAACTGTCTGAATGGCATCACAATGATCTACCACGTATAACCAATCACGAATATTTGAGCCGTCTCCATATACTGGAATGGGTTTTTGATTTATACAACTATTAATTACAACTGGTATTAGCTTCTCTGGATGCTGATATGGCCCGTAATTATTTGAACAATTAGAAATTGTCACAGGTAGCTTATAGGTATGATAATATGCTCTAGCAATATGATCAGAACCTGCTTTAGATGCAGAATATGGTGAATTTGGCTCATACGCCTTTGTCTCGGTAAATGCTGGATCATCTTTTGCTAGTGTTCCATACACCTCATCAGTAGATACATGATGGAATCTACAACCATTCTCATCTAAACCCAATTCATCTAGCCAATATCTTTTGGCACAGTTTAGAAGTGTAAAAGTCCCTATCACATTTGTTTCTAAAAACACTTTAGGGTTAGCAATGGAATTATCAACATGTGATTCAGCTGCAAAATGCACTATAGTATCAATACTATGCTCTTTTAGAGTTTTATAAACTAAAGCTTCATCACAAATATCACCTTTGATAAAAGTGTGATTATGCTCATTTGCTAAATCTTTTAAATTATCTAAGCTACCTGCATAAGTAATTTTGTCATAAGATACTATCTTAATATCATTGTAACGTGATAGCATTATACGCACATAATTACTACCTATAAAACCTGCTGCCCCTGTTACTAATATGTTTTTTGCTTTATACATTTTAATAAATTCTTTTTTAATCTCTTTATACAATCTTGTAGGGAATCTTTCCAGTATGGTATTGTGATATCAAAATCTTGTTTTATTTTGTTTTTATTAAGCACACTATAGTGTGGGCGTTTTGCCAGAGTTGTATAGTCTACAGTCTCAATAGGGTTAACCTGGCAGTTTAATTTTGCAATTCTTATAATTTCTCTAGCAAAATCATACCAACTTGCTACACCTTCATTGGAATAATTATAAACTTCAACATCTTGATTGTTAAGCTTAGGCAATATTTGCAATATAGCACTAGCCAAATCTCTAGCATAAGTAGGCGTACCTACTTGATCAAAGATTACACCTAAAGATTCTCTTTCACTACCTAAATGCATCATTGTCTTTACGAAATTAGTTCCATAGTATGAATAAACCCAAGATGTTCTAATAATGATAGCGCTTTTAGGGTTTATGCTTTGGATAGCTTTTTCACTTGCTAACTTAGTAGCTCCATATATGCCTTGTGGATTCGTAATATCTGTCTCTATATATGGTCTAAAGTTCTCACCGTTGAAAACATAATCCGTAGATATATGTATAAGCTTAATATTGTAGTTTTTAGCAATTCTAGCCATATTTACAACTGCTAAATGATTTATCTTCTCAGCCATTTCCATATCAAACTCTGCCTTATCGACAGCTGTATAAGCAGCACAATTAATAATAACTTTTATATCATTATCTTTTATAAACTTCTCAATCGCCTCATGATTAGTAATATCCAATAACTTACTATCCGTGAACACAAATATGTAATTTTGAATTTTAAATTTTAAATTTTGAACTAATTCTTTTAATTCTGATCCAAGTTGGCCACTACTACCTGTTACTAATATTCTCATATATTATTATTTTTTACAGTTATTTGTTATTAGTTAGTAGTGCACTAGTTAATTGGTACTAATTACCAATCACTTCACTAATCACCAATTAAACATTAATAATAGTTCTCACCATACTCAAACAAATCGCTTGCTTGAGCTAGTTTTGGCTGAACCTTATCTTTTGCAGAAAGTTTCAGTTCAGATAATGGTACTTGCCAATCTATAGCAATATAATTATCATCAAAAGCTATCCCTCTATCACACTCAGGTGAATAGTAGCTATCAGCCTTATAAGCAAATATAGTATCATCCTCTAACACGACAAAACCATGAGCAAAACCTCTAGGAACTAGTAGCTGCTTTTTATTCTCAGCACTTAGTTCTACAGCAACATACTGACCAAATGTAGGACTACCATTACGAATATCCACAGCAACATCAAGTACACTACCTTGGATAACTCTTACAAGCTTTGTCTGTGAATGAGGTGGCAGTTGATAATGCAATCCTCTAAGCACACCATAAGAACTTTTTGACTCATTATCCTGGCAAAAATCAATCTTATATCCTAAGAAGTCAAACAGTTTATCTTCGCGAAAAGTCTCAACAAAATATCCTCTGTGATCGTTATGTACAGCCGGTTCACAAATGATAACATCCTCAATATCTGCACAAGTAAATTTCATCATGGCAGCACCACTCGCTCTTTAGCTCTTTTGATCAAATATTGACCATATTGATTTTTCTTCAATGGCTGTGCTAACTTTAGAAGCTGTTCTTTAGAAATATAGCCCATTTCATAAGCAATTTCTTCAAGGCATGCGACTTTTAATCCTTGTCTATCTTCTATAGTTTGAATGAAATTACTAGCAGCAAGCATACTTTCATGCGTACCAGTGTCTAACCATGCATACCCTCTACCTATATTAACTTTTAGGCGCGCTTCATCTAAATACATCTGATTAAGCGTTGAAATCTCTAGCTCTCCTCTCTCTGATGGCTGTACCTGCTTAGCTTTCTCCACAACATCATTAGGATAGAAATATAGCCCTACGACTGCATAATTGGATTTTGGTTTTTTTGGTTTTTCTTCGATACTTATAACACTTCCTTCTGCATCAAAATCAGCAACTCCATATCTCTCAGGATCATCTACATAATAACCAAAGATGCTCGCACAATTCTCTTTTTCTACATTTTGAATACTTTTAGCGAACATTTTTGGCAAACCATGCCCATAAAAAATATTATCACCTAGCACAAGACAAACTGAATCGCCCTCCAAAAACTCTTCCGCTAATATAAAAGCTTGAGCAAGTCCATCAGGACTAGGCTGTACTACATATTTAAGATTAATACCCAAATCAGAACCATCTCCTAAAAGATTTTTAAAACTAGGTTGGTCTTGTTCTGTTGTAATTATTAAGATATCTCTTAATCCTGCTAGCATCAACACAGACAGAGGGTAATATACAAGTGGCTTATCGTATATAGGGGTTAGTTGCTTACTTACGCCTTTTGTAATTGGATATAGCCTAGTACCACTGCCACCAGCTAATATTATTCCTTTCATAAATACCCTAATAAGAACACATTTAGTATCTAAGAGATAGTATACGAGTAAAGCCACTAAATTTCAACAAAGAGATATTTATAGACAATATATAACCTAAGACTAGATGTTATAAATAAAAAAACAAGATGGAGAACTATGACTTCGCCAGGTACCAATCATATATCCTTCTGATACCATCTTCAAGCTCAACTTTATACTTCCATCCTAGAGAGTGAAGCTTAGATGGATCTGTAAGTTTAACCATAGTACCATCTGGCTTAATAGTATTAAATTTAAGCTCACCTTCAAAACCAATATTTTTTTTGATAAGTTCAGCCAGTTCTCTAATAGAGATATCAATACCAGTACCAATATTAATGTGAGTGTTTCTTATTTCTTTTGAATCATTAGAGTAAGTATCTTTAAAATCTCTATTCTCAAGTAAAAACACACAAGCATCTGCCATATCTTCAGAATATAAAAATTCTCTTCTTGGCTTACCTGTACCCCATATCTCCACAGAACTTTTGCTTATACCAAATTTAAACAGGTATTGTTTAGCCTGCTCAATAGAATCTACAGCTAAATCTTTTAACACATCTTCTATTTTCCCTTCATTAAGAAGTTTAGCAAGATGTATTTTTCTAATCAAAGCTGGTAAAACATGCGATTTCTCAAGATCAAAGTTATCATTTGGTCCATATAAGTTAGTCGGCATCACAGATATAAAGTTTGTACCATACTGTAAATTATAGCTTTCACACATTTTTATACCCGTAATCTTAGCAATAGCATACGGCTCATTGGTATATTCTAATGGACTAGTGAGTAAGCAATCTTCCTGCATTGGCTGAGGGGCTTCTTTAGGATAAATACATGTACTACCTAAAAATAGAAGCTTCTTAACTCCATTTACATAGCTTTGGTGAATAACATTGTTTTGAATCTGAATATTATCGTAAATAAACTCTGCTCTATAAGTATTATTTGCAACAATCCCACCAACTTTAGCAGCAGCAATAATTACATATTCAGGTTTTTCAGCACTAAAAAAATCTTCAACAACTTTTTGATTTGTTAAATCAAGCTCAGCATGAGTTCTTAGTACCAAATTAGTGTAGCCTTTAGACTCAAGATTCTTAACAATAGCAGAACCAACCAAGCCTCTGTGACCAGCTACATATATTTTGCTATCTTTATGCATCTATAATAATTCCTTACTCAAAATAGCTCATAATTTTATAGCCACCTTCTTTTAAATAAACATCTTTTGTCATTAACTTAAGATCACTTTCCATCATATCATTAACAAGATCTCTTAAGTCATACTCCCTATTCCAGCCTAATTTTTGCTCAGCCTTTGTAGGATCTCCTAATAATAAGTCCACTTCAGTTGGTCTAAAGTATCTAGGATCAACACAAACTACTACTTGACCTTCTGACAAATGCAATAAATCAACCCCCAGTTCCTCAGCTCTAGCTAAGTCTACAGAATCAACCACACCAATCTCATCAACACCTTCATTTTCAAATCTTAGGTTAATACCAGCATAAGCAAATGATAACTTAACAAAATCTCTAACTGTAGTTGTTTGACCAGTAGCAATAACCCAATCTTCAGGCTCATCAGCCTGAAGGATCATCCACATCATTCTTACAGAATCTTTTGCATGACCCCAATCTCTTTTCGCATCTAGATTACCTAGATATAGTTTATCTTGAAGATTTAGGGCTATCTTAGATGCTGTTCTTGTAATCTTTCTAGTTACGAAAGTCTCGCCACGAACTGGAGACTCATGGTTAAATAAAATACCGTTACAAGCATACATACCATACGCTTCTCTATAGTTTACAGTTATCCAAAACGCATACATCTTAGCAACTGCGTAAGGCGATCTTGGATAGAATGGAGTAGTTTCGCTTTGTGGAATTGCTTGAACCTTACCATAAAGCTCAGAAGTACTTGCTTGATAAATCTTAGTTTTTTTCTCTAAACCAAGAAGTCTAACAGCCTCAAGAATTCTAAGCGTACCAGTACCATCAGCATTAGCAACATATTCAGGAGTCTCGAATGAAACATGTACGTGACTCATAGCCGCTAGATTATAGATCTCATCTGGTTGCGTATCTGCTATAATTTTAGTTAAATTCATAGAGTCCGTCATATCACCATAGTGTAAAATTAGATTTCTATTTTCAACATGAGGATCTTGATAAAGATGATCTATTCTATCTGTATTAAAGAGCGAACTTCTTCTTTTGATACCATGAATTATATAGCCTTTCTTTAATAAAAACTCTGCCAAATAGGAACCATCTTGACCAGTAATACCTGTTACTAATGCTACTTTTTTCATTTGTAATTCTTATATTTACTTTATTAAATTCTATTAAAATCATCTTCAAGTCTAACAATATCATCTTCACCAGTATATTCACCAACTTGCGCCTCAATCAAGACCACTGGAATCTTGCCATTATTTGCTAGTCTATACACCTCTCCCATACGAATATACACAGATTCATTAGACCTAACGGTAAATTCTTGATCCCCTTTAGTAACTGTAGCAGTACCTGATACTACTATCCAATGTTCGCTACGGTGATAGTGCTTCTGTAAAGACAATCTTTTACCTGGTTTGACTTCTATTTTTTTAATTTTGTAACCTGGAGTATCTTCTAAAACAGTATATGTACCCCATGGTCTATGTGATGTTAAGTGAATATTTTTCAATTCATCACTTAAAAGCTCCACAACTTCTTTTACTCGTTGTGAACTTCCTTTTTTAGCAATAAGAAGAGCATCTCCACTATCAACAACTATTAAATCTTCTACTCCAATAGTAGCAACTTTCTTAGAACCCTTCTCACTATAAATTAGGTTATTTTTACTATCAATACTAATATGGTTGCTATTTATTGTATTATTATTGATATCTTTAGGAAGTTGATCAAAAAGAGAGTCAAAGCTACCTACATCGTTCCAAACAATGTCAGCGATAACCATTTTTATCCTATCAGATTTTTCCATTACCGCATAGTCTATAGACTTAGCTGGAATACTCATCATCTCATCATATTTTATAACATCTGAATTTTTCAAGTCACTTTTATCATAAGCCTCAACACACTCTGTATATATTTCTAGTGAGTGTTTTTTTAATTCTTCTAAGAAGACTCCCGCCTTAAACATAAACATACCAGAATTCCAATAATAAGACCTATCTGCTAAAAACTTCTCTGCTGTAGCAGCATTAGGCTTCTCGTGAAAGCTCCCAACATCAAAGCCACCTGAAGATTTAATATAACCAAAACCAGTATTGGCAAAAGTTGGTGTAATACCAAACGTTACAAGGAACCCCTCACTAGCTAATCTCTTAGCCTGAACCAATATACTTCTGTACTTGTCATTAACATTAATAACATGATCAGATGGTGTAACAAATACAATTTCTTGTAGATCTAACTTCATACATGCAAGAGCAATTGCAGGGGCAGTATCTCTACCAACTGGTTCTTCAAGAAAAATACTTTTATCTAAAATACCAAGCTCATCTAACTGATCTTTTGCTAAAAACAACTGTCCTTCATTAGAAATTACCATCGTTGAATCGCATAAAGCGGAATTTCTCTCTACAGTTAACTGAAATAATGACTTATCACTAAACATTTTCACAAACTGCTTTGGCAATAGCTTTCTGCTAATAGGCCAAAGCCTAGTACCACTACCACCACAAAGTATTAAGTTTATCACAACATCCCCTATAGTATGTATCGCAATAAGCGAACAATTATTGACCCTCAAAATTATATTACTTTTAAAAGTAATTTTCCACAAACCAAGAGAATTACAAACTTACTACTTCTTATATACCATATTACCAAAAACTTTATTCAAAAACCCTATCTTGGTAGTTATTAACCTAATTATTGGGTTAAATAATTTTGTCAGATAGGTTTTTTTTGATAAATTTTGCCTATACTCTTTAATAAACTCAGATGTACAAAAATATTTAGCATCTTGGGGTAAAAAGATACCATCTTGATTATTATTTACAATATCTTTCAACTCTCTAGTAAGGTTATCAATATGTATAACACTTCTTTGGTTATTTATTTGAGGAAATATAAAAGCATACCTTGCAAGTTTAACAAGCTTAGGATAGTTGCCTTTAGAACCTTCTCCGTACACCATTGGTGGTCTTACTATAGCAATTTTAAAACCATTCGATGCTAATGTTTTTAATTTAAGTTCTGCTTGAAGCTTACTACCACCATAAAAATCATCAGGTTGAGGTTCTGTATCTTTTGTTATTATTTTTTGCTGTCCTATTGGCGCACTATCACCATATACAATTATACTACTCATAAAAACAAACTGTCTCACACCAGAGCTTTTAGCTTTCTTTGCTAATTCAAAGGTTAAGTCTGTATTTATAGTAAAATAACTATCTTTCATAGAAGGATCTTTTGATGTATGAGCAATACCTGCAACGTGTAATATAGCATCATATTTAGAAAAATCTAAAGTTTGCCATGACTCATCTTTTAATGATATTTTTTCGATAGCAAACTCATTGCTGTATTTGATCTCAAAAGAATTACCAATATAGCTATTTAAGCCAGTGATTAAAACTCTTTTCATACTACTTCTGATCTTCTTTCTTATCTAGAGAGCCTGTTCCACCTTCAACAACACCCTTCTTTGCAAATACAGAAAAGACCGTTAAGAAAATACACTTCAAATCAAACCATGTACTTTTATATTTAGCATAATCACCATCAAGCTTAGCCTTATCAGGAATTGGCAGTTCATCGCGTCCGTTAATTTGTGCCCACCCCGTTAAACCTACAGGAATATCATTAGCACCATATTTATCTCGTTCAGCTATTAAATCACTCTGATTCCATAGAGCGGGTCTTGGCCCAACAATACTCATTTCGCCTTTTAAAATATTTATAATTTGCGGCAACTCATCCAAAGAAGTTTTTCTCAAAAATACTCCTACTTTTGTTATACATTTTGATGGATCTTGTAACAAATGTGTCGGCATATCTTTTGGAGTATATGTATACATTGTTCTAAACTTGTATATATAAAAAAACTTTTTATCTTTGCCATAACGCTTTTGTTTAAAAAGTATAGGGCCCTTTGAGTCTTTTTTTATCATCAAAACAATAATTAAAAAAACCGGACTTAACAGCACCAATCCGATAAAAGACAAAAAAACATCCAGTAATCTCTTTATTATCCTATAAAACATCTAATCCTTATAAAATCTAATTATTACTGAGATAATTATAGCAAATAAAATTTCTACTTCAGTTAAATTCAACCATACTTTTTGATTTGTTTTTTTCATATTTTGATCAAACTTAGTATAATTAAAAAAATATTTAAAAAAAATCAATGATATGTTTGCATTTGTAATACCCTCCAAAAATCTTACTAATATACTAGTAAACTTAGTCAAAAAAATAAGAAAAAAATCTAGTGATAAAATAATTATAATTAACGATGGTAGCGAAAATGGACTAGAATTCTTTGATCAAGTTTTGGAAACTGAGAATGTACTAGTTCCTCAAGCATGCTATAAATATGGGTAAAGGTGCAGCACTTAAAACAGCTTTTAATGAAATACTCGTTAACCACCTAAATATCAAAGGATGCATAACTTTAGATAGTGATGGCCAACACAATGTTATAGATGCTTTAAAAATCGCAAAGATACTCTCAACAGGTGAAGATTTTGTCTTAGGTTGTAGAACATTTACCAAAGATATCCCTCTAAATCTTACTTAGGAAATACTATTTCTAAAAAAATCTACGCTTTCATACTTGGTAGAAAAATCAAAGATACTCAAACAGGCTTGAGAGGCTTAAGTAGAGAGTTCATGAAAGATTGTCTAGCATCAAATCAAATAGATTCGAATTTGAAACAGAGCAGTTTGTAATTGCTGTACGTGACAAAATAAATATTTATGAAACAGATATTCAAACAATATATATAGAGAATAATTCAGGAAGTCATTTCAATCCACTGTTTGACTCATTAAGAATTTACTTTATTTTGTTAAGATATGTATCTGTTTCTTTTGTAACTTTCTTAATCGACTTCTTAGTATTTTCACTATCATTTGGACTAGGTGCAAGTGTTTTATGGTCAAACCTCTTAGCTAGAACAGCATCTATAGTTTTTCAGTACAATGCTTCTAAAAAATATGTTTTCAAAATAAATGTAGCAAAAAAATACAGTTTATACTTTTTGTAGCATATGTATATTTAAGTGGTGTAGTATCTGTAATAATTCAAGAAAAAATAACTTCTTCGACAGGGCTAAACGTTTTGCTAGTTAAAATACTTGTAGAAAGTATACTTTTTATAATCAGCTATAGTTTTGTTAGAACTATAGTTTTTAACAAAAAAGATGTTAGTTAATAGTGATTTTATTATTTGGCATTGCTTTTTATCTAGCGGTGTTTGCTCTTCCTTTAATTTGTAGTTACATATTTTTTAAACGATACGATTCGGCTATGAAGATAGCTTTATATACAATAGTTAGTTTTAGCTGATCATGGTTACTATTTATAATTTTTTTTAATATAAAAGTAATCCAATATCAACAAATATACTAAGAGCTATAGTTTTAACACTCGCTTATATAACTTTAATATATATGTTTAAAATGAGATTTAATAAATATCAGTTTTCTATAGTTACTATTGTACTACTATTAATCATACCAATATACTGCTTTAATACTAAAGTTTTTATCGATTGGGATGCTTTGGTTTCATGGAATAGATGGGCAATAGAGCTAGCACAAAACAAATACTCCCCAATGGATACAGCCTATCCTATATTACTGCCCTCTATTTGGTCACTTATATATAAGCTACAAGGTACAACTCAAGTTAATATCATAGCAAAATTTTCTCTTCTGTATCCAATTCTCATAGTATTATTGATGATACTGTCAATATACAGAAAAATAAGCAAAATATCTGCGGTATTATTTCTAATAATGATTTATTCACATATGATTACTCCAGCTGCGACAAGTGGCTACATGGACTACCTAATAGCTTTTGTTGGCAGCTTCTCTCTATTACTACTTTATTTAGCTGAAAATAATAAAAAGGAATACACATTCACAATATACATATGTTTGGCTATTATTATTGCCAGCATTTCAATAATTATCAAACAATCTGGTATATTCTTTTTTATTTTTATAATCTCGTATATAGCAGTAAATATAAAACACCTCTCAAAGAGAAGCTTATTAACTATCTCTATTTCGACGCTAGGCTCATTAATATTTATAAGCTCATTTTTAATTATTTTCTACAAGCATGCACACAATTATGCTGGTAACTTAGAGTATCTAATAAACTTAACAAAAAATAATAGCTTCTCTCATAAAATCTATATTTTTTTAAAGGGGCTTCGGTATTAAACTTGATTATAAACACTCTAATACTTATTATAACACCTGTGCTATTCATCTACTCGATATATAAAAGTCCAAAATATAGTAAAACTCGAAAGCTTAACGCTTCTAGCATATCTAATTGGTACTATAGTTTGGCTTTTAGCTTTCTCATATGATTATAGAAATAGTGTGTGGATCTAAATGTTTGGAATAACTTCTTTAAGTTATATATATTTCAAAATTATTGACATATAAGCGCAATACAAAAATTTACCAACCCAACAAAAGTAAACCTAACTTAAGTTTGACAAGCCCTATAATAAAAGCAACTATTATTTCATTAACAGTTATATTTATATCATTAACCTGTAACACTAAGCTATACAACTTCCAAAAAAAGCTCAAGCTAATATAGGCGGAGGAAAGCAAACAGGACTTATTATAAGCAATATCCTATCCAAGTCAGAGTGCTCAGTATTATACACAAACGATCAACCTGTAAAATATAACTTTTTCCTATCAGCATACCAAGATAGAATTCTTACAGGAGGCTGGAGCATAATCGATATAACAAATATCATAGCGCAGGTAAAGTCATCGAACTGTAAAGACGATAACTACCTATTACTTAATAGCCAGAAACTTCTTGATAATCTTCTCATTAACAAAAAACTAATCCCAATGACATCAGAACTTACAGGATTATATCGTATCCAGCGAAATTAATTTAACTTATGATCAAACTCTGGAACTATCTTCTTCAGCAACGCCACCTGGGCTTCTGGCTTCTCTGCAAATAGCTCTTTTAAATTATTTTCTAATATCCTTATATCATAAAATATTTTTCTACCAATGAAAATATCTTTATACTCAGTACTAATATCATTTTCATCGACAAGCAACTCTTCGTATAGTTTCTCACCAGGACGTAAGCCTATTATTTCAATATCAATATCATCTCTGCCTGATAATTTTATAAACTGCTTAGCAAGATCAAGTATCTTGACAGGTTGACCCATATCTAAAACAAAAATTTCAGAATTTTTTGCAATGGCTCCAGCTTGTAGTACTAGTTCACAAGCCTCTGGTATCAACATAAAATAACGCGTAATCTCAGGATGAGTAACAGTAAGAGGACCACCATTTCTAATTTGCTCTTCAAATTTTGGAATTACACTACCACTACTACCAAGCACATTGCCGAAACGCACTGCAGCAAGCTTAGTATTTTTTGGATCAACATTTTGTAAATACAGCTCACAAACTCTTTTAGTAGCTCCCATCACATTGGTTGGACGCACTGCTTTATCACTAGAAATCAGAATAAATGACTCAACACCTGTTTTTATGGCTAGATCTATAGCATTCTGGGTACCTAGTATATTATTTCTAATAGCTCTAGAAATATTTTCCTCAACCAAAGGGACATGCTTATAAGCAGCAGTGTGGAAGACTATATTTGGTGAATATTTTTCAAAAATTTTAGCAAACGAATCTTTATCACAAACAGAGCATAAAATACTCTTAATATTAATTTTTTTACACTCTTCCGTGATTTTATATAAATTAAATTCACTATGATCTAATAAAACTATCTGCTTGGCTTCATATTTAATACATTGTCTAACTATTTCAGAACCTATGCTTCCACCAGCACCGGTGACAAGTATAATTTTTTCCTTGATAAAATTTGAAATAGATTGTTTATCTAAACTCTTAGAATCTCTAGATAAAAGATCATAGACTGAAACAGGCTTTAACTGTGACATAAAACTCTCATCTTGGAGCACATCTTCAAGAGGCGGCATAATTTTAATTTGACTAAAATCTTTTTCTAATTCTTTATAAATTTTTTTAATAATTTGATTAGCACTTTTGGGTAGAGCAATAACTAATAAATCAAACCTTGAAGAAAGTAACATTTTTTTTAGCTGTGCACTAGATAGAATTCTTTTACCATCTATACTTCTTTTTTGCAAAGTTTTATCATCATCAACAAAACACTTTATGCGATAACCAACCGAAGCAAGCTCTTGAGCTATTTTTGTACCAGCAGCACCAGCACCATAAATTACAGCTGTTTTTGATTTATTAGTCAATCTTCTATTAGTCAAATGCCAATAAAAATATACTCCTAAATTTATTAAAAATACATAGAATAAAAATTCTGAGAATATTAGTGCAAATCGAACTTTACCATAAAAAATAAATGCAACTATAAAAAATACTGGAAGGTTAATAAATACTTTACGCAAGAAAGTCTTTTGTGTAGATTTTCTCCAGCTTGCCATATAGTCTCTAAGAAGTAGAAAAGATGACAAACACCTTAAAAAAATAAGAAAAGCTAAAAAATATGAATTAACAACTTGCTTGAAAATATAAGAAGTCCAGTTTACTGTAATAATAGTGAGGAATATTATTACCAAAAAATTAAGTACTCTTTTATCATATAAAGATTTCATTCAATAAAAAATAATAGACATTACTGGTTTGATTATACCAAAGTATCTTAACTATATCTCGTTTATGTAAACTAAATTTTTCTTATATGAAACTGATTCAACAGTTTTTACATTTTGCAAATACCAAGATATCCATAACTCTTTTATCAGAAAGCTAATCTTGATTACATCTACACTATTACTAGCAAAGTGTTTAGTGTTAATCTTTTTCGCTAGCTTAGCCTTAAGCTCATCAACTTCTAATTGGTAAACTCTATCTCTTTGTAGGTTTAGTTTAGTCTTATCTAATCTGTTTTCTAAAGCTTGAATATAATACTTATACCTCTGCAAATAAGGCATAGGTTGTGTTAGATAATTGTCACTAAAAAGCTCATTTAGCTCATTTCTGACAGCTGTAAAAAGTTCGATAAAATTAACTGCTATTTTCTTCACATTAAGTTTTCTATCAAGTTGCTCTTTTGCTTTAGCTATCTCTGCAAATAGTAGTTCAACCTTAGTTTTATTAGCTACAAAACTCTCTAAGCCTCTATTATAAAGCGCTTCAAAGCTTTTTTGGCAATATGGTAATTCATTCTCAGTAAAGAAACTCAAATCAATAGCTTTATTAATAATACTATCTTTTGAATCATAAATTTCAATGACATCGATAAGCTTATTAAATCATTGTTTTTAATACTTTTTGATAAATAACTTTGTAAGCGTAATTTAACCAGCTTTTTCACAGCATTTTGCATACAAACTTTAGCTTCTGCAGCTGTTGCTTTATATCCTAGTCGCACACCATCTTGATACTCTTCAAGACAATTATAAACCTTGATATTTATACCATGTTCTCTTATTTGACTAGTATGCTCAATAGTACCAAACTGCCAATCATTATAAACTTTATCTTCAACTATTCGCTGCGGATGCTGCACTAAGTCTTTAAGTTTTTGTTTTAGCTTATATATGTCTTTATCTATAGCTAGAATTTTACCCTGTTCATCAACAACTTTTATATTTAGTACCAAGTGTTTTTCTAGCTCTTGATTGTGCCAAATAGTTTCATCAACAACAAAACCAACAATACGAGTAATATGTTTTGCAATAACAGATTTTAACTGTTTATATCTATCAGCTTCAAAGTCTATTGATTCAAATATTGCTTGGGCATATGTTAGCACAGGTACACAGCTTTTGCGGATATTTTTTGGTAGTGATTTTAGTAGCGCGACAATCCTATCATATAAAAAACCATACACGCCCCACTCTATTACTGTAAGGTTAATATCATTAAGAAAAACAATAGGTACGGTAATAGTTATACCATCTCGCTCATCTAATGAATCAAAATAATACTCTAACGGTAAATACATATCACCAATATTCAAAACATCAGGAAATTTCTGCTGTGTAATGTCTTCTGCATTATGTTGCATCAGCGTTTTTATATCAAAAACAAAATTTTGCTGCTGCTCTTTAGAGAGAGTCTTTGACCATTTATCGAAAGTCACACCATCATAGACATCATCTGGAATAAGATCATCATAATGCTCAAATAATACCTCTTCACCAACCAAGATATCTCTTCTACGCGATTTGTTTTCAAGATCTTCAACTTGATTTATAAGCTTAAGATTTTGTTGATAGAAATATGCCTTAGAATCAAAATTACCATTAACTAAATCTTCGCGAATAAAAATCTCGCGTGCATCTTGAAGATTTACCTTCGAGTATTGTACTAGCCTTTTTGAAACTATTTCTAAGCCATACAATGTTACTCTTTCATTTACTATTACAGCTCTGCGTTTTTTACTCCAAACAGGTTGATCATAATGTTTTTTAACAAGGTGTCCTGCCAAGCTCTCTAGCCACTACGATTCAATTTTTGCAACATTACGAGCATAAATCTTGGTTGTCTCGATAATTTCAGACGACATTATCCATTTAGGTTTACTTTTAAATTGTGAAGATCCAGGAAATACAAAAAATTTAAGGCCCCTAGTACCTAAATACTCTGCATTTTCATAGTTATAGCCAATATTACTTAAAAAACCACTTGCGATAGTTTTATGGAGATTTTCGTAATTTAATTCTTCGGTTGAAGATAACTTCCACTTAAACTGATGAACAACCTCAATATTTGTCGATAAATATCATTCCACTCATTAAATCTAACTGGTGAAATAAAATTCTTTTTAAAATATTCTTTTTTCTCTCTATTAGATAATTCTTTTAAATCAGAATTTAATCTATTTGCTAAATTAAGGATAGTGATAAAATTTGAAGACTTATCCTTATCAAGCGAATGTATTTCTTCAGCCTTTCGTTTAAAATTCAAAGGTCGCTCACGCGGGTCTTGAATACTCAAAAAACTAACGATTGAAACTATCTCTTTAAGAGTATTTTGTCTATATCCTTCGATAACTATTTTTGCTAATTTTGGGTCTAATGGCATAGTTGCCATTTTCATCCCATCATCAGTAATTTTAGGCTTTGAATAATTAAGTTCTGAAATTGCTTGTAGCTCAAATAAAAGCTTAAAGCCATCTTTAATAAATCTCGAATCCGGAGGATCCATAAAAGGAAAATTTTGGATATTGCCTAATCTCAAAAATAACATCTGCAAAATAACTGATGCTAGGTTAGTACGCAAAATTTCAGGATCTGTGAATTCTTTACGATTATTAAAGTCTTCTTCGCTATATAGCCTTACGCAAATCCCTGCAGATAACCTACCACAACGTCCTGCCCTTTGATTAGCACTTGCTTGCGAGATTTTTTCTATTGGTAAGCGTGGTACTTTTGTGCGATAACTATATCTACTTATCCTAGCTAAACCCGAATCTATAACATACTTTATGCGTGGCACTGTCAAAGAAGTCTCGGCTACATTTGTCGCTAAAATAATTCTGCGTGTAGAACACTCAGGATTAAAAATTTTGTTTTGATCTTTATTTGATAGCCTAGAGAATAAAGGTAAAACTTCTGTAAATTTAAGATCTTGCTTATTCAGATATGCTAAAGTTTCATGAATATCTCTTTCTGTTGGTAAAAAAACTAATATATCACCACTACCAAGTTCATCAATAGCATATAAAATTCTTTCCTGTAGTGAAAACTCATTAAAAACCTCATCATTTTGATAACCGATTTCTACCGGGTAAGTTCTACCGCTGATTGTAATAGCTTTAGCATTATTAAAAAATGTTATAAACTTGTGATAATCAATAGTTGCCGAAGTTATAATAATCTTAAGATCAGGTCTAAAAGGTAAAATCTTCTTTATATACCCAAGTAAGAAGTCAATATTTAAACTTCTCTCATGAGCCTCATCTATAATAATTACTTCATATTGTGACAAAAATCTATCATTTTTTATCTCAGAGAGTAATACGCCATCAGTCATTACCTTTATTAAAGTATTTTCATCACTTTGATCACTAAAGCGAATTTTATAGGCAACTTTTGACTGATAACTAATTTCTGCAGCAATTCTAGTAGCTATAGCTCTAGCTGCAAGTCTTCTAGGCTGAATATGCCCTATCAAACCACGCTTTCCTAAACCAAGATCTAGACATATTTTAGGTAATTGAGTTGATTTACCTGAGCCTGTCTCACCTGCGACAACTATAATTTGATTCTATTTGATAAGTTTTTTTATCTGCTCAACTTTGTTACTAACAGTAAATCTGGATAAGTTATCTTAGGTAAATTTTGCTGATTAGTTATAATGCAACCAAAGACTTTAACTCAGCAATAATCTCAATGTCTGGATTTTTTTAGTTTTAAAGATTGCTATATATTTAGCGCGTAATTTAGTTGGTATTTGATTAATATAATCACTATATAAACTTTTATTTATGTTCATTCTATTTAATTAATCGCTTTTTTATACCTGTTAGTTTTAGAATTTTATTAAGTAATCTTAAAACCAACATGATGGTTTTACTTATAAAAACAAAAACAGCTAACAAAACTAAAACAATAATATCTTTTAAAATATTCCAGAAAAGCTCTAATAATGAGAAGAAAGCTTTTAGCTTCATAGTAATCAATAGAAATTTATATTCTTAAGAAAGAATTATAACATGAATAAAAGATAATTGATTTAATAAAGAATCAAAGCTTTGCTAGAATTGCATTTAGAGTCTTACTAGGCCTCATTACCGCATCTAGTTTTGCTCTATCCATATGATAGTAGCCACCAACATCAACTTTTTTACCTTGAGCATCATTTATCTCTTTGACAATTTTATCTTCATTTGCTTTTAGCTCTGTATAAATTGGCACAAACTTATTTTTTAGCTCAGCATCATCTGTTTGCTCAGCAAGAGCCTTAACCCAGTAGAAAGCTAAATAAAAATGGCTTCCTCGAGTATCAAGCTCACCAACTTTACGACGTGGCGACTTATCATTATCTAAAAAATCCTTATTTGCTTGAGATAACGCCTCTGCTAATACTCTAATCTTAGCATCTCTTGTTTTGATAGCTAAATCCTCTAAAGATGCTCCTAAAGCTAAGAACTCTCCAAGAGAATCCCATCTTAAATGGTTCTCTTCAATAAGCTGCTCAACATGTTTCGGTGCAGAACCACCAGCACCTGTTTCAAATAAACCACCACCTGCTAGAAGTGGTACAATTGACAGCATCTTAGCACTTGTGCCAAGTTCTAGAATTGGGAAAAGATCAGTTAAGTAATCCCTCAAGACATTACCTGTAACAGAAATCGTATTTTTGCCAGCTTTCATTCTTTTTAAAGAGTACTTAGTCGCCTCTATCGGTGATAAGATTTGGATATCTAAACCAGTTGTATCATGTAAAATTAGATATTCATTAACCTTGGCAATTAGGTTTCTATCATGTGCTCTTTTTGAATCTAACCAAAAAATTGCTGGATTCTGGGTTACTTTAGCTCTATTAACAGCTAGTTTAACCCAGTCCTTAACAGCGATATCTTTTGTCTGACAAGCACGCCAAATATCACCTTTGTCGACTTGATGTTCAAATATCACATTACCATCAGCATCGATAACTTCAACTTTACCATCAGCTTGAATCTCAAATGTCTTATCATGTGAGCCATACTCCTCAGCCTTTTTCGCCATTAGACCAACATTCGAAACATCACCCATAGTCGCAACATCAAAAGCACCATTTTCTTTACAGAAATCAATAGTTGCAGCATATACTCCAGCATAACACCTATCAGGAATCATCGCTTTTATATCTTGAAGCTTGCCAGCTTTATTCCACATCTTACCAGATGAACGGATAGCTACTGGCATTGAGGCATCAATAATCACATCACTTGGCACATTGAGATTGGTGATACCTTTATCAGAGTTTACCATTGCTAAATCAGGCTGTTTTACAAATACTTTTTCAATATCAGCATTAATTTTATCTTGGAGATCTTGAGGTAGTTGCTTGATTTTCTCTACCGCATCACCCCAACCATTACGAGGATTCACACCAAGCTCTTTAAATTCTTTAGCATATTTTTTGAAAACATCTTCAAAGAAAATCTCTACAGCATGACCAAATAATATTGGATCAGAAACTTTCATCATTGTAGCTTTCAAATGAAGTGATAGTAAAGTACTCTCTTTTTTAGCTTTAGCAATTTCTGTTTTATAAAATTCTCTTAAAGCTTTAACAGATATCTTAGTAGCATCAATAATCTCTTTTTTTTCTAATGCAAAATTTTCTTTAAGAACTTTTTGAGTGCCTTTAGTATCTGTATGTACTATTTTAACCTTAGTCGCTTTTGGCACTATATAAGATTTCTCATTAGCATAGAAATCATTATCAACCATACTCGCAACATGTGATTTTGAATCTTTTGTCCACTCACCCATAGAATGTGGATGTTTTTCAGCATATCTTTTAACTGCATCAGCTGCTCTACGGTCAGAGTTACCCTCTCTTAAAACTGGATTTACTGCGCTACCTAGAACTTTTACATAGCGTGATTTAATTTTTTGCTCTTTGTCATCTTTTGGCTCAAATGGATAATCAGGTATTTTATAACCTTTTGACTGAAGTTCTTTAATTGCCGCTATCAATTGTGGTATTGAAGCACTAATATTAGGTAGCTTGATAATATTTGCATCAGGAGTTTTTGCTAGTTCTCCAAGTATTGATAAATCATCAGACTGCTTTTGTTCATCATATAGATAGTCGTTAAAATTTGCTAGAATACGCGCTGCTAGAGAAATATCTTTGGTTTCTAGCTTGATATCCGCGACTTTAGTAAAGCTCTCAACTATTGGTAAAAATGATCTAGTTGCTAATGCTGGAGCTTCATCTGTGAATGTATAAAATATTTTATGCATTAAAATCTCCTATAGATAGAATTTCATTTCCTCAAATACTAACATAAAGCTAATAGGTATTTAATATCTCTTGTATTTTCTCATCAGACCTTGCAACTACTGCAAAATCCTTATGCTCAATTATTGGTCGTTCTAAAAGCCTAGGGTTAGCTGCAACAATCTCGATAAGTTCAGTTTCTGTAAATTCTTTATCGCTAAAATTTTCTTTCCAAATATTTTCTTTAGTACGAACTATATCTTTTATCGAAAGCTTAAGCTTTTGAAGTAGTGCTACGATCTCCTCTTTTGAAAAGGCTTATCTAGATATAAATGTATCTCATAATTGATATCATTTTGATCTAGAATTTGCTTA
The DNA here is from genome assembly GCF_003069505.1 of Francisella-like endosymbiont. Lineage (NCBI taxonomy): Bacteria > Pseudomonadati > Pseudomonadota > Gammaproteobacteria > Thiotrichales > Francisellaceae > Francisella-like endosymbiont. The sequence goes on along the minus strand of NZ_QAPC01000005.1, from coordinate 54,128 downwards.
GCTTGGCGTGATTTTGAACATTTTGGATTATGATAAATTTTCATAACAGTATAATACACTTGGGATATTTATAATTATACAATTACATTGGTGTAGAAGTCATAAAAAAATAATTAATTAAGTTTATTTAATGTATCAACATAGGTAAATATTATATAATGTTTACTAGGGTTAATAAAGTTAGTTTTAAAATAGATATTCAGAGGCTTAACAATATAAAAAATAACTTTAGTAACTAATCTAAAAAGCTTCAGGAGGTCCTTATGATCACTAAACCATGGAACAGAAACTACCCCAAACAAGTACCTCTGTCTATAGATATTCCTAATATAATTTTAAACGATATGCTCAAAGGCGTCAATCAAGATTTCGCTAATAATGACGCACTAGTATGCCATGGTGAGAAAATAACATTTAACAACGTTGATAACTATACCAATAAATTTGCTGGGTTCTTACAAAACAACTGGCAGCTGCAAAAAAGTGACCATATCGCGATTATGCTGCCAAATATTTTACAGTTTCCTATAGTAATTTTTGCTTTGATAAAGCTAGGTTGTGTTTTTATCAATATAAATCCACTCTATACCAGTAGAGAAATTAAAGGAATTCTCCAAGATTCAAAAGCGAAAGGAATTATCGTGCTATCAGCACTATCTCATAATGTTGAAGCTATTGCAGATGAATGTAAAGACTTAAAACACCTAATGGTTACAAAAATTGCAGATCTTTACCCAAGCCCTAAGAAACAAATAATCTCTTTTGTAGCAAGGTATCTTAAAGGTATGAAAAATAAATACTCAAAAGATAAATTTGATACTTTTGCTGCTGCAATAAGCTCAGATCATAAACCAGACTACTCAAGAATTACCATAACCTCTGATGATATTGCTGCATTGCAATACTCAAGTGGTACCACTGGCACACCTAAAGGCACTATACTCTTACATAGAAATATTGTTGCAAATATCTATCAGATAAAAGCTTGGACAGAAGGATTTGATGTAAATCTCAGTGAACAAATAGTTATCAACGCGCTGCCAATATACCACATATTTAGTCTAACAGCTAACTTGTTTCTGTTTTATTTCTCAGGTGCCTTACAGATTCTTATCCCTAATCCAAGAGATATCAAAAGTTTTGTTAATGAAATGAGGAAAAATAATTTCTCGACAACTTTTGGTGTAAATACCCTTTATATCGCGTTATTGAACAATCAAAAATTTAGAAAAAGTAAATTTAACAATTTTAAACTATCTATAAGTGGTAGCATGTCAACTCTCGAAGCTGTAGTGAATGAATGGAAAAAAGTTACCGGGGTTGAGATTAAGGAAGGCTATGGATTATCTGAGATGTCCCCTGTAGTTACTGTCAACTCTCTTGAAAACTCAAACTTTAATGGTAGTGTTGGATTCCCTCTACCTAATACTGATATTAAAAATATATGATTATAATGGTAATGAGTTACCACAAGGCGAAACAGGTGAGATTTGGGTTACTGGACCCCAAAAACCCTGGCTTTTGGAGTTTGCCAGAGATAAACAAAGAGCATTTTACTAATGATGGCTGGTTAAAAACTGGCGATTGGGTTATCTCGATGAGCAAGGTCGTTTAGTGATATCTGGACGAATAAAACATATGATTATTGTCTCAGGTTTTAATGTTTTTCCTAAAGAAATTGAACTAATACTAACCGAAAAAGCTGAAATCGAAGATGCAGCAGTTATTAGAGGACATTCTGATGAAACAGGTGAAATGCCAGTTGCTTTTGTGGTTGTTAAACAAGGTAGTAAACTAACCGAAAAACAAATATTTGAGTACTGTGAGACTAAACTAGCTCACTACAAATTACCACGAAAAGTAATCTTCAAAGATGAGTTACCTAAAGATACTGTTGGAAAATAGATGTAAATGCATTACAAAAAGAATATGCTGATAAGTATGAACAATAAATAAATTAAACAGCTTGCTGCTTAAGGAGCTAAAATGTTCAACAAGATTTATAAGATAGCCAAAAAAGCCACGCCGGTAATTTCGCAAACAGAACAAACTGCCCTTAATGCTGGTGATAATTGGTTTGAACAAGATATATTTCAAGGTAAACCTGATTTTAACAAGCTACACAGCTTAAAAAAATTTGAACTTACTGCAGAAGAAAAGTCATTTTTAGAAAATGAAACAAACCGATTATGTGAAATGCTTGATGATTGGCAAATAAATTATCAACAAAAAGATCTGAGTATTGAGGCTTGGGATTTTATCCGAACTAAAGGTTTCTTAGGCTTAGTCATTAGTAAGGATTATGGTGGTAAAGGTTTCTCAGCTGCGGCTCATTCTGAGATTGTAATGAAACTAGCAACAAAAAGTGTCACTGCTGCAATTACAGTGATGGTACCAAATTCACTAGGTCCAGGTGAGCTTTTAGTCCACTATGGTACAGATGAGCAAAAAGATCATTATCTACCAAGACTAGCAACTGGTCAAGAAATACCTTGTTTTGCATTGACTGGTCCTAAAGCTGGGTCTGATGCAACCTCGCTACCTGATTATGGTGTTGTTTGCTATGAAGATTTCAATGGTCAAAAAACTCTCGGCATCAAGCTAAAAAATATTAATAAACGCTATATCACATTAGCTCCTATAGCTACCCTAGTTGGCTTAGCTTTTCAATTACAAGATCCTGATAACTTACTTGATGGCAGCGGTAAAGAAGGCATAACATGTGCACTACTACCATATAACTATAAAGGCCTAGAAATTGGCAGACGTGGTTTTCCGCTTGGACAGGCTTTTATGAATGGCTATATCAAAGCTAAAGATGTTTTTATTCCGATTGATCGGATAATTGGTGGACAAAAAATGGCTGGTGAAGGCTGGCGCATGATAGTTGAGTGTTTGTCTATAGGTAGAGCAATTTCATTACCAGCCTGTGGCACAGCTAACACACTAATGTCTACAGTTATGACAGCTGCTTATGCTAGTGTACGTGAACAGTTCAAAGTTCCAATTGCCCAGTTTGAAGGTGTCCAAGAAAAACTTGCTGAAATTGCTGGGCTTGCATATATCGCTAATGCAACTCGTCAATTTACAGTTGCAGCTGTTGATAGTGATATTCGACCATCAGTATCATCTGCTATAGCCAAGTATCATCTAACCGAGATGGGTCGTATTACTATCAACAATGCCATGGATATCCATGGTGGCCGTGCGATTATTATGGGGCCAAATAACTATCTTGCTATTCCGTATATGGCTACGCCAATTGGTATAACCGTAGAAGGCGCCAATATTATGACACGAAATCTGATGATCTTTGGTCAAGGAGCGATGAAATGCCATCCATACATACGTGATGAGATAGAAAGATTGATGAATGATGATGAAGAGCAATTTATTAGTAATTTTAAAAGTCATTTTAAATATATGGCTCTCAACGGTACACGCACACTTTGGTATGGTTTAAGTGGTGGTTTCACTGCTCCTAGCTACCCTTCTAAGTTTAAACGTTACTATCGCTATATTTCACATATGAGTACGGCATACTCTTATGTTAATGATATTTCAATAACTGTTTTAGGAGCAGGTCTGAAGCGTAAAGAAAGATTATCAGCTCGTCTAGGCGATATTATGAGTTACCTGTATATGGCTGTTGCTGTATTGAAATACTATAAAGATACCGATGAGCCTCAAAGTGATGATATTTTTGTCGATTGGAGTGTCCAACATTGTCTATACCAAGCTCAACAAGCAATGCTAGATTTATTTAGAAACTTCCCAAATAGACTATTTGCTACTAAAATGAAACTTTTTGTTTTTCCTTATGGTAAAAAGTTCAGAAGACCTTCAGACAAACTTGAAACGCAAATCTGTAAATCATTAGTTAGTAACAGTGCCACTAGACAATCTATGAAGAATAAATGTTATATTCCTAATGATGATAATGATCCGATCGGTAGAGTTGAAAATGCATACTTAGCATCGTTAGCAACTCATACTATCAAGAAAAAAATAACTGATGCGATTAAGGCTGATAAATTACCTAAAACTAACTGGTCAAACTGTATTGATGCAGCTATAGAAAATAAAATCATCTCACAACAAGAAGCTAATACTGTTAAAGAAATGCTTACTAAGGTTGATAATATTATTCAAACAGATGAGTTTGATGATTATGCTCTAGGACCTAAAAATGCTCATCCAGAATGGCAGAAAAATCCTGAAAAATAGTGTATCAATGCCATTCCGCCTAAATGCGGAATCTAAAAATGATGCAGATATAGACATTGAGAGGACAATATGACGGAGTTAGAAAAGAAATTTGAAGAAATCCTAGTAGCTGTTCGTGATGCGACTATTGATTTTAAGCCTGATAATAGTCAAAAACTAAAACTGTATGCTTTTTATAAGCAAGTTAAAGAAGGAGATAACAATACTAAAAAACCTTCGGCTTTAAAGATGGTTGAGCGTGCTAAATGGATGGCGTGGGATGCAATTAAAGGTATGTCGAAAGAAGATGCTATGCACGGTTACTTAAAGGTTTTTGGCAACGAGTATCTTCCTGCTGGAGAAAGTGATAGTAGTAAGCCAACCACAGTGACAAATAAACTGGAACCTGTAGAACATAAATCACAGCGTAAAGCTATTGATAAAATTGCTGTACTTGGTGCCGGAACAATGGGAACACAAATTGCCACTCACTTTGCAAATGCTAGATTTCCAGTTGTACTTTTTGATTTAAGATCTCAACAAGATAATCCTAATGCTATTATTGAAGATTCTTTAGCAAAGCTTACTAAGTTTAATCCAACCCTTTTTGGTTCAAAAGATGCTATCAAGTATATTACTCCAGCAAACTATGAAGATAATCTTGATCTTTTGGCAGATTGTGACTTAATTATAGAAGCTGTGGCTGAACGTATAGATATAAAAGAAAACTTATATACAAAGGTTTCTAGTCATATAAAAGAAAATGCTATTTTAGCATCGAATACTTCTGGTTTAAGTATCACAAAGCTTGCTGAAGTATTACCAGAAAATCTAAAAGTTAATTTTTGTGGTGTGCACTTTTTCAATCCTCCTCGATATATGCCTCTAGTCGAGCTAATTCCACATGCAAATACTAATGTTGAAATTTTAGATAAACTAGAAACATTCTTGGTTGAAAAACTTGGCAAAAGTATCATCCGTGCTAAAGATACTCCAAATTTCATCGCAAATCGCTTAGGTATATTCTCGATGCTTGTTACTTGCTACTACACTGAGCAAATGAATATCCCCTTAGAAGTTGTTGATGAGCTTACAGGTAAAAAACTAGGTCGTGCTAAAAGTGCTACTTACCGAACTGCAGACTTAGTTGGTTTAGATGTACTATCTCACGTTGTTAAGACCATGAAATATAATCTAGAAGATGATTGGCAAAAATTATACGAAACACCTAGTTGGATTCAAGATTTAATCGATAATGGTTCACTTGGTCAAAAAACCAAAAAAGGTATATACATAAAAGAAACCGATGGTATCAAAATACTTAATTTAGATACTGGAGAATATCTCCCTGCTGATAAAAAAGCTGATAAAGAAGTCTTAGATATTTTAGCTGAAAGATATTGGAGTAAAAAGCTTGAAGGTTTACGCAATAGTAACAACCCTCAAGCTCAATTCCTATGGGCAACTTTTAGAGAGATGTTCTTATATGCTGCTCATCTAGTAGGAGATATTTCTAACTTTCCTAAAGATATGGATTTGGCAATTCGTTGGGGATTCGGTTGGAAACAAGGTATCTTTGAAATATGGCAACTTGCTAGCTGGCATAAAGTTACTACTTGGCTAAAAGAAGATATATCAGCAGGCAAAGCTTTATCAACAAATACTCTACCTAGTTGGGTTGATACTCTAGATATCGGTGTTTATCAAAATAATAAAGAGTTTAGTTTCGATGATAAAACACTAATATCTCGTAATAGCCTAGATGTCTATAAACGCCAACTCTTCCCTGATAATGTAATTGAGCATACAACTACGCTAAATACTCAAATACTTTATGAAAATGATGGTGTCAAACTATGGCAAATAGATGATTATAGCAATATTGGGATACTATCATTTAAGAGCAAAATGTGTGCTATTGGTGATGATGTTTTAGATGGCATATCTGAATCTATTAACTATGCTGAAGAAAATCTTGATGGGATTGTTATTTGGCAAGAACAAGATGTCTTTTCAGTAGGTGCCAACTTAGAAGAGTTTGTTATAAAATTTGCGATGAATGGTAAAGCTGCTATTGAAGAAGTAATTCGTAAGGGTCACAGAATTATCAGCAAAAAATTACGTTATAGTAAAATACCTGTTGTAGCAGCTGTCAAAGGTTTTGCATTTGGTGGTGGTTGTGAAACTGTCTTACATAGTGATGCTGCTGTAGCTGCCTATGAAAGCTATATAGGTCTTGTTGAAGCCGCGTTAGGAATTATCCCTGGTTGGGGTGGCTCCAAAGAAATGACTGTTAGAGCATCAAAAGCTCAAGACTATTGGAAAGACTTTGAGCGTCTCTATAGAAACCTTGCTCTGGCACAAGTTGCTAAAAGCGCTTATGAAGCCAAAGAAATGGGCTTTTTACGCGATGATGATATAATTGTAATGAACATTAAAGAAATATTACTAGTAGCTATTAAGAAAGCTCAACTAATGGCTTTGGCTGGTTACCAACCTCCTTTAAAACAAAAAGTTCCTGTATTTGGTGAAACTGGTATTGCTACGATCAAAGCTCTACTAGTAAATATGCGTGATGGTAATCAGATATCTGAACATGATTATAAAATTGCTGTAAATCTAGCTGATACTATGTGTGGTGGTCAAATAGAAAAAGATACTGAAGTTTCTGAAGATTGGCTACTAGAAAGAGAGTTAATAAACTTCAAAGAACTAGCAGTATCTGAAAAAACAGAAGCTAGAATGAAATATATGCTAGAAACTGGCAAACCACTAAGAAATTAAGGAGTAATTGTCATGAGTGAAAACGTATATATAGTCGCTGCAAAACGCTCTGCTGTTACAAAAGGTAAAAAAGGTGGTTTTGCGAAAAAACGTCCTGATGAGTTACTAGCAGATGTACTTAAAAAAACAGTCGCTGAATCCAATATTAATCCTAATGACATAGAGGATATCGTTGTAGGCTGTGCTATGCCTGAAGCTGAACAAGGTCTCAATGTAGCAAGAATTTCTTCACTTTTATCAGGATTACCTAATATTGTCCCTGCTTTTACGATTAATCGCTATTGTAGCTCTGGTTTACAATCTATTGCTATTGCCGCGAATGAGATTGCTCTAGGTAACATCGATGTTGCTATTGGTGGTGGTGTTGAAAGTATGAGTATGATTCCATTTGGTGGGAATAAGATGTCTTTTAGCAAAGAGATCTTTGCTAAGGATGAAAATGTTGCTATTGCTTATGGTATGGGTATCACTGCTGAAATGGTTGCTAAAGATTGGAATGTATCACGACAAGATCAAGATGCTTTTGCCCTTGAAAGTCATCAAAAAGCTATCAATGCAATTGAGAATGGTTATTTCAAAGATGAAATTCTACCTATCGATGTTGATCATTTTAAACCAAATGAAGAAACAGGTGACATCATCAATTACAAACAAACTATAACAGTTGATGAAGGTACACGTAAAGATACTTCTTTAGAAGCTTTGACTAAGTTAAAACCAGCTTTTGCATATGGCGGCTCAGTTACTGCAGGTAATAGCTCACAAGTATCAGATGGTGCTGCAGCAGTAATTTTGGTTAGCGAAAAATATCTTAAAGAACACAATCTAAAACCTTTAGGTCAATTTCTAGGATTTGCTGTAGCTGGTGTTGATCCACGCATTATGGGAATAGGACCAATTAAGGCTATACCAAAAGTACTTAAACAAACTAACTTAAATATTGATGATATTGACTGGATTGAGCTAAATGAAGCTTTTGCTGCACAATCATTAGCTGTTATTAATGATTTAAAGCTTGATAAAAACAAAGTTAACCCTTGTGGTGGTGCTATTGCTTTGGGTCACCCGCTTGGCGCAACTGGAGCTATACTAACAGTCAAAGCCCTACATGGACTACATCGTACTGGTAAAAAATATGCTATGATTACAATGTGTATCGGTACTGGTATGGGCGCTGCAGGTATTATTGAAGCATGCTAATTTTAATGTACATTAAAGCTAAGCAACCTATATAAATAGCTAAACTTATATAACCAAATTCTAAATTAATTATAGGCTAACTAAAATGATAGATTTAAGTAATTACACACCAATTGATTTTCCATGGGATTTTACTTGCTTTAGTAAGATAGATAAAAATCCTCTTGGCATACAATTACCTCTGTATTATATCGGTGAACGTACACCAGATTCAAATGCTTACCGAATCATGTTGGTTGGGATAATGTCATTCATGGTGTATTATCGCATTAATCTGTGATTATATTCTTGGCAAGCATGTTTTAAGTATTAGTAAGTCATTTTGTATGACTCGCAACTTAAATATCAAGTACCTAAAACCAACTTATAGTAAGGTAGAACATATATTCAAAACTACTATTATTCGTAAGGGTCGCACAACCGTTTGGATTAAGGTTAATATATATAATGAACAAGGTGATTTATGTGCTTATGCAGATGCGGATTTTGCACTTTTAGAAGAACATCATACCAAACAAAAAAATATCTCTAGTTACAATCTTGAAGATTTAGTCGCACATCTTAAATAAGTTCTTTATTTGCCATTTCTGGTAAAAATTTATACACAATAACGATAAATTCAACAATACAAGCTCCCATAAAATATAACACTGGTGCATAACCATAATTATGAGTAAGATCCAAAACCCTTGAAATAAACATACTCTCTATAAGTGCTTTTGAAACCAGAACCACAGATATTCCAATATCACGTATATGTACAGGCAAAACCTCTGATAAAACTAACCAGATACACACTCTAGACACAACCCAAATACCATAGCAAAAAAAGTTGGCTAAGAAAATTCCAGAAACTAGAAATAACTGAAATACTCCATTGCTCTACCACGAAATTTAGCTACACTAGTTTCTGAGATATAAACCGGAATTACCGTTAATAAAAATCCTATTGATATTCCTCGTAGAAGCATTGATAATATAATGTTGTATAAGCATTAGAAAACATCATCAAAACCATAGAAACTGTAAATAGGAATGCCTCAGCTCAAACATTTTTTCTACTTAAAAAATTCATTAAAGGTCCTGATATAAACTTCGATATCAGTGCACCAAAAAATACAATACCAGCTATTTCCAATAGTTGCGTAAGATTAAGGGATAACTCCTCTTTTATAAATGTTAATGTACATTGAGATCACGCCTATATCAAATCCAGAGCAAATACCTCTTAAGATTATTAGGGTTATGACTATTTTTTGGTATTGAGTTACTAGCATTAGATTCTCTTTATTATAAATTTGAATTAAGTACTTAACAATTAATTAATAACCTCATAACTATAAATGATATACTAAATAAAGCCAAAGTTTTATAAGAAATTAAAGGAAAAGTTACTTATTGGAGATTTTACTTAAATAATATTTTTAGTGATTTATAAAGCATATCTTTAATTTCTAGTCTTTGCTTTTTAAGATCTTCAAGTTGTGAATCCTCGAACATACCAGTACTTTCGAGATTATATATTTTTTTAGCTCTTCATATTTTTTCATCTGGTTACTGATATGATAATCTTCTTTAATATTATTTAATTGCTCTCTTAACTCAGGGAATTCTTTGACTAGTCGATGATGTTCTAACATATAAATGCTCCTAGCATTTTTGATTTATAACCTAACTGTATACCTACTAAGAGATAAAAGCAAACAAATTATATAATTAACTTTAGTTACTGTAATTGCGTATCTGAGCTAAACTCTGCTCAAACTTGATTTCACCATTATCATAATATGTTTGTAGTTGTGTCTCATGGTGGTATTCACCAAGAGCATAACTGTCATCAAGAACTATAGTTTTATAATTTCCCTTATCATCTTTTATTAAATCAAGACGCCCCTGTTTTGATTTTTTAGCTAGATCTGTAATAGGTTCTTTTTTGACACCTATTAGAGTATTTCCACGCATAATTGCTGAACACTTGATTGCAAATTTGAAACTATCTCTATTTACTGATGATTCATGATTACCTTGCAACAACGCCCCACCCATACCAAAAGCCATATTCTCCGCTGAGTAACCTTTTGCTTTCATCGCTGCTAAAACTTTCTTTGCTAAGCTAATACTTACGCTATCACCTTGAATCAAAGCGACTCTATTTAGAACTTTGTATCCTTTAGAGTTTAACCTACTACCATAACCTTTATCTAACTCACATAATGCATATAAGATATTATCAACCGCATCTCCAGAATCAGGGCGAATAACTAAATTTGCTTTTTTAGCTGTAACCTTATCCTTTAAATCAATCCATGTTTGAATTGCTTTTTTGAAGTCCCAACTATCAGAAACACAAGCATATAAAATACTATTATCACCAAATTGTGTTATCATATTTTCAAAAGCCTGATGCTCACACTCAGTGCCGACACCCCAGCTTGTCATAGTTGAATGTTCACTCGCAGGAATTGAAAATCCAGCCATATTCTCAGCATAAAATTCTTTACAAACATGTAATGCTGCTAATGTATCTGTACCTAAAAAATTAGTTAGATGTGCCGCACCGCCAATCCCAGCTGACTCTTCTGACGAAACACCTCTATAACCAAAATCATGAAGCATAAAGTCTAATTTATCTAAACTATCTGCTGTCTCAAATAGATATTTCTTTATTACCTGTTTTATATTAAAACTAATTGTTGCTACAGTTGTTGGATACCATACTTTTAAAAGTAAAGTCTCAGCAAATCCAGGTAACCAAAATAGTTCTTTATCGGTACTTTCTATAGTCATCAAAACATTATGCAAAGGAACTAGACTACCCTCTCTAACTGCACGAATTCTAATTGGTAAATAACCATTGTAAATATTTAATATCTTCTCAAATCCAACGCGATAAAATGGTAACCCATGAGCTAATAAGATTTTCTCTGCAGCATCTATCATTTGTTGAGTTATCGGTTGAGATAAATATTTTTTTATATAATATTGCAAGCCAAAAAACTTAGTATGATTACCTAAATCTTGATTTGCTGTACCACGACTTTCTAGATAAAAATGTAGATAGCTAGTATCTTTAGGATATTGATACGGATGTGAATGCTTATAACTATCTGTCATTAGAAGCAGGTTATCAAAACTCATAATATAATTTACTAGTAAATAACAGAAATTATAAACTTATATAGGATGAGAATAAAATAATAAATATAGATTAAAGAACTGAAAATAAGTTTTTAGGCTCTTTTATTGGCGGAACCATGTCCATCTGACTGCCAATATCATATTTTTCAGCTAGATCTAAAGTTAAGAGTAAAGTGGAGAAATCTTCAATTGCAAAACCTACAGAATGTAGATTGTGATTTCCTTATCATTTTCATGCCCTTTCTGCCTGTTAAGATTTCCCAAACTTCAGCATGAAGTACTTGTTCTACCTCTTGCGGAGATAAATTTTGAATTTCGCCCTCAATCATTGACTGCTCTTATACTCAACTACAACCTTACCCCTCAATATCAAGCTCAGTTTTACCAGGGCAAGCCACCTAGACCACTGATATGAACACCTTCTTTGATACATTCATTTTCAATAACAATTGCATGAATTTTACATGCAGTGCATACAACGATAATTATCAGCACCTTCACAAGCCTCTTTAGCACTATCACATGCTATAAATTCAAGATCGACATCTTTCATATTATTAGCATATTTTTTATAGTTTGTTGATCTATATCAAAATATCTAACTGTCTGTATAGATCTAATCAATTTATGTGCTAAAGTTTGAAACTCACTCTGTGCTCCTATACCTATTAGTACCATCGTTTTACTATCTTTACGCGCTAGATAATCAGTTGCTAAAATTGTTGTAGCTGTTGTTCTTAGTGCAGTAAGAATTGTCATTTAAGATATTAAAAATGGATAACCATACTTGATTTCACTAAGCTGTCCTGTAGCAATTACTGTTTGTTTAACATATTTTATATTACCTGGATGACCATTTACATACTTATAGGTAAATAGTTTCTTATCTGCTGTCGGCATAAGTTCTAAAACGCCACCTAGTACATGTGCTGCATAGCGTGGAGACTTATCAAATTCACTTCAGCAAATAAAATCTTGTTTTATATACTCAACAAGATCTGTTATGAAATTATTAAAATCATGTATTTGCTCTATTTTTGCCATATCTTGGACTGATAAAATTCTCATATTATGCCTATTAATCGTTAACTTGTGTCATTGTAGTTTAGATATCTAATACTTGTAAATATTTATATATGGATGATTACTTTGTTACTACTAAGACATAACAATAGCTAAAATATCATAAAAATCAATTTCTAATATAGTATTACTATAAAAAATAACAACTAAAACAATTATACTATATAAAGTAACTTATAGATTAGATACGCTGATAAAATAACTCAGTATAGTTAGCTTACATCAATTAAATAACTAGTCTAGCTATAAAAAACCTCAGCTAACACACATCTAGCATTACCCTCACCAACCACTTCGATATTTATAATATCGCAAGCTATAGATGTTGCATATTTATCAATCATTGCCAATTGACTTTGAGAAAAACCATTGTATGCAATTTGCGAGAGTATTAAAAAGCTTTTATCATCTTTATTTTTAACTCTAAAAAATTACCACACATTTGGTACATCTGCTCTAAGAATATATCTATTATTTATTTGACTGTTGAAGAGTTTTTAAAACAAGTTCTCTTTCTATAGCCGACTTTATAGGCTCAAAGCAAACTATAGCTAAATCATTGCCTTCTTTTGCCGTGCCGTAGGGTATTTATTTTTTCATCAGGAATAAAATAATCCATATTATTTTCTGACTATATTTATTACCAACACACTCAATTTTGAAGAATTTAGCATTTCTCTTGAGAAATCAGCTAAATACCTTTTTTACGCATCAAATATCAAATATCGTGTTTCTTCAAAGTTAAAAATATGTTCTGACTCATATTTAATTTCTCCTTCAAAATCATCTAAAACGAAATCATGACCAATAACTACTAGACAAATAGAATAAGCAACTCCCTCAACTTTATGACAATTTAATATTTCTGCCATTGGCTTTATTTGCACTCTACAGTTACATACACTAGTCCTAGTAGTAACTGTCTGCCATTGTTCTTTTTAAAGTAGTAATTTATTGGTAGTTCAACCACTTTTTGTCTAGCATTTTTTCAGAAGTTCCTATATAAAACCGCTTACATTCAGGGCCATTTTATCATAATTCATGGAGACGTTAAGCTTTTGAATTAAGATAATTTTTAAAAAAATTACTTGTTGAAACTGGTTTATTAATAGATTTGATTAAAAGCTTTGTAATATTACTTATATTCCAATCTGCTCTTCTATTAATTACTACTAAAAATATTATTAAACTATATATAAGTACCACCTATAATTCATTAAAGCCAGAATATATCTCTTGAATACGTAATTGTAGAAAATTTAAAAGTCATACTTAAAAACTGTTTAATGTTTGAATAATTAAGGCAAAATTTACTATCAATCTCCACTATAACATTACATCTAGCCTAGATTATATAAGCGTTCTGTAGAAAAGTATATATTTACTAGTTTTATAGATAGTTATATATCATAGTCCAAATAAGAATTATTATATGGTATAATACAAGGTTTCACAAACCCTTAGATTATCAAGGCCTGAAAAGTTTGGGGCACATTTATCACAGAAATGCCCTTCACTACATATACGGCAATGGTGTCTATGATTCATGACAACGATTGTGTCACATTTTACCACTAGTAGTTGTCCATCCCTCTCGAGTTATCAAGAATACCAGTTTGACCAGTTCCAGAAAAATATATAACTAAGTTCAAACTTATCTCCTTACAATTTAGCAACTAAAAAATTGAAGCTATTCTATTAGTCTTAGAAACTAACAATATTTCAATTTATTTTATTCTTTGAATTAAGCTAGTAATTTAAAGTAGCTTTATATTTTAGGGTTTTCATGGAAAACTAATTTATCTATGAAACAAAAATCCATTTATAAGCTGACAGATTTAATATTCCCAACCCCTAGGTTACACCAAATTTAAACTTTTACAGCTAAAATTACCACCCGACCACTTTTCCTGTGGTTCGATCAAAAAGTTATCCTATATCATTTTAGCTTACTCGTCTTCAACGACGCTTTTAACCTTTTCTTTTAAGAGTTGTGATTCTGGAATTATCTTTTTATCTAAAAAATCTCAAAATCCTTGATTAATGTCTCTTTTATTTCATCTTTATTTATATCTTCATATATTAGTTCCAGCAGACTTTATAAATTCAACCAGCTCATCAAAAATTTAGTATAGGAGTTGAAATCTCTCCTGTCATTTTAGGTAAAATAACTCCTATTTGTAATTTTAAACACTCTGTTAAAAAGTCTTGTCAATAAAGACTATCTTTTTAATAAATCACATATGACACTGTTAACAAAATACTTTATATATTTTTAACAAGCTATAATAAAAAAATATAAATTCGAATCTAATTTATTATATTTAGGCTTTCTATTTTCCTTAATATGAGCATAAAACCTATCGGTAGCAGATCTTACCTAACCTTATCAATAACACTAGGAAATAAAAAGTTTTTACATTTAGCTATAATTGATTATCTAGCAGAGTTAAATATAAATGTTTTGAACTTTAAATCTATCTGCTGTAGCTTGTATGTTAAACCTTCTAACCCTTTTATCAATAGCGCTTTTTGACGAAAATCTAGTGAACGAAATATTAAAACTAAAATATAGTGATTTAGCTATATTACAGAACTTGTTTTAATAAAATCCGCTCATAACAGCCTTCTTTAGTTAACCACACAAGAGTTATTTTTTGCGATTGTAGTGTAATAGTTGTGGTGTTATTATTAATTTTTAGAGTGTAATTACCTTCAGCTAAGTTCTTAGAAAACAAATCAACATTCTTAGGTAAAAGATTCCAGCTTCTTTGATCTGCTTGAGTCGTTGCTAAGTTGTAAATAGATGTACCGATAGCAGCTAAAGCTACATAGTCTCCAGAAGATTTAATTGCTGCTACAGAAATTGCTATTTTGGTAACTAAACGCAAAACTTCTCTAGTCACAATTGCAGAATACTGATCAGCTAAAGACTTAGCTGCCATTGCAGTAGTATCAACCAATAAGGCGCTTTTGCCATGATCAATAAGCTCGTTATCTTTAAAAATCTTAATATCGGCACTTTGTGCTAGGTTATAAGGGCTGTAGTATGGCAAAGAAATTTTTTGTACACCAGCAGCTTGTTGAAAAATACAGTTATTGGAATATCAAACTTTTTTAGCGACTCAACCCAACCACTTTCATAGATAACTACAAGTTTCCCTGTCCTTGTGGATAGATATTGCCACCACTATCAAAAGCCTTTTTAATTTGTTGATAATCTGCGCTGACATATGGATTATCTGCCACAATCCTAAATGCATTACTCATTGATAGATTAACATTATTTAAATCTGTATCATATGATTGATATATTACCGCTTCTAAATAATAGCCAAAAGCATTCTCATAAGAGTTTCTTACTCTGTTAGCGATTGTTGCTAGCTGTCTGTACTGTTTTGAGTTTGAGATATTTGATGATATCTGCCTAGAATTAACATGACTTAACTGTTGATAATTTGTATCACGAGTTTGAGTAGCTAAATCTTTGGCTTGAAATGTTGCATACTGTGCATAGGATAGATTGCGGATACTTACAGCAGCATTTTCTAAATCATGCTGTTTTAGGTAATTAAGTGCTTGATAAGCATATAAAAAAGTTATCTCATAATCAGATATGTAATAATATCTTTCTTTATCACTTAACAGAGTTGCTTGAGTATCTTTAAGAATATTTCTAACTCTTATTTTGCTTCAGCTTCAGACTTAGCAACATACTCAGTTGCTTTGGTATATTTTTTTGTGATAAATATGTATTACCTATTAGTTGCTCAAAACGACCAGTCTCTAAAAATCCAATAGCTGCATCAACACCATCATTATCAAAAGTTTTTATAAACTTAGTTTCTACCGGCTTATATTGGCAAGTTTCTATAGCTTTTTTAGCATTCCCAACTTTGCTAGGATGACTACTACCACTCAATGTAGCACAACTCGAAGTAATCCCACACAAAAGTAGTAGTAAACAACTCTTCGCTTTCATAATGCTATTTAGTTAGATAAGCGCGTAAACCCGGTTGAACTTTAGCTAGACTACCATCAATCACTATACTAATAGAATATTTAGACATAACATCAGTAATTCTAACTTTTGCTAAAACTTTACTATCAAGTACAATATGTTGTCCAGTAGTAGGATCTAATATAACTCGACCATCTTGACGAACCTCATAGACACTTCCTTTGATAATTCTAGTACCACCTTAATTAAAATAAATCTCATCATCATCAACTTTCAAGACTTGAAGAGGATATATAGCTCCAATAACTTGGTCTGATATTGTCTTACCTAGCTGCTTACCTAAATATCTTAATAGTTGCATATAATTAGCATCATCGGCATTAGCATATTGGTTAGCAATATTTGTTGGTACTTCAATAGTAACAACATTTGACCATTTAACCTCCATTGTCGCTAATTCTACCATACGATATGCCACAGTAGCAGAAACATTTAGTGTCGTAAACCCTTCACCATAGTATGAGGTTTTGTTTTTAGTTATATTTAGATTTAAAATATCGCCAGTAAGGATAAAGTCCACGTCTATTTTTTGATTAAGTTTTTCTTTCTCATTATCTGTATCAGAATTAAATATACGCTTAATTTCTTTTTCATAAGCTTTCTCATCATTGACATCATGATTTGATACTCTAAATTTACGTGACTGCGTGATTTGTGCAATTATAATATCATTTAAGCTTGCTTGAAGTTGCTCTTGGTCAATGTCACCATCTATCTTGGCTCCTTTTGTATCAAAAGGTAATATTGCAACTCTAAACATTTTTAGTTTACTACGCTCATCTGCACCTTTGTAACCAACACTACTAGCTGAGCTAAGCATTGAACTTGCAGAGCTCATATTTGTACTACCTGAGAGCATACTAGTGCTTACTAAAGTGCTCTGTGCCGCAATAGCTGTAGCTGTGACAAAAGATATAGATGATACTAAAAGAGCAATTAATCTTTTTTGCATGGTTAAGGTCCTTAGTATTAATTTAGATACTTATTATCATCACTTTGTCTGATAATTACCTTACCATTTAGAGAACTTTGACCACTTTCAGTATTTTGGGTATTTTGCTTACGATACTCGTCATAACTAAAGTTTTTAATCTTATTAGCCCTAGCTACTTGCTTAGGATCCCATTTAAGTACTATACCATAGACGATTTTCTCAGTACCTGGCAGCTTATAGCTCCATCTCTTGACAGTTTTAAGACCGATGATATCTAAATTAGTTTTTGGTTTGTAATATATCGATAGTGTTTTTTCAATATCTGTAGCATCTATTCTAAGTGTTTGTTGGGTCTTTGTATTTTTAGCCAGAGTACTTGATATATCCTCAGACATAGTCAATGCTTCTTGTGTCGACATCTGTCCTGCAATTAGAGTAACAAGATTTGCTCTTGCCATAATTGCTGCTTGTTTGTATCCATAATCACTTGCTGAAACACCTTGAATACTCAGACCATTATAAAAACCTTGACTATAAGCTAAAATATATGGTTTGTTATCCTCACCAAAACCAACACGGATACCATAATCACCCATCATATCCTCACCTGACTTATCTTTATATAAGTCAGATGATGATTGACCACCTTTGCCAACTATTACTAACTCATTACCATGCTTAATATCCTCAAACAACCCTTTAATTTTGTCTGAGTAGATAACTATTACTCCAATAGCAGCATTGCCGTCTTTCTCAACTACAAAAGTCTTAATTGGTAGTAATCCTGATAAATTACCAAAACCTATAGTTAAGCTTTTTATTGTCATTTGCTGGCTTAATAGATATTTTTTCTTCTCTTCTGGTGTCGCAAAATCATTAGGATTTAGGCCTTGCTTTTTAAGCTGATTATCTAATTTTGCTTCATCAAGAGCCTTTTGCTTAGCATAAATAGTTGCTTGGGTTCCCTGTTTTGGTTTATCAGCATCTGTATCAACCTCATTCGCAGTTGAGCCTTGAGTATTATCTATACTTAAACTCTTATCAACTTTGGCATTTGCTGAGATAAATGATATATACTCTTGCTTGGGCCTTTATTAATACTTTCTCAAATGCAAGCTGCACACTATCAACATAGTTCGATTTTTTTGATTAACAGATGCTGTACCAATCGTAGAACCAACATAATCATACCTATCTCTGAGATTATTTTGATCAATGTAATTTTCCATAACATCATTTAATATCTCTTCTGCTGATCTTTTATCTTGAGTAGTTGTCGCAATTGGTTTAGAGTCTACAGCTGTAGCATCTGCAGCAAATAATGAACTTGCTAGCAACGACGAGGCAATTAATAAAGTTAAAATTTTCTTTTTCATATAATATCTTCTTTTTAAGAATCTTAACAGTAATTAAGGATATCTAATTTTTATATCTTACCAACCAAAAGTTGATTTAGTTTGAGATTTACGAATCTGTTTATCATCTTGCCATACAACCAAACCTGTTTTTAGATTTATCATTTTTAGTGTAGCTAAGAAGAACTTAGATCTCTTATCACCATCAACATTAGTATTATCAATATCTTGGATAGAACCATAGACCATATATCTAGCACCGATATGCTGTCCAACCTTAGTTGCAGTAGCTTGATCAACCATACCACTATTTGCTTGATAGCCAAGTTGCTCACGGATATTTTTAATTTGTGACATATCTGTAACTTGGAATAACCCTGATTTTATAATCTGCGTTTGCACTGTATTTGACAGCATAGTCGTATTTATATGCTCACGAGTCTCATTACTGATATTACTAAAAAACAATGTCCGGCATATCCATATAAGTAATCCTTTTAACTGCAGGTGAATTAAGCATATCTTCAGCCATTTTGTTAGTTATAGCTTGTAAATCTGTTGAACTAAAATTTATAGATGTTGTATCAACACCATTTGGATCTTCATATGCTACAGTAGTTTTACCACATGAACTAAGTACTAATACTAACCCAGCAGATATAGCTGTAAACAAAAGTTTTTTTCATTTAATGTGTTGCTTTAAAAATTACTTATATAGCGATTATAACAAAAATAATTAATAATGTTATTGTTAATAAATAGTAAAAATTACTTTAGCGGTTGGCTCATAGTATATACACATACTGAGCCTATTTTCTTAATTGAGTATTGTTTGAAATTCTTGTTAAGATAATTTTTATAGATTTGTTAGTGTCATTTTTATTACAAAAATACCTTTATCATTAATTTTTTTGCAACCTGTAGTAACTAACTTTGAGTTATATTGATGATTATTGTTGAGCCGAAAGCTACTCCATCATACTTGAGCATTTTGGCAATATTGTTAAAACCATTTCTTTATTACCAAAACATATTTTAGTGCATTGTTTTAATTGCAAAAACTACTATTAGTATCAGATAAACATACCATGGCACTAGTGTTAAAGCTGGAATTAACACCGCTAACATACATGCAAAAAGAACATACTAAAGAACAAAAGCCTTGATACGATGGCTTATTAGTTTTTAGGTATTGACGCACCTTTTAAATATATGAAATCAAATAAAAAAAATAAATGTATTACTATTATGCTGCAGTTAGAAACATTAATAAATAGACAACTTAAACTAAAGTGATGTCTAGTAAGCTAAACTGTTGTAACTTTTCTAATAAGAAATCTTCTTCATACATAACCAATTCCTCAGACTAATCATTTATCTACTCATAACACTAACTTATAACAATAAGCTTTTAAATAGATTCACAAGCAGATTAGCTTGCGGAAGATATCAGTTAACAGAATAAGCACCATACTCAACTAAAGCTTAATATTACCTAACTGATCTGCAGGAATTTCTTTTTCTATAGTTTGGATATCACCATTACTATCCTCAGTCTTTTTAACAATCTTTGCAGTTTTTCCATCTAAATTTATAGTAATAGAACTATTTTTTTTAAATACTTGAGGATTATTCTTAGCTTGAGTTGTGCCAGACTGCGCTTGCATTTGAGTAATATTGTAATCAATATTAGCTAGCATTTTGTTGAAATGCTCATCTAATAACTGTTGTTGCTTGTGAAAGTTTGCCATCATTTGCTCAATTGGATCTTGAGTGATAGTTTGTGAACTTTTATCTTGTGGTTTTTGTTTGACCCAACCTACACTACCATCTTTATTATCAACTACCTCAATCCAGTCATCTTTTGCAAAAATTGCTTTATAACGTGGATCTTGATCATTTATAGTTGCAAGCTTTTGTGTTTTAGTATCTGGCTTTACATACATTGTGTAGCTATCAGCATATACTCCAGAAACTACAGTTAACCCTAAGATTGTCGCTAGAACTTTCTTCATTTTAACCTCCTTTTTTTGCTATAAATATTTTACACATAAAAGATTTTGTTTTTTAAATAAGTTTTATAGCTATTTTTTCAAGATAGAAAGCTATTAATTAGCTATAATATAATATCTAATTAGAATTATAAACCAAATACGATGAGTAACAACCCTAAGGTTTTAGTAGCTGATGATGATAAAAAGATAGCTCAGTTCATAAAAACCAAATTTGAAGAAAATAGCATCGACACAACTGTAGCTTTTGACGGTAAAGAAGCTCTATTTCTAATCGACACCAATAACTATGATGTCATCGTTATAGATTGGATGATGCCATATTTAGATGGTATTTCTTTGCTTAAGATATTACGCAAGCAAAATATAAATACTCCCATTATTATTCTAAGCGCTCTTGATAGTACTGAAAATAAAATTCAAGGCCTCAAATCAGGGAGTGATGACTATCTTACCAAACCTTTCTCGATAGATGAATTAATGATAAGAGTAAATATACTCTACAAAAGAACTAAACAAATTACCGAGGCTAAAACTCATCAGTTAAGTTGTGGTGATCTTGTTCTTGATGAGCTTGCCCATGAAGTACGACGTAATGGTGCGTTAATACATCTACAACAACGCGAGTATAAGGTTCTACACCTTCTTCTAAAACATAAAAATGAAGTTGTCAGCAAAACGATGATGCTCAAAGAAGTTTGGGACTATGATTTTGATCCGCAAACCAATGTAGTAGAAGTACATATTTCTCGTCTGCGTAACAAATTAACTGAAGATGGTCTTACAGATCCAATAAAAACTATGCGGGGCTTTGGTTATGTCATCCAAGAATAGTCTCTCTGATACTATTCAGCGTAGATACATAATAAGTTCTAGCTTTAAAATGGCAATGCTTTTTACCATATTACTAGGACTAAGTATAGTCTCTTGGGTTTATATAATTTTCACTGCTCTTGGAGATAGAGTTATTGAACATATAGTTCCTTTGAGTATAGGAATCTTCTGCACAGCAAGTGTTGTGATTATAAGCTATCTGATCAGTGTCTTTGTTGTAAGAAAAATTAATCACATCGCCAGCTCAGCAGCCTCAATAGTAAATACCCAAGATTTTAGTCAAAGGATCAAATCAAATACTAACTGGGATGACCTTAGTAATCTAGCTAATATTCTTAACATTCTTTTGGCTAATAATATAGAGTATCTTTTATTAGATATAAAAAGCGTTTCAAATAACATTGCCCATGACCTAAAAACACCTTTGACCAGGCTCAAAAATAGATTAGAAAACCTTGAGCATACCAATCCAAGCAAAGATATTGTAGAAGCACTAGCAGAATGCAACCAATTACTTGATATTTTTAATAGCTTACTAAGGCTTAATCGCTTAGAGCATGGGCGTGAGAATCTAATCAAAAAACGCTTAGATATAAAAAATATTATTGATGATGCTATTGAACTATACGAGCCAATCTTTGAGCAAAAAAATATTCAGCTACAAACCAATATATTACCTAGGAATCTTAATATTGATAAAAATCTGATCTTTCAGAGTATTACAAACATTTTCGATAATTGCTACAAGTACTCTGATCATAATACTGAGATTTCAATTACTACAAAAATACAACCCTCCAAGTACATAATTGAAATAGCTGATCAAGGAATTGGTATAAATAATGAAAATACTGATAAAATCTTTGAAAGATTTTTCCGTGAAGAAAAAAGCCGTAGCCAAACAGGTAATGGCTTAGGACTTTCTCTAGTTAAAAAGATTATTCAACTACATGATGGTAATATTATCGCCAAAAATAACAATCCTCAAGGTCTAAAAATAATAATATCGCTATCTCTACATTAACAAATTTTAACTATATTTTTTTGACTTATGAAATTAACCTTATTGTAATAACTAGCTTATAAAAAATACATATTATATGGAAAAAATAGCTGTAATAGGTAGCGATATATCTGAACTTGCGATAAGCTATCTGCTTAAATATAATTATCAATCACTCTCCACGAGAAAAATAATTATTTTGGTGGTCATGCGCGTACTTTAGAAGTAAATAATACTCCTATAGAGACAGGTTTTATTGTTTTTAATTACCATACATACTATCACTTATCTAGATTATTTAAGCACTTAGATATACCAGTTGCTGAGAGTAATATGTCTTTTTGGTGTATCTATCAAGAATGGTCAATTTAAATATGGTTCTAGTAGTATCAAGAGCCTATTTGCACAGTGGTCTAATATTATTTAGACCACGCTATTATATAATTATAGGATAATAAAAGATATCTTAAAAATTTAATAAAATATCAAAACAACACCATGAATAAAACACTCTTGATGAAAACATCACTTTGGCACAATATCTATGATGATATAAAAGTTGGTAGATGGTTTAAAGGCTATTATTTATTAGCTATGGAAGCTTGTATCTAGAGTACTCAGTTAGAGAAGATGTATGACTTTCCTACTCTTAGTTTTATTAGGTTTTTTAATAATCATGGATTACTTACAACTACTAAACCAGTTCAGTGGTATACGAGTTAAAGGCGGCAGTAAAGTATATGTTGAAAAAATTATTAATCAACTAAAATCAGCTGATGTTAAGTTTGCTCTACAAGCGACTATAAATATCACGAGCTGATAAAATAACCATTACTAATAACCATAACAATATTAGTGAGTTTGACAAAGTAATTTTTGCCTGTCATTTTAATCAAATTTTAGAGCTATTAGATGATCCAAATCATAATGAAAAAAGCTAATCTTAACTATTATAATATCAACCTAACATGGCAATACTTCACACAGATGACTCTATCATGCCAAAGCGTCAACTTGCTTGGTCAAGTTGGAACTATCTAAGTAGCCAAACTATAGATAAACGTAAGGTTGTCTCTCTTAGTTACTGGATGAATAATCTTCAACCATTGAACACTACCTACTATTTTGTAACAATTAATCCTGATCAAAAACCACAGCAGTCGAAAATTATTAATCAACATATTTTTTGAGCACCCTGTTTTTGATAAAAAAGCGATACAAGCACAAGAAGACTTTGATAAAATACAAGGAGTTAATAATACCTATTATTGTGGAGCCATATTGGCTTCCATGAATATGGTATACTAAGTGCTGTAAATGTTACAGCTAAACTAGAAGTTACAACCTCGTGATGAAGGATTTTGTTTTAAGCTCAAAAGTCTTTCACAAAAGACACCATCCTAAGCAAAATTCTTTTGTATATAGGTCATACTATATAATTTTGGATATGTTTGAACTTAATCAAAACAAAGCTAATTTTTTAAGTATAAACAAACCTAATTTATATAGTTTATATGATAAAATCATGGCTTGAGAGATGGCTCTAAATCTCTTAAATGGGCAACAGATTTACTCGATAGGCATAGCCTTGAGTATTATTAAAGGTTTTCAAACAAGTAAATTTGAGGTTCACTTTATAAAAAATTCACTATAATTCTAAAACTTACTGCAGCACTACCTTATAAACTATACTTTAAGATTACTAAGAAAATGATCTAAAATCGGAGAAATCATGTAAACACAATCTAATAAATTGACGATTAATAGCATTTGCTATTATACACTTAGCGTACTTGGCAATATTTTTTATGAATTATAATTATTACTGCACTAGTGGTTTTTATTGTTACATTTTCAGTAAGAACATTTGCACTGACTGCTGGATATCATCGTTATTTTGCACATAAGGCATTTCAAACTTCTCGAGTATTTCAATTTATTCTAGCGCTAATAGATACTTGGGTATCACAAAAAGGTCCATTATGGTGATCAGATCATCACAGATATCACCACATTCACTCTGATAAAGATACTATCTTCATTAACCTAAAAACAGCATTTTCCAATCTCATGTTGGTTGGTTTTTTGAAACAAGAAGTGATAAAGTAGACCCTAAATCTATCAAAGATTGGCTTAAATACCCTGAAATAGTTTGGTTTGATAAGCACGCTCATTTATCTTTTGCCTTGTATTTAATAGGTCTTTTCATCTTAGGTAGTTTAATAAATCACTTTTATCATAGTCTTGAAACATCAGGCTTAGTATTTGTATTCTGGGGAGGAATTTTAAGTACAGTATTACTTTATCATACTACATTTAGTGTAAATTCAATTTGCCACATATTTGGATCTAAAGATTACGAAACTTCAGACAATAGTCGCAATAATTTCTTATAGTACTAATTACATTCAGTGAAGGCTGGCACAACAACCATCATAAATTTGATTATTCGGTGAGAAACAACCTCAAATTTTGGCAAATTAATATTATTTATATAATTCGAAACTTAGGATTGTCTGGGATTTTAAACAACCTAAAAAACCACTTAATTTTAAGATTAAATTACGATTAGTATTTCACTTTTGACTTATTTTTTCTTCTATGTCTTGCTTTTCTCTTTTTAACTTTCTTAGTCTTTTTATTAGCAAATGGTTTATCTAAGTTATTGTAACCAAATGTTTTTTTTGGATCAAATAACTCGAAATCTATATGAATATTCTCTAGATCCGCACGTACAACTCTTACTGTTATATCTTGACCAATCTTATAGACTTTATGTGTTCTCTTACCTATCAATATATCCTTAGTCTCATCATAAATATAATAATCACCCGGAATTGCTGATACATGTATCAAACCTTCTATATACATATCTTTTAGCTCAGCAAAAAGACCTAAGCCATTTATATGCTTGATTTGTGCCTCAAGGACATGACCAATATAATCCTGCATAAAGTAGCACTTAAGCCAATTCTCAACTTGCTTAGATGCCGCATCAGCGTTACGCTCTTGATCTGAAGCATTCTCACAAATATTAGCTAGTTCAGAAGATTTATAATCAGCAGCACCATGCTCATATTCACCAATAATTGATTTAATTATCCTATGTACTACTAAATCTGGATATCTACGAATTGGTGATGTGAAATGTGTATATTCACTATATGCCAAACCAAAATGGCCATCATTATTTATACTGTAAATAGCCTGATTCATACTCCGCAAAGTCATTATCTGAATATCATCATAATCAGGACGATCTTTTATGCTATCTAGCATCTGTGCTAATGCTTTTGGAGTGACTTTACCATTTTTACCATAAGCAAGATGTATACCATATTTAGCTAGATACTTCTTAAGAGTATCCATTCTATCCTGTTTAGGTTCACTATGAACTCTAAATGGTGATGTCTTCTTATGTTTTATTGTAAAGTTAGCTGCCGCAACGTTAGCCACAAGCATACATTCTTCTATTAATCGATGAGCATCATTACGATGCCTTGGCACAATTGATTCGATATGATTATGCTCATCAAGGATTATCTGTGTTTCAACTGTATCAAAATCTATAGTGCCTCTTTCAACTCTAGCTTGATGAAGTATTTTATACAACTCATATAAATCAAAAATATTTACTACAAGCTCTGGCTTTTGCTCAACAATAAGATTTTGCTTCTTTTCTAAAAGCTTAGCTACCTCTGTATATGTTAAGCGCGCTTTTGAATTTATTACTGCTGAATAAAACTTATACCTAGAAAGTTTACCTTCCTTACTGATATTCATCTCGCAAACTAGAGAATACCTATCTTCGTTTGGTCTTAATGAACACAAATCATTTGATAGTTTCTCTGGTAACATCGGTATTACATAACCAGGGAAATATACTGATGTTGAACGACGTGTAGCATCTAAATCCAAAGCTGAATCTTTCTCAACATAATTTGAAACATCTGCAATTGCTACATATAACTTCCAACTACCACTCTTAGTTTTATGTGCATAGACTGCATCATCGAAATCTTTAGCATCCTCACCATCTATAGTTATAAAGTGTTTATCGCGCAAATCTACTCTAGTACCTACAGTTATCTGTTCTGAGATGTCATCTAGATACCTCAGCGCTTTTTTGCTCCATTGCTCTACTAGATCATATTTTTGAGTTGCCATCATCATTGCTTCTTTAACTGGAGATACAGCTTCTACCTCTTGTTTAAATCTAGCTACTGCAGCACTATTGATACTAGGATAAACTATCATTTCAGCCTCTATCAACGAATTATGCTCTATTTTTTGTTTCGGTGGTAACAGAACAATGTTATTTGTAATGTTCTTACTTATAGGTTTTAAAAAATGACAATCAAAGCTTTTATAGTAATAACCTGTTATAGTCTTTTGTGCTCGTGAAACAATTGTTTTGATTTCTGCTTCAATTCGTCCACGTTTATTAAGACCTAAAACTTTTGCTGTGACCTCATCGCCAACCATTACCATTTTTGCTTGATAAGAGACAATAACAACTTTAGTATTCAAAGCATGACTAAATAACTCAAGGTGAGAATCTTTATCAGATGTAACTTTAGAAGTTATATAAATTGCTGCCATTTCTGGTAAGTTATAATATGACTTATCTTTCTCTAACTGACCATCTCTAACCATTGCACCTAAACGATTTACAAGACATTCAAAAAGATTTTTTTTAAAAATCTCTAGAGCATTTGCTATATTCTCAATGCTTACAGGAAGTTTTACATCTCTTATATAATTTAAAATCATCTCCCTACTTGGGATTGGATTTTCATATTTTTGTGCTTCAATATCCCTATTCGGATCATTATGTATGCTATATTTACTCACTTATCAATATATCCTGATCAAAAAATTTTTTATTAATCAACTTACCTTTATCAAACTCTGCTATAGCTACAAATTGATCGTTATCATATATTCTTACAGTTTTATCTAAATTTCGTTTAGTAGCTAAGAGTCCTCTCTTATATAAATCATCTTTCTCATTTTCTACTAGAGAGTATATCGGCTTGTCGATAAATACACTCTCTATACTAGTTATACTAGCGATTTTTTGCTCAAAACTTAAATCTTTTAGTTGTTCTAGCTCAAAAGCCTCAGCTAACTTAAAAGGTCCACTTTGAGTTCTTTGTAAAGCTATCAAATGCCCCTCACAACCTAGTTTCTTACCAATATCTATCGCTAAGCTACGGATATATGTTCCCTTTGAACATTTAACTCTAACTTTCAAAGTATCTTTGTCAAAATCTAATAGTTCTAGCTCATAAATATTGATATTTCTTGGTTTAATTTCAACACTCTTACCTTCTCTGGCAAGTTTATAAAGAGGCTGACCATTATGTTTAAGTGCAGAGTACATAGGCGGAACCTGTACGATATTACCACGAAAATTTGCTAATACTTTTTCTATTAGATGATTTGATAGCTTCGGTATGTTATTATTTCTAGTTATTACTTGACCTTCAGCATCACCACTATCTGTTTCAATACCAAGCCTAATCGTAGCTATATACTCTTTATCAGCATCAAGCAGGTATTGTGCTATTTTAGTAGCTCTACCAAAACATATAGGCAAAACTCCTGTCGCCATAGGATCTAAAGTACCTGTATGACCTATTTTTTGTGCGTTAAATAAATACTTTAGTTGTTGTAAAACTTTATTTGAACTAACACCTTTAGTCTTATTGATAACAACCACACCATTTAAGTTTAGTCTATTTTTTTTCATGTAAGCCTTGTTGTGATAACATTTCTATCATTTTTTCAGCTGCTTTTTGCTCAGCTTTTTTCCGTGAAGTTCCCTTAGCTTTGACTTGAAGATTTAAATCTTTTGATATAGCAACTATAGTAAATTGCTGCTCATGGTCTTTACCCTCTATAGTTTCAATACTATATTCTGGCAAACTCAAAGCATTCTGTAGCAGAATCTCTTGAAGCTTTGATTTACTATCTTTGACTTTGATAGTATCTAGATTAATATTCGATATTACTGATTGATACCATTTCAATATAACTTTCTTGACAGTTGCAAAATCACTATCTAGATAAATAGCTCCTATAACAGCTTCAAAAACATCTTCTAATACTTTCTCACTTTTTCGTCCACCCTGCTCACTAGCTCCTAAAATAACGTACTCATCCATTTTAAGGCTTAAGGCTAATTGCGCTAAAGTTGTTCCTTTGACTAGTTTAGATCTAAGCTGCGAAAGTCTTCCTTCAGCTATATCTCTAAATTGTAGATACAATGCTTCAGCAATTACAAAACCTAAAATAGAGTCACCAAGAAACTCTAATCTCTCATAATTTTTTTTAGTCTTACTTCGATGTGTCAAGGCTCTTATTAGAAGAGTATAATCTTTAAAACTATAACCAAGTATATTATAAAATCGTGAATATTCAGGAACCATTTTTGGTTAAAAGACCTTACCAATTTGATCCCAACGAACTTTCTTATCTACCTTATCCCAGCTCATCCAGACAATTTTTGCTTTACCTACTAAATCTCTCTCAAGTACAAAGCCCCAATAGCGACTATCTTCACTATTATCACGATTATCTCCCATAACAAAGTATTGACCAGCTGGGACTTTAAGATTTTCAAAATCAGTTCCTTTTATAGACTTTATCCAGTTAACTTCATGCTTAACGCTACCAAGGTTCTCTGTACATACTGTATCACCACTGCCATCAGCTAAAGATTGGTTGTAATAGTTTATAGCATCACGATTACAATCAGTATATTCAAGCTTTTTGCCATTTATTGTTAGCATTTTATCTTTATATGAAATTACATCACCTGGTAAACCAATCACGCGTTTAACAAAATCAACATTAGGATTAACTGGAAAATGAAATACTACAATGTCACTTCTTTTTGGTTCACCGACTTTTATTAAAGTTTCATTTGAAAATGGAGCTCTGATACCATAAGCAGTTTTATTAACGAAAATAAAGTCACCAACTGGAAGTGTTGGTGTCATCGACGCAGTTGGGATTAAAAAGTTACCAATCAAGAAAGTTCTAAGTAGGAATACCACAAAAAATACACTAAACAAAGACCTTGCTTGATCAGCTATAAAAGGTGCTTTTAACCCTTTATCTTTATAGAATTGGCATTTCTGTTTCTTAGAAAAACCTTTTAGTTCATTAGCATAGGGAGCTAATCTTGATTTTTGGAAAAATACAAGATCAATAATATAGATCAAACCACTTGCAAAGGTTAAGAACAAAAGCCAAAATGTAAAACCTAGGTTTAGAATATAATTTAACAGTTCCATGAAGTTACTTAATTACTTTATCCTTTTGTACAAAGTAACCAACCCCTCTAATAGTTTGTATAAAATTAGGAATATTAATTTTTTTTCTCAAATTATGCATATGCACTTCTAAGGTGTTTGTATCCATTTCTTTATCTGTAGAATAAACCTCTTCTAAAAGCTGAGTCTTCGGCACTACTCTGCCAGCATTTTGTACTAGTATCGCAAGTAGTGCTAACTCTTTTTTAGACACTGGAATAATAATACCATCTTTAGTTACTGTTTCAGAACTTGGATTAAAACTATAATCGCCAAATCTAATCTCTTCATTAAGACTTTTACCGCATCTAGTATTGATGCGGCGAGAAATAGCCTTAATTCTAGCAACAAGCTCCTTTAGCTCAAATGGCTTTGTCAGATAATCATCAGCACCAAGGTCTAGGCCTTTAATTCTATCTTCTAAACCATCTCTAGCAGTCAACAAGATTATTGGAACTTTAATACCTCTATTTCTAACATTCCTTAGAACTTCTAAACCTGTCTTTATTGGTATACCAATATCTAAAACAACTATGTTATACAAACCAGATTCTATAAAAGTTTGTGCTGCTTCACCGTCTGAAACTAGGTTTACAATAAGTCCATCTTTTTGTAAAGCTTCTAATAAACCTTCTCCTAAATTAAGATCATCTTCAGCTAACAATAATCTCATAATTCACCTTTACTGTTAAAAATATTTTGCATAGCATTTTATTAAAACAAGTATATAGTATAAGATACATAAAATAAATATTTAATTTAAAATCACTAATGCTCCCAAAAAGCTTGCTCAAAGCCCTTTCATCACTAACAACTGTTACTACTCCTATTGTCTGCATAATGTCTATAACTATAGTTTTTTATCAGCAGTAATATTGCCGTTAAAATAAATCCCCGTAGCACCATAGCCTAAGCTACTAGTATATTAGGAATCGTTCTAGCAAAACAGATCTCTTTATTAAATAATCTCTCATATGCATTAGTCTGTATCCCCGTAGCTACTGTAACTATTACTTGTCTAGATGTAACTACCTCTCTAATATTTTTGATAAGTTCAGGCATATTTTGTGGCTTAATTGCTAAAATAAGGATATCAGCAAGTTTAACTGCATCTAGTAATGAGGCAGATATCTCAATATTGTATTTATAGATAAGTTTAAGCACTTATAATCATTTCTATCAAAAACAATTATATCTTGACCCTTATAACCATGGGAAGTCATGCCAGCAATCATTGCTGCTACCATATTGCCACCACCGATAAAACATATTTTCATTAATTTACTCTACCAATATTTCAAAATACATGTACCTAAAGGATAACATTTACAACAAATATTGCTAATATATTCTTAAGCAAACAACTTATATAAAGTCTGTAGTATGAAAGAAATAGCTTTAGCCTCTAGTAATAAAGGTAAGATTAAAGAATTTACTAACATTTTTAATCAAAAGAATATTAAGATTATCCCTCAAACAGATTTTAATGTTCCTCATGCTGATGAAGTTGGACTTAGCTTTATTGAGAACGCTATTTTAAAAGCAAGAAACTGCGCTAAACATACAGGTCGAGCTGCGATTGCTGATGATTCAGGGCTTGAAGTATTTTCTTTAAATGGTGAGCCTGGAATCTATTCAGCAAGGTATTGTGGAGAACATGGTAACAATAAGGCTAATATACAAAAATTACTAGCTAAATTAGCTGGTAATGATAATAGGAACGCTAGATTTGTTTGTGCCCTAGCATATGTAGAGCATGAGCTTGACCCAACCCCAATTTTAGCTTATGGTTTTTTAGAGGGACAGATAGCTTATCAAACTAGTGGTTCAAATGGTTTTGGTTATGATCCTATATTCGTATTGCCACAATTGCAAAAAACCTTAGCTGAAATCTCTGAAATAGATAAAAATCAAATAAGCCATAGAGCCCTTGCACTTGATAAAATGATACAACTACTATAGAAAACTAAATTTTACCAATTTAGATTATATAAATTTATATTGTTATGTGCTAAAATGTACAAATAATTCTTATCAAGAATATAACAATTAGCTTTAGGTTTAAAGAGTGGAACAATTAAAAAAATTCTTTTATGTTTTTCTAGCTCACATATACTCGAGCTTATTTATTGTATATATACCCTTTCTATATGTAAAAAAATTAAAAAGAAGCTTCAAAAATATCAATTATAGAAAAAGATGGGCTGAAAGATTCGCACAAACTAGCCTTCGATTTGACAGCAGCATATGGATACATTCAGTATCAGTTGGTGAAACTATTTCTGCTGCGCCACTAGTAAAAAAATTACTAAAAAATTTTCCTGATGAAAATTTTATTATAACCACAACTACACCAACTGGTAGTGATGTTGTAAATAATTTATATAGTAAATATTCAAATATACATCATATGTATATCCCTTATGATATAATTCCATTTATTAATAGTTTTTTCGTTAAAGTCAATCCTAAAATTTTTATAATTATTGAAACAGAAATTTGGCCAAATATTCTAAATAAATGTTTTGCTGAAAAAGTTCCTGTAATAATAACAAATGCCAGACTATCGAAAAAATCAATGAGAAACTATACCAAAATTCCTTTTGGTAAAGAATTTCTATTTAAGAATCTATCTCACATCAATGCTCAAACTGAGAAAGATGCCAAGAGATTTCATTCTTTGGGAGCAAATAAAAACAATATTTCTGTAACAGGAAACTTAAAATATAACCTTATCACTCCAGAAAACCTTGAAAATAAAATAGATAGCATCAAAGATAGTTTAGAAGTTAGACCAACATGGATCGCAGGCAGTACTCATCAAGGCGAGGAAGAAATAATCCTTGAAGCACATAAACAAATCTTAAAAATACGTCCAAACTGTTTATTAATATTGGTTCCAAGACATAAAGAACGCTTTCAGAAAGTAGAAAAACTAATCTCGAATAATTCTTTGACATACCAAAAAAGAAGTTCTTTAGAATGTCAAATCTCTAGTCACACCCAAGTATATTTAGGCGATACAATGGGTGAACTGCTACATCTTTATTACATTGCAGATATAACTTTCGTTGGCGGAACTTTAATAGATAATGGTGGACATAATTTACTTGAACCAGCTGCACTAGCAAAACCAATTTTAAGCGGTACAAGTCTTTATAATTTTAGTCAAATATCCAAAGAACTAATTCGTAATAAAGCTCTAACTCGTGTAAGAAGTCAACAAGAGCTTGCAAATAACATCCTTAAAATATTAGAAGATAAACAACTATCACAACAGATGTCTTCAGGCGCGCTTAAAACCTTTAAAGCGCATAGTGATGTGCTTGAAAAGCAGTATAATAATATCGTAAAATTTTTATGAGTAGTGAAAAGATAATAAAAGATTTCGAAATTTTTGCTGAAAAAGTATTTACTCAGTTTGGATGTATATCCAAAACATTACTAAGTGCGATGTATTATAGTTTTTTTAGTGGTGGTAAGAGAATAAGAGCACAGTTTGTTTATGTAATTGGCGAGGCTTTAGCTATTGATAAAGCAAACTGTGATAAAATTGCTTTTGCAATAGAATCTATCCATACCTACTCGCTAATACATGATGATCTTCCTGTTATGGATAATGATAGACTCCGTAGGGGTAAACCTACTTGTCATATCAAATTTAATGAAGCTACTGCAACATTAGCAGGTGATGCCTTACAATCTTTAGCTTTTGAAATATTACAAGATATCAACTGTCGAGATATAGATAAACTAAGAAAAATAAATAAATTCTTTGCTCAATGCTGTGGCGCTAATGGTATGGTTGGTGGTCAACAGTTAGATATTGAGGGTGAGAATAAAAAACTTATGCTTAATGAGTTAGAGATATTACATGCTAACAAAACTGCAAAAATGTTTAGAGCATGTATAGTTTTACCTTATATTCTCTCACAAAATCAAAATAACAAAAAAGAAGATTTATTAATAAGGTTATCAGACTTAATAGGTTTATGCTTTCAGATTAAAGATGATATTTTAGATGTCACGAAGACAACTACTGAGCTAGGGAAAACTAGTGCTAAAGATATAGATGCTAATAAATCCACATATGTTTCATTAATAGGATTGGAAGGCGCAAATAAATATTTATTAGATAAAAAAAATGAAATCAATCAAATTATCAACAACCTCAAAAATAACAACATTAGCTCAATCAAACTTGAAAAACTTATTAATTTAGTTATTAATAGAAACTGTTAGTTATTTTTGCTACAATTCCGTAAGTTTATTTAAAAGTTAATTTAAAATGCAAACCCTACAAAAAATATATGCTTGGCTAGTGCATCTTTTTACATCATTAGGTGCTGTATTTGGTGTCTTAGCTATTATATTTTCAATAGAAGCTGCCAAAACAATTGTATTAGGTCAAACGTATCTACATCACTACTATATTAAGCTTTCAATGTTTAGCATTATAATGGCGATATTTATTGACTCAATAGATGGTAGCCTAGCGAGATTGGTTGATATCAAAAAACTTGCTCCTCTAGATGGCTCCCTTCTTGATAACATTATAGACTTTACAACATATTCAATTGTTCCTTGCATTTGGATATATGTGTCTGCAATAGTTAGCCAACAATGGCTAATTCCAATAATAATAATGATAACTATTTCTTCTTCTTATCAGTTCTGTCAACTAAATGCAAAAACTAATGATTATTTTTTTGTCGGCTTTCCAAGTTACTGGAATGTTATAGTAATGTATATGATGTGTTTTCAGTCAAGTCAATTGATTAATGAAATAACGATAATAATATTATCAATATTCTCTTTTATACCGATAAAATATATATACCTATCAAGAACTGAGCATATTAGTGAGAGTAAATTTGTCAAAACATTTACATTTATTTTCACAATGTTAGTGGCTATTGTAACTTTCTTAGCAGTACTACTTTACCCACTAAAAACACCAACACCTCTAATAACAATAATATTAATGTTCTCAATATTTTATATATTTTTTAGTCTAAAGCTAAATTTTAAACCTGTAAAAAGTTAATCTGTTTATCTCTTAATCACTTCTATATGATAATATATTAGCTAAGTTAAGCTGTTTTTATAATTCTATATGAAAGTTTTAAGCCAAGAGGAGCGCCAAAAGCTCTTTTAGAAAATATTTTTCCATATAAGCATAAAATTCCATGTAATGTATATGAAAAACAAAAGCATTATCTACAAATAGAACTATTAAAATTTCAAAAGTGGGTAAAAGAAAATAATAAAAAAGTTCTGGTAATTTTTGAAGGGCGAGATGCCGCTGGTAAGGGTGGAACTATAAAAAGAATGATGGAACATCTCAATCCACGTGGTGCTAAGGTAATTGCCCTAGAGAAACCATCAGAACGAGAGAGAAATCAATGGTACTTTCAAAGATACATAGAATATCTACCATCTGGGGGGAAATAGTACTTTTTGATAGATCTTGGTATAATCGTGCTGGAGTTGAAAGAGTTATGGGATTCTGTACCGAAAGGGAATATTTTTTATTCCTAGAACAGGCTCCTCAACTAGAGAAAATGCTAGTTGATAGTGGTACTATGATAATAAAGTTTTGGTTCTCAGTTAACCAACAGGAACAAAAAAACAGATTTACTGCCAGAGAAAGTCACCCTTTAAAACAATGGAAACTTAGCCCAATAGATAAAGCATCTTTAGATAAATGGGATGATTATACTGAAGCTAAAGAAAGAATGTTTATATATACGGACAAACCATACGCACCATGGGTAATCGTTAAATCTGATGATAAAAAGTGCGCCCGACTAAATGCAATAAGATATATACTTAATAACGCTGAGTATGACAACAAAGATCATGAGGTAGCAATCCCACCGGATCCTCTTATCGTAGGTACATCTTCAAAAATATATAAATAACACTCTAAAACAAAAATAGCTCTTGACTAATAGCCTTATTTTAAATATAATTACGTCTAAGTTTTGGGCCTATAGCTCAGTTGGTTAGAGCGCCGGACTCATAATCCGTAGGTCGTAGGTTCGAGTCCTACTGGGCCCACCAAACATATTTCTCATACTGTTTCATACTATATCACAAATCAAATAATAAAGATGTTTTGATATATCTTTGTTGTATCAAACTATGTATTACTTAGATTATTTAATCCTTGATAGTAGTAGATTATATTGTGGTGTACATTAAGAGTACTTGTACCCATTTTCAATTTACACTCATGGCTAAAATAAGTAAGCAAAAATATTACACATATCTTTGATAGATTCATCGCTCACAGCTACTTATCTAAATCTGCTAGCAAGACTAGTATTAAATAAAGCTCATTTTATTAAAAAAAATATTTCATGTTAACTTTTCTCAATATTTTTAATTTTTATTGTAGTTAATGTAGTAATTTAAAA
Source organism: Francisella-like endosymbiont (assembly GCF_003069505.1). NCBI lineage: Bacteria > Pseudomonadati > Pseudomonadota > Gammaproteobacteria > Thiotrichales > Francisellaceae > Francisella-like endosymbiont. The sequence goes on along the minus strand of NZ_QAPC01000005.1, from coordinate 17,814 downwards.
TGTAGTAACGAGACAGGATAATACAATATAAAGATAATTAATATGCTACTAATTAAAATAAATTATTAAGCACTTTCTAGGTTTGCTACCGAAAGAGTGCTTAATCTATTAGGCACCAAATTTGTACTTCAATAGTTTTGTCAGTAGTAACCAGCTTGAGAAACTCTATTTTCCCTTTTCTAAATTAAAAATCTAGAAAACAATATAGAAAGTATAGCTTTATAAAAAAATCTAAATGTAGTATACAAGATTGATTTTTTTAAATCATGCTTTCTATACCTCTTCGTCTGACAAATCAGTTTGTATAAACTCTATTATCGCTACATTTTCCTCAACTATAGCAACTTTAAATCCTTCTATAGGAAAATAAGGTTCTAAAAGAACATTTTTATTCTTAATAACACTATCTAAATCTGTTACTTTATAGGCTATATGAGATAGTGTTTGAATTAAATTTATTTATAGGCAGTTTAGTCTAAAACGATAATATTGTATTCTGTCTGGGAGTTCACCACCTGAGGTATACATATCCATAATAGGGCTATAGCGTTCTCCAGGTCGTCGTTCAGTGACAGAAATTCCTACATGGTGGTATTCGTATTTCATAACTTTTTATCCATATTTTTTATTTATATCTATATTATAAAAAAAATTATTAATTAATTTAATCAAATTATAGCCATGCTTTATAAATCTCTGGTTTATAATAATAACAGAAACATAAAAGATTAATAAATATTTTAAATTATTCACAATTAAGATGTTTTATAAAAATTGTAGAATATTTAAGTTACAAACAAGTTAGTGCTGAACTTTGTATTTCAACTACAGTTGTAAGTAAGCAAATAAAAACCTAGAAAATCAAATATCTGAGAGACTATTTTTTCGTAACACGAGGAATGTCCAGCTAATAACTTTTGGTATAATAATGTTTGATAAATGCCAGAGTTTACTTAAAGAAGGTAAATAATCTTCAAAAATTTCTAGAGTCTAGACAAAAAACTCCTCAAGGTAAATTAACTGTATTAGTATTAAAGACTTTAGCTAAAAAACTAATCTTAAAGCATCTAAGTGACCTTATAAATAAATATCCTCTAATTGAGAGTGAACTAATATTTTCTGAACAAAATGGTGATTTAGCAAAAAGCAATATTAATATAATAGTAGGTTTTCCTCAAATTCCCCTTATTACTGACAACCTTAAATATAGAAAAATGCAACTCATATCAAATATATTATGTACCACCACTTGATTTAATTTAAAAATACGGTACACCAAATACAATAAAAGATTTACTCAATTATCCATTTATATCATATAGCCTAAGAAAACCATGGACAAAGCTGCTCTTAGAAAAGAGATTATATATCATGTTCCACACCAATATTATTTATGGATGACTTTAATGTACTTAATCAAGTCTGTAAAGATAGGATTGGAATTTTTTAACTGTTGATAGCTTAGTTGAAAAAGATATAAAAGACAGAAATCTAATACAAATTCTACCTGATGTAAAGTTTAAGAAATATTAGATATTCATTTTTTATCAAAAATTATGGACATGATTAACCAAAAATAAAAGTTTTTTTATATTTTTATTGTTATAAAATTGCTGCTAAATAGTTTTGTTTATCTTTTTTAGTAAGTCTAACTTTATGCTCATTCATTAACGTACCATGAAAAGACTTAGCTAAATCTTCTAAGACATCTAGCATTAATTTATAGCATGTTTTAACATCATAATCGATACTGGCAAGTTTTCTACAATTCATTACAGCGATAATACCAGTTATACTACCATCTTTAGCACTAAAAAACTCTTGCTCTTGGTTATCAAGTAAAATGCTAAAGATAACATCCTTATAATTAACTTTTTGGAAAACCTTGTCATCAGTATATTTCACTCCATAGTACTTTAAAAATTCGGTTAAATCTTTTATTTGAATTGGTTCAATCGCTTCAAAGTAAAGTAGTAAAAAACCATCTCTTAAGAGCGGATATTCATGCTGAATATTTTCAACATTAGCAGCATGTTCTGAGTAACTTTTAGCTTGAGTTATAAGCTCTTGAGTATTACTTTGTTCAATATTTCTAAGTATTTCTAATTGTTTGAGACGCAAACTTTTACGATATAAATCTATTATGATCAATATCACCAAAACTAAAACTAATGCCAATATTATTGTCATTTACCTAACACCTATAATGTTTTTATACTCATGTATTATATCTCTAAAGACTATAAAAATTAAGATTTTTCTATCATAATATCTAATACTTCGATGATTTTACTCTCAGTATCAATAACCATTTCTGTATGAATTTTTTCAAATTCTTTTACTATATGATCGTTGCGCTTTTTATCATCAAACAATCTTTTTAATTCGCTAAATAAATTATCTGCTGTACAGTCTTCTTGTATTAATTCTTTAACGATTTCGCTTTTGTGCAAGATATTAGGGAAAGCCCAATAACTATGGTTACCAATAAGGATTTTGCCAATAAAAGCTGAAAGCCATGATAACTTATAACCTACAACCATAGGTAGTTTACATAGCATAGCCTCCAATGTTGCTGTTCCTGATGCTAATAAACTCAAATCAGATGCTTTTAAAACTTCATGCGAACTTGCTTCAAAAACTTCAATCCCTAGATCATCAATTTGCTGCTTATATTTAGCAAATAGTGGTTTTAATGATGGCTTAGCTAAAGGCATAATAGCTTTAAATTTATACCCGGCATCTACTAATTTCTGTAATGCTGTCAAAAATAATGGTAACAGCCTTGTAACTTCTGTAGTACGACTTCCCGGTAAAACTGATAATATTGACAAAGAATTATTTTCTAAACCGAGTTTTTCTTTATACTTAGCTCTGTCAATATGTATTGGGATATTCTTAGCTAATGGGTGGCCAACATATATAGCTTCAAAATTATGCCTTTTTTTATAGTATCCAACTTCAAAAGGCAAAATTGCTAATATCTTATCAGTTGCTTTGCGTATTTTTTTGATACGATATTCCCGCCAAACCCATATTTTGGGACTTACATAATGTATAGTCTTAATACCAGCAGCTCTTAATTCTTTTTCAACCGTAAGATTAAAATCAGGGGCATCTATACCTATAAATATATCAGGTTTATTTTGCTTAAAATAATTGATAATTTTGCTACGAATACTTAATATGCGTAGACTTTTTGAGATAATTTCTAAAAAACCAATTAATGATAGTGCATCCATTGAGTAGAGGCTTTTAAAACCAGCTGCTGCCATTTTAGGGCCACCAATACCCTCAATTGTTGCATTAGGATATCTTAGCTTTAAAACCTCAACTAGTGTACCACCCAATTGATCACCTGAGAGTTCTCCAGCTACAATACCTATTCTCATTACCTTAGTATACCTCTTCGCGAAGTACTAATCACATCAACAAAAGGCTCTAAAACTTTGTCTTCTTTAGCCATATCTTTGATTATCTCAAAAGCTTCTTTCATCATTAAACCTTTACGATATAACACCTTGTAAACTTCTTTGATTTTTTTCATTTCTTCAGGTGTAAAACCACGGCGCTTTAAGCCTTCAGTATTTATACCACAAGGAGTTGAGCCAGCATTCACAGCAGTAACCATTAGATATGGAGGGACATCCTTACCAACCAGTGCTGCATGAGCAATAAAAGCATGTTTACCGACTCTACAAAATTGATGAACACCAACATTAGAACTTAAGATTGCATAATCATCAATATGCACATGTCCAGCTAAACCAATCCCATTAACCAAATTTATGTAACTACCTATTTTACAATCATGACCAATATGCACATAGCACATAATAATATTGTTGTTACCAACTGATGTAATTCCAGTTTCTTTTGCGGTTCCACCATGAATGGTTGCACATTCTCTGATAATATTATTATCACCAATAACAACCTGAGAAAAATCGCCTTTTTTATATGTATAATCAATTGGGTCATCACCGATTGAAGCATACTGGAAAATCCGATTATTTTTGCCTATAACAGCATTATCGCCAATTGTTACATGGCCTTTTAACTCAGTATTCTCACCAATAACAACATTTTTCCCAATAACACAGAATGGTCCTATTATAGCAGTATCGGCTATTCTGGCGCTCTCATGTACTACTGCCAAACTATGTATCACGATTAATAGTCCTTATATGCTGCCATTAATTCAGCTGAACAAACAACTTGTCCATCAACCTTCGCTACTGACTCTGCAGTGCAGATGATATTTTTTTGTTTTACCATGCGTGACTCAATCACTAACACATCGCCTGGTATAACAGGTTTTTTAACTCTTACCTTATCAATACCAGCTAGCATAAACGTTCTTCTACCACCGCCAGCTTTCTCAACCACATGAGCAAACAATGTTTCTGCCATTAATTCACCAAGTATTGCTGTTGCTTGGGCCATTGCTTCAACTATTAATACACCAGGCATGACTGGAAAATCAGGAAAGTGCCCGTTAAAAAAATCCTCATTTACAGTGACATTTTTTTGTGCAACAATCGTTCTATCTTCAATACTCCAATCAACGATCTTATCCAAAAATGCAAAAGGATACCTGTGAAGTAAGATTTTTCTAATTCCAATTACATCTATCTGTTTATTATTTTCATTAAACTGACTCATTAAACAATCCTTAATTATTTAATTTTTTCTTCTAGTTGTTTTACTTTTGTAATTAGAGTATCAACCTTAGCTAGTTTAGCCACAAACCTACCCCATTGGATCCTAGGTTTAGCTTCAAACGCAGCATAGTACATCCCTGGCTTAGTAATCGACTTACCAATATTAGATGCGCCACCTATGATAGTATTATCACAAATACTGATATGTCCAGTTATAGCTGACTGACCTCCAACAAGACAGTTATCACCAATCATTGTACTACCTGCAACAGCTGTAACACCAGCTATGGCGGTATTTTTACCGATAACTACATTATGAGCTATCTGTACTAAATTATCAATACGTGCGCCCTTTTTAATTATCGTATCATCAATAGCCCCTCTATCAACAGTTGTTCCAGAGCCAATCTCAACATTATCTTCGATAATCACTCTACCTAGTTGAGGAATCTTAGTCCAACTACCATCTTCATCTCTTGCATTACCAAAACCGTCACAACCAATTACAGTATTTTGATGAATAATACATCCAGCACCAATTACAACATCATGAGCAATAGATACATTACTCTTAATAAGAGTATCATTACCTATTTTAGTGCCATTATCAACCGTTGCACAGGCACCTATGCAGACATTATCACCGATAATTACATTTTCGCCAATAACCGTATTAGCTCCTATAGTGACATTTTCACCAATTACAGCACTTGCAGCTATAACAGCTTTACTATGAATTTTACCATCTGGACGCGGCGATTTATCAAATAATTCCATAACCTTTGCTAGAGCCATATAAGGATTTGATAACACTATTGCATTTGTATTACAGTATTCTAATTCCTCTTCTGTAATTAAAACTGCTGATGCTTTTGTCTTAAATAATGCCTTTAAATACTTAGGGTTAGTACAAAAAGAAATATTGCCTTCACCAGCTTGTGATAGTGTAGCAATCTTATTTATCTCGATACTTTTATTGCCCTTGACTTTACCATCAAGCTTTGATGCTAGAAAATCTAAAGTATACATTAATAAAACTCCCTAAGATTATTCAGAGTCTTTATTCATCAACTCAATAACTTGGTTTGATATATCATCAACATTATTGACATAAGCTAATGCCTGTGTTGTAAGCACTATGTTATAATTTTTTTGCTTAGCAATTGTCTGTACCGCCTTATCAAATGAAGCTTGAAATTTCTTTGATAGCTTATCTTTTGCCATATACTCTTTTTGCTGTAAGATTCGTGCTTTTTCAGCAAAGTTTTGTTGTTCTTGTTGGATTTGCTGGTGTTTCTTGTCTAATTCACTTTTAGTCATAGTTGCAGAATTATCTTGTAAAGCTTTCATCTGCTGCATAATATTATCTTGTTCTTGCTTAAGCTTAGTAGCATCTGGCTTAAGATCATTTTCAAGTTTTTTGACGCTCACAGATCCTAAATCAGAATCATTGAAGATCTCAACTGGATTGACTACAACTATTTTAGTGTCTGCATACGCTGCAGTAAATGCACTCGCCAAAACGCATATTGATAAAGCAATTTTTTTCATTTAGAAGATCTCTCTTAAATTTATTATAATCATTTTAATAATAGATTCTAACACAATATTACCAAAGTTGTTAAGCCGTTTTAGGTACCAGATACAATTAATCTAGCTTTTTATACAAGAAAATAACATATCTGTTTTAGAAGTTTTGTCCTAATGAAAATTGGAATACTTGAGTTATATCACCTTTTTGCACATTAAATGGCTGAGCAAATGACATAGCTAATGGTCCCATTGGCGAAGCCCATCTAAACTCAACACCAATAGAGTATTTCAAATTAGAAAATGAAGGTACAGTTTCTTGCTTTGGTTGAGAAGCTACTACCCCATTTAAATTATAAGTTGTATATGTATTACCTATATCGACAAATGCGCCTATCCTCATATTAGAACTATCCTTTATAAAAGGTACAGGAAACAATAGATCATAGTTATTGTAAATATTAAGGTTACCACCAATTGAGTTACCCGTCGAACCATCTATTAAGTTAATATCACGTGGACCAAGTGAACCTTGTAGGAAACCACGTACGCTTCCCCAACCACCACCATAGAAGTTCTCGTAGAAAGGTAGTTCTTTTGTTTTACCAAAACCGCCACCATATAGAACTCCAGCTCTAATAGTTAGCGCTGACATATCAGTATTTGGCACAGCTATATTATAAGTACCTCCAACTTCTACCTTATATGCATTAATATTACTAATAACTGGAATGTTAACAGAGCCATTTAAATTAAATGATCCTCCATATGTAGCAAAAATATATTTATTTGAATTATCGTAACTCCAACCTGCTGTCAATGCAGGCTCATTAAAGTTGTTTCTACCGCCTTGTTGTTGGATAAACCATTGTACAATTGAAGACTGATAAATAGTTGATTGCTTAACTGTATTATTAGCAAAAGTTATACCTGCTGAAACATTACTAAACGTTGATATAGGTAAACCATATATCAATCTTGCACCAATAGTATCTAACTGATACGCAGCAACAGCATTTGTCTTAGCAAAGTTTGATCTATTTACGTATGCAGAAATATTTTGACTAATTCCTGTAGTAGTAAAAAATGGATCAATATAACTTATATCTAATTGTTGGAATGGGATCGAAAGCTGCACATTAACATTAAAAGTATTACCAGTACCAAAAACGTTAGGCATATTTAGCCTACCGCCTATCATAAAACCATACAAATCCGAGAATCCTAAGCTTCCACTTATTGAGTTAGCATTCCTCTCTTTGATATTATAATTCATATCAACCAAATCATCAGATCCTGCAACAGGAACAAGCTCCATATCAGCTGAGCCAACATATGGCAATTGGTCTAACCTTCTTTGAGACTTATCTATTGCCTCCTTATTATATTGACTTTGCTCATAATATTGTAATTGGCGCCGAAATACATAATCATTAGTTACATTATTTCCAAAGAAATTTATTCTATTCACATAAACCTTCTTCCCAGCATCGACAACAATCTTAAAAGAAACTATACGATTATTCTTATCAACCGTAGGAATAGGATTAACTGTAGCAAAAGCATATCCTTTACTACCTAGCAGAGTCTTTATACCCTTAACTGTATCAACCAGTTTGGATTTTGAGAACACTTCGCCTTGTTTTATCTTTACCAAAGATTGTAACTCTGATTTTGGTAAAATAAACTTACCAGTTAAAGAAATACTACCAACTTTATAAATCTGTCCTTCTGCAACATCAAAAGTAATATATGAATGCTCACGGTCTTTGGACATTGATACTTGTTTCGATGTAACCTTAAAATCTAAATAACCTCTATCTAAATAATAGTTTGTTATGCCTTGGACAGACTGACTCATACCATCTGGTGAATAACTATCAAAAGATGACAAAAAACCCCATAAATTCCATATCGAAGGCACTTGAAATGCAACACTAGTACCTAAGTCGGCATCATCAAAATTTTTATTACCGACAAAGTTTACCGAATCAACAGTTGCAAGTTTACCCTCTTGAAAGTTTATATTTATATCAATCCTATTATTTGGTAGTTTCCTGATGTTTTCTTGTATTTTTGCACCATATAAACCCAGCATAGAGTACTGATTAAGCAAAGATTGCTTAAGCAAAAACATCATATTAGGATTATAAACATTACCTACATATATACCCGCATCAGTAAAAACTTTCTCAAGATTATCTTTACTAAGCTTTTTATTACCACTAAAACTAAACCCTGCTATAATCGGTCTTTCTTTGACATTAATAAAAAGATTACTTCCTTTACGATATAAATCGACACTGTTAAAAAATCCAGTGCCATAAAGATTATTAATAATCTGATTTGTATCTTCAGATGTAATGTAGCTTCCTTTCTTATAACCAATGCGGCTTTTAACTACATCACTCTGTAAGCCCTCTAATCCATTAATAGATACATTATCTAATATAAAGTTGTCATTATCAGCCCAGCCGCTAAATGCAATACTCATAAGAAGAGAGGATAATACAAACTTCTTTCTCAAAAAAAACACTCAATTTACCCCAAAACAGAATCCACATACTCACGAGTTTTTCTATCTATTTCAAAAACTTCTTCTATATTTTTTGGATTCTCAAAATTTAACTCTTTTGTTACTTTTTTGTTTACTTCTATAATCTCTAAATACTTAATCTTTTCATCTAAAAATGCTGCTACCAGCTCCTCATTAGCAGCATTAAAAACTATATTAGCAGCATAATTTTTATTCTGTAAGTTCTCAAATACAATCTTCAATGCTTCAAATCTTTCAAAACATGCTTTTCTAAAGGTCAATTCACACTTTGTAAAATCAAACTTAGCGACTTGTGTTTCACCTCTAAGAGGATAGTATAAGGCGTTTGCTATAGGCGTTTTCATATCCTGTGCTCCTAGCTGAGCCAAATAACTACCATCAATATATCTCACCATTGAGTGAATTACACTCTGAGGATGAATTAGAACGCTTATTTTATCAGCTAGGACACCAAAAAGCCAATATGCTTCGATAACCTCTAGAGCTTTATTCACCATTGTTGATGAATCAACAGAAATTTTGCGTCCCATTTGCCACTTAGGATGAGCACATGCCTGCTCCTGCGTTACATCAATTAGCTCATGCAACTGCTTATCTCTAAAAGGTCCTCCAGATGCTGTCAAAATTATTTGGTCAATATCTTTGGCATATTGCTTGTTAGCATTATCTATACATTGGAATATTGCATTATGCTCACTATCTACAGGTATAAGTTGAGCATTATTTTTTATAACTTCATCTACCAATAAGTGTCCTGCTGTTACTAACGATTCTTTGTTAGCAAGCAAAATTTTCTTACCTGCTTTAGCTGCTGCAAAAGTTGGCCTAAGCCCTGCGATACCAACTATAGCAGACATAACTATATCAACCTCTGGCAAACTGGATACTTTCTCAAGCCCCTGTTCTGCTATCAAAATATCAACATTAGTAACTAATGACTGTAACTTTTGTTTTTTAGCTAAATTTGGAACCACAGCAAACTTAGGCTTAAACTCTTGGCATAGCTTTGCCAGTTTCTCAATATTACTAAATGCTGTTAAAGCAAAAACTTCAAAATCATTACTCTCTCTAATAACAGCTAAAGTGCTATCACCTATAGATCCTGTAGCTCCTAATATGGTAATCTTAGTTTTTTTAAACATACCAACTATTCGCTCTGTGCAGTATCATCAGAAGATTCTATATCTTCATTATTCTCAACATCATCCTGCTTAACTACTTTTAAGCTAATAAGTTTTTCATTATTTCTCAGATTAATCAATCTAACCCCTTGAGCAGAGCGACCACATTCTCTAACCTCATCAGAAGATATTCTTACCAAAGTGCCATTATCAGTAATCATCACAATATCTTCATCATTCTCAACCAAAACAGCTACTACAACCTTACCATTACGCTGTGATGTTGATATAGCTATAACACCCTGGCTAGCACGCTTAGTTTTACGATATTCACAGACTGCTGTTCTCTTACCATAACCATTTTCTGTAGCTGCTAAAACAATCCCCTCATCTGCATTTGTCACAAGCATTGAAACTATCTTTTGGTCAGGCTGAATACGCATACCAGTTACTCCAGCTGCTGAACGACCCATAGCCCTCACATTAGATTCATCAAAACGGATTGCTTTACTTGCATCAGAGAACATCATAATCTGCTTATTACCATCTGTAAGAGCAACGTAAGATAATTCATCACCATCATTTAAGCCAATTGCTATCTTACCTGTTGAACGCGGTCTAGCAAATTCAGACAGATCAACTTTCTTGACTCTGCCAAGTTTAGTTGCCATAAACACATACCAACCCTCGTTAAACTGAGAAATTGGCATCATTGATGTTATTCTTTCATCCTTCTCTAATGGCAAAATATTGTTAATTGGTCTACCTTTCGAAATTCTACTTGCGACTGGGAAATCATAAACTTTTGACCAGTACACTCGACCTAAACTTGAGAAACACAACATAGTATCATGAGTTGAAGCAAGCATTAACTTAAATATACTATCTTCTTCTTTAGTCTTAGTCGCAGATTTACCAACACCACCACGCTTTTGCGCATTATATATACTTAATGGTTGAGTTTTAACATAACCATCCATAGACAAAGTTACAACCATATCTTCTTCTGCAATTAAATCTTCTCTAGTTAGATCTAATCTTGACTCTATAATTTCTGATTTCCTCTGATCACCATATTTATCTCTAATTTCAACAAGCTCCTCTTTAACAACGCGAATTAGTTCATTAACATCGCTCAAAATACTAATTAGATATTTAATTCTATCAATAAGCTCTTTGAATTCATTGACAATCTTATCTTGCTCCAAACCCGTCAATCTGTGTAATCTCAAAGCAAGTATCGCATCTGTTTGCTCGTCAATTAGATTATATGAAGCATCAGCTTGTATACCATAGTGAGATGCTAAAGTTTCTTTACGATACATTTTGACATCCACACCCTCTAGCATACTCTTAACCATAGAACCATTCCATGATCTAGCAAGTATAGACTCTTTTGCATCAGCCGGTGAAGGAGATTCCTTGATAAGCTCAATCATCTCATCAATATTTACTAATGAAAGTAACAGACCTTCTAGTATATGCGCTCTTTCTTTTGATTTTCTCAGCTCAAAAATTGTTCTTCGAGTTACAACTTCTTTTCTATGCTTAATAAACTGTTCTAGAATTTCTTTGAGGTTTAGTAACTTAGGCTTGTTGTCACTAAGAGCAACCATATTAATCCCAAAACTACATTGTAATTGTGTTTGGGCATATAAAGTATTTAGGACAACCTCAGGTGATTCATCTCTTTTCAGATCAATTACAACACGAATACCATCTTTATCAGACTCATCTCTAAGCTCTGAAATACCTGTTATTTTCTTATCCTTAACAAGCTCAGCAATCTTCTCTACAACCTTAGCTTTATTTACTTGGTAAGATATTTCTGTGACCACTATTTGTGATTTACCAGATGCTTCATCTTCATGAATATTAGCTTTAGCACGCATAATTACGCGTCCTCTACCTGTCTTATACGCCTCTAGTATTCCATCTGTACCATTAATGTATGATCCAGTAGGAAAATCAGGTGCAGGAATATATTCTATAAGCTCTTCGATAGTTAAGTGAGAATTATCAATAAGAGCTATAGTACCATTGATAACCTCTGTCATATTGTGTGGTGGAATATTAGTCGCCATACCAACAGCGATACCTGATGAACCATTTACCAAAAGATTGGGAACTCTTGTTGGCAACACATCCGGAACTAACTCAGTATTATCATAATTAGGTGAAAAATCTACAGTTTCTTTGTCTATATCGATTAAAAGCTCGTGCGTTAGTTTCTCCATCCTAATTTCGGTATAACGCATTGCTGCTGGCGAATCGCCATCAACAGAACCAAAGTTACCTTGTCCATCTACCAAAGTGTAACGTAATGAAAAAGGCTGTGCCATCCTAACAATAGTATCATAAACAGCTGTATCACTATGTGGATGATATTTACCTATAACATCACCGACAATCCTTGCAGACTTTTTATATGGCCTATTGTAGTAGTTAGATAACTCATTCATCGCAAAAAGTACACGACGATGGACAGGCTTAAGACCATCACGCACATCTGGCAAAGCACGACCAACAATTACACTCATCGCATAATCAAGATATGATTGTTTTAGTTCTTTTTCGATATTTATCGATGATGATTCTTTTGTAGTTATAGACATTAGTTATCGCTTTTAATCAAGATAAAACATATAATCGTTATTTTAACATAACCTATAACAAAAAGCACTCTTTAGCAATCCATTCAAAAACCTTACAAAATCTAACTGCCAAAAATATCTTGACTATCACAAATAATAAAATTACACCTATCAATTTTTGATAACTCTTATTTAAATAACTGATAAGGAAAATCTTGCAAAAAAATCTATAATCTGAAATACCTTTTTTAAAATCTAACTTTTTAGAAAAACAAGGAAGAAAGTTATCATTAGTTCTATTAATGTATCAATTATGTTGCCAGCAGCAACTTTTGCTAATAAATAAACAATTAAATCAAGGTGAAAGTAGCCTATCACAATACTTTTCCTATCAGTCAGTCAGAGGCATATGATATTTTTATTACCAATACCGAATATGCAAATATAGTTATTATGTCAAATGCTATAGCTGGTGTGATGTATGGTTATTTGATTAAGCAAAAATATCCAAACATGAAATTTAACAAAGACTATCTTATATGGTTCATTGATAGGCCAGCTAATGCAAGAGTCGGATATGTCTAGTCAAATAGCTCAAAACTTTGAGCCAAACAATCCTGATTAACTGATTCATAACAGCACATATGCAAATATATTACTACAAGCTGATCAAGGTGGTCCTTATCAGATTAATGACTACTCAAAAAGCTACCTTCATCTGAAGCTAAGGTAGCTCTTGGTCTAGCAAACTACGATGCTGTAGCCGCATTCAATACAAGATCAGGTGATGGTTCACATACAAAAAAATAGGTCCTGAAGCATTAGATAATATCTACTCTGGGCCAATGATAACTACTTTCTATCATTGCAACGATATTAATAGAATGAATGTTAACTCGACAGATGATTGGTATATGTACCATGAGCAATGGAATAAATGTCTACAAAACTCTCAAAAAAATACTGCTGGTGGTTTAACATTCCCATTTATGATGAATGTTGTCTATAATGCTGGTGACTATAGTCCAGTACTTAAGACATATTATAAATATCTGTGCTGAAGGTAGTTTCAACACTAAAGAGTATAAAAATATGAATAATTAGTTATTAGATACAATCAGTTATTAAACTAGAATTGGAGCTGAAAAGCCGAATACTGGTGAAGCTACATATTACAGATATCCACGTCAAGTTTCTTTCTATATCAATCAAATATTCAATAAATAATAACAAAAAACTTGAAGATACAGGTATATTGAAGTAAACAACCAAGTTACTTTCTCAGTGGCAAGACTAAAACAAGTATTGGCAATGGTGATACATAAATTATCTTATCGAGATAATAATGATCTTCACTTTATCAGTGTAAAAGATGTTAATAAAGCATTTGATCAAACTATCAATCAAGTTACAAAAACAGATGGGCAAATACTAGAATAACTAAGTTCCTCAAATACTCAAAAAACAGCCAATCAACAAAGATTATTAACTTATAAGATAATTAAAAAATCAATAACTAATCTTGCTCAAAACAATGATATTGATTTCACTAAAACTTATGATGCAAGCAAACCAGGACCAGAGTCTGGACCTACGCCAGAGCGTCAATATACATATCCAGATGGTTATTGGTAGCTATGTAAATGGAACTTGTATTAAAAGCAGGTAATAGTGAGTATAAGAGTAAAGTAGCTGACTGGTGCAACAATTCTGCCTACACTCCATTAGGAAACTTCTCTGATGCTGCTTAGGAAAACCCTAAGCCCTCAACCCAAACCAACTCCAGTAGGCACATGGGATCCTACAAAAGAGTATATTACTGGTGACATTGTTGAAATAAATGGTGTCGAATACGCCGTACAATGGTGGAATAAAAGAGTTAATCCTGTAGAAAATCATACTCAATATCAAGATCCTTGGAATATTGTTAAATAATCATGGTTTTCTAGGCTGCCCATGGTGGAATGATTTAGTCAAGTAAATTCCAGTCTATTTTCTGACCCTTTTTCTCAATCAAATACTTATTACAATCAACAAAATGATTACAGCCTAGAAAACCTCTATTTGCTGATAACGGCGATGGATGTGTAGACTCTAAAACCAAATGCTTTGAACTATCAATAAGAGCTTTTTTCTTGTGTGCATGCGAACCCCAAAGCATAAATACAACGTTCTCCTTATGTTCTGAAATCTTGCTAATTACAGTATCTGTAAAAGTCTCCCAACCTATATCTTTATGTGAATTTGCTTTATGAGCTTCAACTGTCAAAGTAGTATTTAATAAAAATACTCCTTGCTTTGCCCAATCAACTAAGAAACCATGATTTGGAATTTCAAACTCTGGAATACTTTGAACAAGCTCTTTATAAATATTTTGTAACGATGGAGGAATATCCACCCCTTTTTGTACTGAGAAGGCCAAACCATGTGCTTGATTATAGCTATGATATGGATCTTGACCCAAAATGACCACTTTTAGATTATCTAGCTCAGTATATTTAAAAGCATTAAAAATATTTTCTTTAGCTGGGAAAATCACCTTACCTTTAGCGATTTCACAAGCTAAAAAGTCAAGTATTTGTTTAAAATAAGGTTTTTGTTTTTCTTCTGAGAGAATATCTGACCAAGTCATTTTTGGCACTCCTGTAAAATTTAATTAATTAAATACCTAAATGAGCCTCTAGCTGATAGAGATTCAGTTATAACCATTGAAAGACTATTTTTTAGAATTTTTTTATGATTATAACAAAATGAAATATATAAAAAGAAAAAAGTTTACAGAATTTGAAATTAATAGAAATTACTTTTTCTTTTGTGGCGGAAGATCTGTTGCAGTACCTTCATAAACTTCTGTAGCCATCATTAAGCTTTCAGATAGAGTCGGATGTGGATGAATTGTAAGAGCTATATCTTCAGCATCACAGCCCATTTCTATTGCAAGAGCTGCTTCTGAAATAAGCTCACCAGCATTAGTACCAACGATAGAAGCACCAATAATTCTATGATTCTCATCAAATAGAACCTTAGTCATACCCTCTGATCTACCAATACTTAATGATCTACCACTAGCAGCCCATGGGAACACACCTTTTTCATACTTAATACCTTTAGTTTTTGCAGAAGTCTCTGTCTCACCAACACAAGCAACTTCTGGATCAGTATAAGCAACAGAAGGAATCACTAAAGGATCAAAACTATGATTAAGACCTGAGATAACCTCAGCAGCAGTTCTACCTTCTGGTACAGCTTTATGCGCAAGCATAGGTTGACCAACGATGTCACCAATAGCAAAGATATGCGGAACATTAGTACGAAGTTGTTTATCTACTGGGATAAAGCCTCTTTCATCAACTTTAACACCTGCTTTTTCAGCATCTATTAACTTACCATTTGGCTTACGACCAATAGCCATAAGTACTCTATCATAGCGCTCTTCTTTAGCCGGATGATCACCTTCCATAGTTACATAAATACCATCTTTACGCGCATCCATAGCTGTTACAGCAGTTTTCAAACGCACTTCATAATGCTTATTCATCTTCTCGTAGGCTTTGATGATATCTTTGTCAACACCGTTCATAAGCTGGTCAGCAAACTCAACAACTGTAATTTTTGTGTCTAGCTCAGAGTAAACCTGTGCCATCTCAAGACCAATAATACCACCACCAACTACAAGCATAGTTTCAGGGATTTCTTTCATTTGTAATGCACCAGTTGAATCAATAATTCTGTCATCTTTTGGTACAAACGGTAGCTTAATAACACTTGAACCTGCAGCAATAACACAGTTATCAAAAGTAATCTTTGTAACTTTACCATCAGCAGCCTCTACAGCTAGTTCTTTATCAGAAATAAATTTACCATAACCTTGCACGATCTTGACCTTTCTCATTTGAGCCATACCTTTAAGACCGCCAGTAAGCTTAGCTACAACATCATCCTTATACTTAAGAATTTTAGCTTTATCAATTTTCATATCATTCATTTCAATGATACCATCAGCAGCTAAATGTCTAGCTTCATTTATCACCTTTGCAATATGAAGAAGTGCCTTAGATGGGATACAACCAACATTTAGACACACACCACCAATATTTTCATATCTCTCAACCAAAGTTACTTCTAGTCCCAAGTCAGCCGCTCTAAACGCTGCACTATATCCACCAGGACCACTACCTAAAACTACAAGTTGTGTTTTAATATCACTCATTTTTAAAACTCCACTTACATTATGATTTCACGTAAATCAGATAAAATCTGACAATATCTAGTTAAGAACTTAGCTGCTAATGCGCCATCTATCACTCTATGATCTGTAGATAGTGATAATGGTAGCATAGTTCTAGGAACAAACTCTTTACCATTCCAAACAGGTTTCACAGCTGTTTTAGATACACCCATAATAGCTACTTCTGGCATATTAATAATTGGTGTAAATGATGTAGTACCTAATACACCTAAACTTGAGATGGTAAACGTAGCACCTGTCATATCTTTTGCACCAAGTTTACCATCACGAGCTTTGCCAGCCAACTCCATAATATCTTTTGATATTTCAATAATACCTTTTTTATCAGCATCTTTGATTACCGGAACTATTAAGCCTGCTGGAGTATCTACAGCAAAACCAATATTGTAGTATTTCTTGATAATCAAGTTCTCACCATCATTTGATAATGAGCTATTAAATCTTGGGAACTCTTGTAATGCAACTGTAGCAGCTTTAACTAAGAATGATAAAGGTGTAATCTTGATACCCTCATTCTCAGTAAAGACTTTCTTAGCATTTCTGAATTCTTCTAAGTCTGTGACATCAGCAGCATCATAGAATGTTACATGTGGAATCTTAACCCAGTTACGGTGTAAATTCTTAGCGCTAATCTTGTTAATTCTTGATAATGGTTGGGTCTCAATCTCACCAAACTTACTGAAATCTACTACTGGATCATCTAAAAGATCTAAAAGACTTCCACTAGCAGCGACCTTTCCAGTCTGCACTTGTATAACAGCGTGCTTGATATAATTGTAGCAATCTTCTTTAGTTACACGACCCTTATGACCTGTAGCTTTAACCTTGCTTAGATCAACATTTAAAATTTGTGCTAGCTTTCTCACTGTAGGAGAAGCATGAGCATTAGAGTTATCTACGGCATACTCATTTACTGAACTTGATACTAGTGCTGGAGCTACTGCACTAGTACCAGTCTCAACTTTAAGAATCAAGCTACCTTGCGAAACTTTATCACCAACCTTTGTAACAACTTCAACAACTTTACCTGCTACAGGAGATGGTACTTCCATACTCGCTTTATCTGTTTCTAGTGTGATTAACGAATCCTCTTCTGCTA